>CANQUN010000018.1 GCA_947627065.1 uncultured Clostridia bacterium
CGCACAATGGCCCCTCCCGAGGAGGGGCTGCCGAACGGAGTGAGGCTGAGGTGGGCAACATCCCCCCAAACCCTCAAGCCCCCAAACCCGCAATAAATCTACCGCACAATGGCCCCTCCCGAGGAGGGGCTGCCGAACGGAGTGAGGCTGAGGTGGGCAACGCCCCCCAAACCCGCAATAAAAAAAACAAAAATATAAAAAACCCCAAGGAGTTAAATATGAGTAAATTCATCATCGTTACCGATTCTTGTTCCGACCTCGACAGAGAAACGAGGGAAAAGTACGACATCACCTACCTTCCCATGCGCGTGCTCTACGAGGATAAGGACATTGCCGCAAATCTGGATTTCGAAGAGATCTCTTACAAAGATTTTTACAATCTCATGCGCGACGGCGTCAGGATAAAGACGGCACAGGTCAACGAAAGCGAATATTACACCGCTTTTGAACAGTACGTTACCCAAGGTTACGACGTGCTGTCCATCTCCTGCTCGTCCGCCCTTTCAAGTTCTTACAAGGGCAGCCTTGTAGCCCGCGACAAGATAATGGAAAAATATCCCGAAGCGCAGGTCGTGTGCATAGACAGCCGCAATTCCTGCTGGGGTCTCGGTCTGTTGTGCATAACCGCGTCGAGACTGCGCGAAGAGGGCAAGAGCGTTACCGAAACGGCGGAGTACATAGAGGCCAACAAGCAGAGGATGAACCAGTTCATCACGGTGGAGAGCCTCACTTACCTCAAACGTGCGGGCAGGGTCAGCGCAACCAGCGCCGTTTTCGGCGGAATGCTGCAGATAAAGCCCATCATAATCTCCGACGTAAACGGCCAGAACACCCCCATAGAGAAGGTCAAGGGGAGAAAGAACTCCCTCGCCCGTCTCGTCGAGTTGTTCACGGCCTCTTACGAGAACGACCCCTACCAACTGATAGTCATCGCCCATGCCGACTGTGAGGAAGATGCCGTTACCGTAAAGGAAGCCCTCGCAGCCCGCCTCCCCGGAGAAACCATAGAAATCCGCAAGATAGGCCCCGTCATCGGCGCTTCCGCAGGTCCCGGAACCATAGCCGTCCACGGTTACGGCAAAGAGGTCAAGTAACCGCGGTGGTCATAGAATACAGCCCGCCCAAACGCAAACAGCCCTTCTACCGTTTTATAAAACGGATCATGAAGTTCTTCATGCACAAAAAGCGGGTCGTCGCGATAGGGGGAGAGGTGCAGGACAACTGTCTGTACCTTGGCAACCACGCCAACAAGATGGGGCCTGTCATATACGACATATTCTTTTCGGTAGACACCGTAAAGTGGGGAGCCTACCAGATGCTCGGCAGTTATGCCGAACGCCGCGCCTATCTGCGAGACGTGCTGTACATACGCAAAAACGGCTTCGGCAAAAGAAAGGCGGCGTTCAAGGCGTTTTTCGAGGCGTACTTTTCCAAGTTCTTCTACAAGGGAATGAAGTTTTTGCCGACTTATCCCGACATGCGCCTCGTGAAAACCGTCCGCAAGAGCGTAGAAGTGCTCAACGACAACACCGCCCTGCTCATCTTTCCCGAAGATTCCGACGCGGGCTATAAAAAGGAAATCACAAGTTTCTTTTCGGGCTTCGTGCTGGTTATGGAAAGTTACTTCAAAAAGAACGGCAAGGACATTCCCGTCCGCCCCGTCTACTTGCACCGCAAAAAGGGGATAATCGCCGTCGGCGAAAGCGTAACCCTTTCACGGCTTAACGCCATGGGCTTGGACAGAAACGGCATGGCCGATTACATGAAGGACAGGGTCAACGACCTCTGCCGCCTCATCGAATCGGGCGCCTTCGACCAAAAGTGACTTTTCCGTCATCTTGTCATTTGCGCATACTTGCCAAAAACCTTGACATTATAAAATAACTCAAAACCCAAACCTAAAAACCCTCCCGATACCATCGGGAGGGTTTTCTTTTCGGACGGCGGCGGGCGCACGACGCCGTGCGGGGCTTGTATGAAAAAACCGAGAAAGACTATGTGAACAATGCGAAAAAGTGTGGGCAAAATGCGAAAGAGTATGTGAAAAGGGGGAAAGACCATGAAAAAAACGCGAAAAAGTATGAAAATAGCCAAAAAACAAGATAAAATCACGATTTTTCCGTTGACTTGCCCACGGGGTTATGCTAATATATAGTAAAAAAATATATGGGAATTTTCGGCTTGTGCTCAGGCGGCGGGAGAAACACCCCGACCCAAGGGCGGAGGAAAAGGCAACTTCCCCACCGACAGGCGGCGGGATAAACACCCCGACCCGATCGGCGGAAGAGACAAACGCTCCGCAGCCCGCATACGCTGAAAATGCAGGAAAACCGTATGAAAAAGCACATCGTTAAAAATTGCTTCTGTCTGCTGCTCGCCGCGGCGCTTTGCCTCGGCAACATCGCGTCGCTGCCCGCGCGCACGGGGCTTACGGCGTTTGCCGCTTCCCAAACCGCCGCCGCGGAAGAAACCGCCGCGCAGCCCGCTGTCCCCGCCGAACAGACCGAGGGCGTCATCCGTCCCGAGGAGATAGACGAGGGGCTGTCGGTCAACAGTCTCGACGACATACGCGGCAGGCGCGTTACCGTAAGGCAGCCCATCATGGAGATTCTGCAGGACAACATCGAGCGCGAACCCGCCGACGTCCTGCCCAACACCTACGAAATGCTGGACTTCAAGTCGGGCAAAAAAATGCACGAACTTGCCGAGATAAACTTTGCCGAAAATTCCCAGCTTCAGGTCGGCAACAAGGACCACCCGATGTACCCGATGAGGGACCTTGCCCGTTCGGAAAAGAATGCCGACGACAAAGTTGTCCAGAAATATTTTTCGGAATTTACCAAATACATGCTGCTCCGTCAGGCGTATTATTTCAACACCCACGTCAACGAAATAATCCGCAAAGACGAGCTTAAAAAGCACCCCGCAGCCGACTACATCTACGGCAGAATCCCCGACGACGCCAAGGCTGTAAAGATGCACATAATCACCGACCCCATCTACCGTTCTCCCATGACAACGGGCCTTTACCTCGTGCCCGGAGAAGTGGCCACGGTCAAGATAAAGGGGCTTAAAGCGGGCGAAACCGTCAGCCTTTACACCCATCACGAGGACACGATGGGGTACCTCGGTTACAGAGAGGACGGCAGCGGCTTTGGCAAGATGGAAGATTACCTCGACTATTGGGACACCAAGATAGTAAACGAGGCCAAGCAAGCCCAAAAAGAAAACAGAAAACCCAACTTCACGCAGTTCAACTACGGTCTGCACGGCCAGTGGCAGTGGCAGAACCAGAAGATTCCCTGCATGGGCACCACCTTCAACATAGTGGGAACGGGGGAGGAGACCGAAGTTAAGATCGGCAGCATGTTCGGCGGCCCTCTGTACATAAGGCCCACGACCGACGCCGTTGACCTTGAAATAACGGGCGCCGTGCTCACCCCGCACTTCGTCCTCGGCGTAACCACCGTTAAAGAGTTTGAAGACCAACTCCGTTCCGCTCCGGGCGCCATAGCCACGCTGGATGTTGAAAACGGCCAGCTCATCGGCCCTGCGGACGCCATGCGCAAATGCGACGACATAGAAAAACTTGCCTACTTCTGGCACAGCGTCTTTGCGATCGACATCTCCCTCAACGGCAGGGATTACAACTACAACATGACCATGTGCTACGACCTGCACGTACCCGCGGGCGAAGCGGTGGCCCTCAACTCCAACTTCTGCGCACAGCCCGAATATTGGTTCCCCATCTGCATGAACTACGAGCAACTCACCACAAGCGGCAACTGGGGCACCCTGCACGAACTCGGGCACTTTCAGGCCAAGACGCACGGCGTCAACTGGGGCTTTTGCGACGGCGACGGAGAAGTGTGGAACAACACGCTCATCCTTCTCATCTACAGCATGCTCTGCAACATGGACACCCGTGTCATAAAAGTGGAGCACGGCGAATACGTTCACCCCTTCACCGCGATAGAACGCTCGCAACATATAACTCAGAAATATAAAGATAAAAAGACCGGCCAGATGGTTCAGATAGAGGACTACGGCCAGATAAACGAAGGGGACGGCGCACACTTCGACCAACTGTCCATGTACGCAACGCTGTTGCACAGTATCGGCCCCGACAAGTTTGTAGACATGTTCTACACCTACAAGATGAACCCCGCTTACTGCTCCAACAAGCGTGCCGACTTCGTCTACCGCATTGGCGTGGTGGACAGGGTGAACATCTTGAATTGGGTAAACACAAACTACTTTGCCAAGATCGACGAGAACATGTTTACCGACAGCCAACTCGAATTTTTGCAGAACCTTCCCACCTTCGTCCCCGTGGCGTACCGCTGGGCGAACGGCATCGACGGGCACGAAACGGCCCGCAAGTACGACGTGAACGGCAAACTTCCCACCGTGTTCGAACTCGGCACCGACGACTTCTCCTCCCCGGGTCAGGTGGACATAATCTCCGTTACGGACGCCGTGCACGGCCATGCGGTTTTTGACTCCGCAACCCGCAAGGTTACTTACACGCCGCCCGAAAATGCCACCGAATACGACCGTTTTGACATAATAGTCGCCACCGAAGGGGGCAGGCGCGTTACGCTCAACGTCAACATGCGCCTCGTTTACAGGGGGCTCTCGGGCGTCGTCCACTACATCGGCACCAAATCCGATTGGAACGGGCAGAACCCCACCGTTGCTCAGGTTAAAGAGAAATACAACGACGAATCCTACGATTACACGATAAGCACGCCTTCCGCGGGTCTCGAATTTACCCACAACGAGATGGAATATTACCACCTCCAACTCAAGTACCGCGTGCCCGAAACCGACACCTACACCTTCTACGTCAAGGCCGACGACGCTGCCGAAGTCAACCTCTTCAAGAGCAGCATAAGCGGCGATAAAATAGGCACGGTAAACGTAAAGAAAGACACCAAATCTTTCACTACATACGACCCCGTAACCACCCACTTGAACAAGGGCGAAACGGTGTTTGCGGACTGCCACCTCGTCAACTGGGGCGGTCTGGGACACATGACCATCGGCGTCAAACGTTCGGGTTCGGACGAGATAATCCCGCTCCCCGCGGACAGCATAATCTGCGCGGGCGTGGACGACGATGAACTCGAGGTCGTGGACGGCTTCAAGGGCTGGCAGCCGCGTTTTGTGGACAGCATAAAGAACGCCACTCTCGACTACCGCGCTTCCAATTACGAATGGCAGGTTCTCTCCGCACCCGCAGGCAAGGGCGAAATGAACAGCCTTGTGGACGGCGATGAAAACACCCTTTACGAATCCGAAAAATCGTCCGTTGCCTCGCTTCCTCACGTGTTCATAATCGACACCCGTGCAGAGCAGACCTTCAACTACTTTGAATTTGTCCGCCGCACCAAGGGCGACGACAAACTCCTCAACTTCGAACTTTACGGCTGCACCGAAAGCGCGTACAAAACCGCCGGTCAGGGCGCCGACCACACGGGCTGGAACAAACTGTTCAGCGGCCCCAGCACTGCCATAAACGCCGCAAAGCAGAGGATAAGTTTTGCAAGGACGCAACTGAGATATTTCAAGTTTGTGGTAACCCAAAACAACGGCCTCACCGTTCTCAAAGAGGTTTACGCGGGTGTAGAAGCCGCCCTCAACCAGACCGTCAAACCTTCCAATTACAAGACGGACATGGCCGACTTCACCGAAAATCCCGCCAACGGCAAACTCACCGCAACCTCCAAGGGCGCAACCTTTGAATTTGAGTTCTTGGGCAACGGTTTCGAACTGTTTGCCGACGCCGCTCCCACTTACGGCAGCGCTTCCGTCGTAGTCGATGAGAATCCCGCCGTTACGGTAAGTCTCAAAGAGGACAGGTCGCTCTTCAACAAGCAGGTGTTCGTAAGCGATGATATGGACACGGCTGTCCACACCGTCCTCATCACCACGCTTGAAGATAAACCTTTCAATATCAGTTTCATCAACGTCAGGTACGGCACGCCCGTAACGGTGGAAGAATACCCCGCCGTCAACGATAAAAACGGCAACCCCGATTACGGCGACATCAAGACCGACCGCCTGTTCACGAGAGAGTGGAAGACCTTCGTCAAAGACTACAAGACCCTGACGAGCATAAAGTTTGTAAAAGAGGCTCCCGCAGATTACAAGGACACCTACGTCCGCATAGACACCTACATCCGCCTCTACCGCAACCAAAACAAGATTGCCTTCGTATATCCCGGCAAGATAGTCGCCCCCATAGAATGCGGTTCGCTGTTCTCCGGGTGCGAGGCGCTCACCGAACTCGACCTTGCCAACTTTGACACCACCTACATGCGCGGCGCGATGAACATGTTCTACAACTGCAAATCGCTCGCCTCGGTCGATCTGTCCCGCTTCACCACCGAAAACGTCCTGAGTTTCGGTAGAATGTTCGGCAACTGCAACAGCCTTGCAAACCTCGATCTCAGCCACTTCAAACTCGACCGGAACGCCAACGTCTACCGCATGTTTGAAAACTGCACGGCCCTTAACACCATAACCCTGCCCACCGATTACGGCACGGCGGCACGTATCTCCGCAACCGAAATAACCTGCGAACTGCCTTACGTCTACCGCGACCGTAACACGGGTAAATACATCACCGAACTCACGCTCAACGCGTCCACCGCGGGGCACGTTCTCGAACTGCACAACAAGCACAACTACACCACCACGCACCCGATCGTCAATCCCGAATGCGAAAAGGACGGCGTCGTCGCTTACAGAACCTGCTCCGTCTGCAACTGCAACTTCTCCACGGAAAACGACGCTCTGTACAGAAAGGCAGACCTCGTGATTCCCGCCCTCGGCCACAATTACGTTTACGATTGGCCCACGGACGCAAGCGCTTATCCCACCTGCACCAAGCCGGGTATCGGCGGCAAACTCGCCTGCGACCGCTGCGGCGATGTGGCTGAAGAAGTAACCGACGTTCCCGCCCTCGGCCACATGTACATGATAGACACCGAGAGGGGAGAGGACAACAAGGGTTATTCCGTCCGCTACGAAAAGGACGGCACGGCAACCGTAACCTTCTACCTCAAGTGCGACGGCCTGAGCAATTACGAAACGTGGGAAAAGTGCAACCACCTTGCCGAGATAACCATAACCCTCGATTACGACACCCATCACGACGCCAACTGCGTAGAAGCCGAAACCTATTCTTACGACGCCGTCATCGACAAAGACGCCCTGCTCGCCGCCATGAACGCTCAGAACGACGACGATATAGAGGACGGACTGTACGCCTACAACAACATTCACATCATGTGCGCCACTCAGGGAGAAGCCGCCCACGGCCACGTCATGGAAGAGGTAGAAGCCGTTCCCGCAACCTGCACCCTGCACGGAAGCACGGCGGGGCAGAGGTGCTCCGTCTGCGGTTACAGCCAAGGCGTAACTTCCACCCTCCCGCACGGACACAACATGGTTGCCACCCCCAAACTCGATCCCACCTGCACCAAGGCGGGGCACACCGCGGGTCAGGTCTGCTCCTTCTGCGGTGAACTCGGCGAGGGTGCCAAGGAAATAGCCGCCCTCGGCCACGACTTCTCCGTCTACGTTCCCGCCCAAGCGCCCACCTGCACCAAAGTCGGCCACACCGAAGGTAAGAAGTGCAGCCACTGCGACGCCGTTGAAGGCTGTGAGATAATCGACGACCTCGGCCATGAAGAGGAGATAATGCACGGCAGACCCGCCACCTCTTCTCAGGACGGCCTCACGGACGGCGTGCGCTGCTCCCGCTGCGGCGAAATTCTGCAGCCGCAAAAGAAGATTCCCGCCCTCGGCATCAAAGGCGGATGCTCGGGCTTCGTCGTGGGCGGTCTCGGCGGAACCTTCCTCATCGTCGGCGCGTCGGTCGCCGCCATGCTCGCCTTAAAGAGAAAGCGCAGAAAATAACCCAACCAAGATAACCCAAGACAAAGTAAACCCACCGCCGCACGGCCTACCTCGCCGTGCGGCAATTATATTCTCCTAAACCGACAACCACCCTCAGCCACGCGGCCTATTTATTTCCGCCGCACTCCAATAAACCCATCTCCAAAAGACAAAAAATCACCGCCGCAAGGCAACTCAAAACGGGTCGGAAGCACACGCTTCCGATCCGTTGTCGTATCCCAAAAAACCCCGTTTTTGCGCGAAATAGGCCACTTTTTCTTTTTTGTCCCCATTTTCCCGCACCTAAATTTACCCTCAAATCCGTTCTTCTCCGTACGGTATTCCGTCCAAAAACAACTCCGTTCTTCGTACCGTATCCCGTCTAAAATAATTCCGTTCTTAGTCTCCAACCCTGTTTCGCCGCGCCGCCCGTTTTTTTCCTCGGCGGCTTTTTTTATTTTTTTCCTTTTTCCCAAAACGCATTTTTTATCCGCGGAGGGAAAATATCTTGTCTGCCGCTTGACAGATTGATTTACAATATAAACAAACGCCGCCCGCCGTTTCCGTCCCGCAAAGCCTTGTTCCACGCCGCCGCTCTCCGCCGCCGCAAAGCCCTTGTTCCACGCCTCACCCGCCGCCGCAAAACCTTCGCCTGTCTCCATTCAACCCGCCCCGCCCGACGCGTCGCCGCCCAAAAACCCCCTAAAACGCACAAAAACGCCATAAAACCCCAAAACAAAAACCCAAAATCCAACTCGCAAATACAAAAAGGAGCAAGTTATGTTATACGAAGTCTGGCTCAGATAATGGCTGGAAATTTACGTAAAAACTTCCGTCAAAGAACGCACTTACCAAAAATACCTGAAAACGGCCGAAAAGCACATAATACCCGCCCTCGGCGGCTACGAACTCGGCGGTTTGACTCCGCTCCGCCTTCAGACATTTACGGCCAGCCTTTCCCAAAAGGGGCTTGCGCCAAACACGGTGTGCGGCGTGCTGTTCGTCCTCAAATCGTCCATCGGCAGGGCGGCGGCGCTCGGTCTGGTGCGCAAAAGGTTTACCGAGGCCATCGTCCGACCCAAATTACGTGAGAAAAAGGTGGTTTCTTTCACAAAAGAAGAGCAGAGGGCGATAGAACGCGGCGTTCTCCAAAGCGGGTCGCCGCACCTTCTCGGCATATTCCTCGCCCTGTACACGGGGCTGCGCATCGGCGAACTTCTCGCCCTCACCTGGGAGGACGTGGACCTTGCCTCGGGCACGCTCACGGTTTCAAAATCCTGTTACGACAGTTGGAAAAACGGCACCTACTTCAAAGTGCTGGGCACCACCAAAACCCAAAGTTCGGAGAGAGTCATCCCGCTGCCTGCCGAAATCGTCCTTCACCTCAAATACGCCTTTCAAAATACGCGTTCGCGCTTTGTCGTCCCCGCAAAGAGCGAGTACGGCGCAAGCATCCGCGCCTATCAGCGAACCTTCGCCCGCCTGCTTTCAAGGCTGGGGATAGAGCGCAAGGGCTTTCACGCACTGCGGCACACTTTCGCCACCCGCGCGCTCGAAGTGGGCATGGACGTCAAGACCCTGTCCGAAATTCTCGGCCACAAAAACCCCATGATAACGCTCAAACGCTACACCCACTCGCTCATGGGGCACAAGACGGAAATGATGAACAAGGTCGGCAGCCTGCTTTCGGCCTCGTCCGCCGCCGAAACGCCCGTCAATCCCGCCGCACCTGTCAACTCCGAAACGCCCGTCAATCCCGCCGCACCCGCCAACACAGATACACCCTCAGACCTGAATAAATAAATGTTTGCAATTTTGCAAACAAAAAAGGCAACCTTTCGGCCGCCCTCGGTACACAGAATAAACTAATACATGTACCTTTCTATTATAGTATATTCTATATTTTATTCCATTTGAAAGGAAATGTCAATAGGAAAAACGCCGTTTTTGGGCGAAAAATTCGCAAAATGGGGAAAATTATCGAAAAAACTCAATTTTTTGCACCCACCCGAACCGCAGAATAGTTTATTCTATGTACCGTGCGCGCGACCCCGCGGCTCAAAAAACGCCCCGCGGCTCAAAAGCCCCGCAACCTGTCGGCCAAACGCAGTACGCCACATGCCGCACGCCGCACGCCCGCGTGCACACTCAATCAAAACTCAAACAACAACCAAAGCCCCAAACCAAAATCCCTTTCAAAACAGAGGTCTGAGATGGATTACATAAAAAAATTAAAAGACAAGCGCGGCATGACGCTGGTAGAGGTCCTGCTCGTCGTGGGAATAATGACCGTAATGCTCGCCTTGGCCATGCCCAACCTTATATCGGAATCGCAGGCAATCAGGCGTGCGGCCATGGACGACAACGCCCGTGCCGTAGCCGTTGCCGTGCAGAGTAGGCTGTTCTCGCTTAAAAACGCGGCCTCGGCTTCCGACGCGGACTATTACACGCTTGCGGACTCGGTTGCCGTGTCTCAAAAGTTTGACACCGAAGGCGCGGAAGGAATTGCCGACACCATTCTTTTTGTCAGCAACTTCGCTTACGGAGAAGAAAAATCCGCCAAAACCCGCGCAATACTGCTCTCGGGCTTCATCACCGATACTGAGCTTTTGGAAAAAGGCAAGATAGTCATCGGCTTCGAGCGGGCAACCGCCAACGTGCTCTACGTTTTCTATGGAGAAAAGGAATACGACGTCTCCCAGCTTTTCCCCTCGACCGAAGGCGTAATGTCCCCTTCGGCCAACGGCCGCTTCCTCGAGCGTAACTACATCGGCCTGTACCGCGGCGAGTTCGTGCCCCCACCGTCATACAAGGTAGGCCTGCCAGATTTCACCATCGTCTGGAGATACGATGAAGACATGTATCTGGAAATGCAGTTGGCAGGCACGCCCAATACCGAACTGCTCGGCAAAAACCTCGGCATTGAGGTGTTCGCCCTGATTCCCGGTGAAAAAGGGAGGGAGGACGAAGTGCTCATCTATGCCGAAGGTATGTTTGAAAACGGCTACGGCGGCACGATAAAACCCGACGTAGGGTCTCTTACCGTCAATAAAATAATGGATAACGGCGGAAAATTCTTTTTTGCCTTCGACAGCCTAATCACGGCCAAGGCGGGTTACGGCAATGCAGCGCCGCACCTCCGCCACCAGTCCAACCCGGATGCCATAACCGTGGCCGATTCCTTGCTTTACCCGCGTGAGACCGTGGCAAACTGGTTCAACAAATCCGTCAATCCTTACCTCGATTATTGGGAAAAGGAATACGGCATAACCTCGGGCAGCGTTTACGACAGGCTCCACGCCAACGCCGGCGCCACCTCTTACATCGACGTGGACGAAACCGTCCGCCTCCGCGTGGAACTTCACGTTCTCTCATCCACCAGAACCCACCACGCAAAGGGCGACACGTCCGCAATTATTTTCGATTATGACGACGATACTTACGCTCCGGTAACCCGCCTGTCCGAAAATGTTTCGCCTTATTTCTACGCCTTGTCCGACGACGATAATACCGTTGTCCTCTCATCTCTGCGCGACCTCAACAATCTGAGTTACGTTTTTGAAGATGTAAACTCCATAGACACCGCAAGGCTCGGTGGCGACATAAAAAGCCAATCGTTTTACGATAAACTTGTCAGCGTACGTTACACCCTGTTTGCAAAAGATTCCGGCGCGAGATCCAGTTGGGCATTCGCCAACTGGGACTACATGGGCATCAATACTATATGGAATTACAAAAAAGAAAAGTTTACCCTTTCCGGCACAAAATCCGCGGAGTTGGGCGGCGGAAGTTATCGTATAATCTGCCCTGTTTTTGGCGGCCGTGATCCCAATCCGGGCGGCTTGTTCCACTATGCCGAAAACTGCACCTTTGAGGACCTTGACATCGTCAACCCAAAGGTGTTGAAAAACGGAAGCCGGAGGACTTTTATCAAACAGGAAGATTCCGACGATCCCAACCGCATAACGAGGCTTGAGATGGGATACGCCGACACTGTGAGCGGTGCGCTCGTCGGCGTGGCCTACAACTGCACCTTCCGCAACGTGCGCGCGTATATAGACATGGATCTGGCGCTGCAACAAGAGGTGGAGGATAACCCGAACAATCCGGCCAGAACTCCGATGGGTATTCCACAATACCGTATTTCGGGCGAGATATGCGGCGGTCTCGTCGGCCTTGCGATTGGCGGAAAAGACGCGCCCACCACTTTTACCGATTGCGCCGCGTCTGTCCATATCAGCAACGAAAACTACTATGCCGCTGGCGAACTGATTTACGCGGGCGGTCTCGTGGGGCTTGCCTATGGCAACGTTCAGATTACGGACAGTTACGCCGCAAGCCAGATGTCGGGCTACTACACGGGCGGTCTCGTCGGCGGCATCGGTCAGGGACATTGGAAGTTCTTTATTTGGAACGACAGAGTCCACGGAGGTATTGTTGACGAAGATGCAGACGCAGAAGGTGACCTTACCATAAAGGACAGTTTCGCCGCAGGTTACGGCATGTTCGGCGTCCGCGTGGGCGGCGGTCTCGTGGCGCACGTGCCCGACAAGGACGTCTCCCGCGTAAAGGCCTTGGGCAGTTATTCGGCAATCCGCTGGCGCGTATTCCCGTCCGTCGCTTACGGAACCTTCAACGGCGACACCGCAAATTATTATGTTTACCAGCAGAATCTCAACGTGCCCATCACCGCCAACGTCGTCGCGCGGTTCAATTGCACGGGAGACGCGCTGTCCGCCTTCGGCCAAAAGCAAAGCGGCATTCCTTGCTCGCAAAAGATGCTTGCCGCTGAGTTTGAAGGCAAGGAGGGCTGGACTTCTTCCGCCGGCACCGCAATGTGGTGGTGGGCGGAAATAGCGGCGAGATTCAAAACGAGCGCGGCTGACGACGTTGCGGGCGACTCCGAACTGTACGCCGCTTATCCCTTCCCCATGCCTGTGGGCAACAACGATTTCTACGGCATGTGGAACACGTATTACGACGCGATCACCGCGTCCGATGTGCCCGCTTTCACGCAAACGCTCGAAGATTTTTACGCCCTGTACTATTGGAACCTCAGCGGCGACTCAAAGTATATCGACCCCGGACAGGTACGCCTTTATAAGATAACCAAAACGGCGGGCGTTAATGTCTGGATTGACGGCAAAAAACTTACAGACGGCGTTACTTATGAGGACGGAACAATGTACTACGCCATGGACGCCTTGTTGAATGGAGTGGTTTACGGTCAGGGCGCAGACGGCGCAACGAAAATATCCGTCAAACAGGGTACATTCCAATTCGAAGGCGCGCCGTATTACCTGCCCGGCTACAACGCCGTAAAAGGCAGCGAATTTGTCCCCGAGGGCGACAATATAGAATACTTCAGATCGCTACCGCTCCTGTGGGATTATTACGGTTACTACTTCATGGCCACCAATAACGAGAACGCCAAGTATTACATCGCATATTCGCCGGACATTGCTCCGGGAAAAGCCGGCCTCGGTGATGACAAAACTTACAGCAACGGCAGTAGTGGCCGCGTCGGATCCTACAAAAAAATTTACGTCAACGAAGAGGAATTCAAAACCAAACTCGGCTACAAGACATTTAACATTTCCGCTTCCGCCGCAAAGTTGGACTACGACGCCGCAAACGGCTGTTTTTACGTGAAATAGGGGACTAATCGTATGAAACACATATCTCCGATAACCAAAAAATTAGCGGGCAGAAAAGGTGCTTCCACGCTGATTGCAATACTCGTTTTCTTCCTCGCCGCGCTCTCGGGCACAGTCGCGCTCACCATGGCGGCGTCCAACGCGGGCAGGTTTTCTTACTCCAAAGAAGACCGTCAGGCCGACCTCACCGTTACCTCTGCCGCCAAACTCATCTTAAACCGGCTTGCCGCTGTTGAAATTGAGTATAAATCCGTCGACAAAGAAGAGCCGAAGAGCGCAGACAAAATCAACATCACCTATCTCGACGCGGTAACGCACGGCAGCATTTCGGGCCTCGGGCTGTTCTTTACCGACCCGCGCTTCGACAAAATGGTAAAAAATTTTTCGCTTAAAAAAGCAGAAGATACCGTCCCCGTGGAATTTACGCTCACCGTGCCCTCGGCCGAAAGCATGGGGCAGGTTTACGTCAACCTCCGCTTGCAAGGCACACAATTCTTCTTCAGGTTTTACTCCGTCGTGGGCGGCGGCCGCAGGTACCGCATGAGCATGACCGTCAACAGCAGGTTTGACAGGCTGGGCGTAGGCAACTTTACGGTAGGCTCCGACGGCTATTACTACAGAGCAATGGTTTTTGACACCGATACCGCGGTTTTCGAGGTAGAAGAAGTTACGGGAGACTGAGTATGAAGAACATAAGGAAAAAACTCTTATCAAAACGCGGCGAAACGCTGGTGGAAATTCTCATCGCCATCCTCATCATCGCCCTGTCCGCCGCAATGTTCGCGGGCATGTACAGCGCGGCCATGCGCATAAACACCTCGGCGAGAGAGCAGGACAAGGCTTTCAACGACGCCGTAACGGAACTTGACGAAATGATTGACGGCTCCGAAGGAGAGGGCACGGACGGGCAACTTACCTACACACCCGTCGGCGACACCGCCGATCAGGGCGGCGCCCCCACTAATTTTGACGTGGAAATCTTCACGAGCGACGGCATGACCGTGTACAGAGGTAAAAAGGCATGAAAAAACTCCGCTCTCAACAAGGCTTTACCCTTGTCGAAATGCTCATCTCCATCCTGCTTCTGGCATTCGTGTCCCTGCTCGTAACCGCCATGACGTCGGCAATCTTCAACACCAACGTTACCATGAAGGAAGTCGCTCAGGCAGAAGTGCTCGGCAGCGAAGCCTTTGACAACGTTCGTGCACAGTTGCTGTTTGCCCAAAACGTCAAGGTGGAGGATGGAAAGATCACCTTTGACCAGAACAATGCCAACAAGGGCTACACCCTCGGCGTAAAAGAGGGCAGAATCGTCCTCACCCACACCGAGGACGGCGCGCAGGTGGACGAACTGCTCTTTGCAGGCTCCACTTACGGCAACCTCAGCGTCCAGAGCCTCGATTTCGTCGTGGAGGACGACGCGGTCATCGTCTCAATCGCCGTCTCTTTGGGAGACAAAACTCTCTGGGGTAGTTCCATGTCCGTCAAACCCCTCAACGGCATCCTCCCCGCCTAACCTCGCGACCACAACCACAAACCCCAAAACCCCCATGAATCTCACAAAAACGGCGTATTTCACATTCAACCCGCACGCATTTTCCTGACGCCTTAATGTGAACAGACTTCATATATATATTCCCATGGCCCCTTGCGAGGAGTAGGTATTATTTCCATGGCCCCTCCCGAGGAGGGGCTGGCGCGTAGCGCCTGAGGTGGGCAACCAACCCCTGCAACCACCCAATAAGTGCCCTAAATCCCACAAAAACGCTAATTATGAGGAATGTTTTATTCCATTCCCCGTGGTGCTTTCTTGGGAGTAGATGTTCCTTTCTTCTTGGCCCCTCCCGAGGAGCAGATATTATTTTCTATGGCCCCTCCCGAGGAGCAAATGTTCTTTTTTCTTGGCCCCTCCCGAGGAGGGGCTGGCGCGTAGCGCCTGAGGTGGGCAACCACACCCCTGCAACCACCCGCACACGACAAATCCCCACACACACCCCGGCAACTTCCAAACGGAACTGCCCGGTGTATCATAAAAGTTCTTTCTCCTTATAAAAAAGGAAAGGGCAGCGATTATATCGCCGCCCTTTCCTTTTACCTTATAATATCTTTTTATCTTGCATTCGTGCCCGCCGTTTTCAATCCGTTGTCATATACCAAAGGCCTCGTTTTTGCGCGAAAAAGGCCACTTATTGCCAAAAAACTACTTTCCCACGTACTTCTTGGGCGTGGTGCCCGTTATCTTTTTGAACACCTTGTAAAAGGTCTTTTTATCCGAGTACCCCACGTGCATGGCAATTGTTTCCACCGACATCTTGCCTTCCTGCAAAAGTTGCATTGCCTTCTTTATCCTCAGTTCCGCAATGAAGTCGGTCAGCGTCTTGTTAAAGCATTCCTTGAATATGCGCGAGAAGTAAGAGGGCGTGTAAAAACTGCGCTGCGCCAGGTAGTTGAGCGTGATTTTCTGGTTGTAATGTTCCTCGATATAATTCAGAATTTCGGGCGCAATCTTTATGATTTCGCGGCTGAGGTTTATGTTGGAACTTGCCTGCTGCCGGCGGAAGATTTTGGTCAGGAGAATCTCGAGGTAGTTGTGCAGCACGTTTACGTAACCGGGTTCCTTTCTCTCAAACTCCTGCTCCATCGCCTCAAATATGTTTTCTATTTCAAAATATTTGTTGTTAAAGGGGATGAGTGGCTTGAGATCGCTGGGCTTTAAGGAGGTAAAGGACGTAAGCGTCAGTATATCCGCGGCGCTGAGCGGGTCGGTGAACCTCTCCCCGAAATACTTTGGAGAAACGAGGCAGTTGTAAATTCCAAGCGACCCCTCGGGGCTGAACGAATGCTTGTCCTTGGACAGAAAGAGCATGAGATCGCCGTGGCGCACGTAACATTGCGAGCCGTTTATGTTCTGGTACCCGCTGCCGCTGTAAACGTAAGAAATCTCGAGAAATTTGTGCGAATGCATCGGCTCGTCCTCGGTGTGCAGATGCTTGGAAAGGGCAATGTTTATCTCATTGTCAATTACTTCGTCAACTTCAAATACTCTCATTTTTATTTCCGTTTCCTTGATTTTATTTTATCACATCACGCCAAAAATTTCAATGCCATTTTTCAAAAATGATAAAAATTACCACTTTTTCGGAAATAGTTTATAAATTTGCCCCTTGTCAGGGGACGCCCCTTCGGTTTATAATATTACCGTAGAAAACCTTACGGGAGTATATCATGAAGTCAATCACCGCTTCCGTCTACGCGGACAAAGTTTACGGTGCGTGGGCGGGGAAGTGTGCCGGCGGAATTATCGGCGCCAAGCAAGAAAACAACAAGAGCGTTCTGCATTACGGTTTCCACAACATCTTTCCCGATAAGTTTCCGCCAAACGACGACTTTGACCTTCAGATTCTCTACCTTCAGGAAGTGCTTGAAAAAAAGGGTTTCGGCTTTGATTCTGCCGACCTTGCCGCCGCCTTTGCCGCCCACAACCGCTGCTGGGCAAACGAATACCGCGTGGCTATAAAAAACATTGACTGCGGCATCCTCCCGCCGGCTTCGGGCGTTTTCTGCAACGATTTCTTCAAAGATTCCAACGGCTGCCCCATCCGCAGCGAACTGTGGGGAATAACCGCCTTCGGCAATCCCGCCCTCGCCTGCCGTTTTGTCGAAATGGACGGCTCCGTCGATCACGGGGCAGAAGCCGTAACGGTGGAAAAATTCCTCGCCTCGGCCGAGAGTCTCGCCTTTTTCGAGAGCGACATTCCCACGCTTTTGCAAAGCGCGCTCGCATATATTCCCGAAAACAGCGAGGCGGCGGGCTGCGTAAGGCTCCTTCTCGATATATATAAGGTAAAGACGGCGGCCGCTGCGCGTGCCGAACTCGTAAGAAGATACGGTTCGTCCGACGCGTCCTATTCGGTAGTCAACCTCGGCATTGTCCTCATCGCCCTGTTGTACGGAAAGGGAGACTTCAACGACACCATGATAACGGCCGTCAACTGCGGTTACGACACCGACTGCACGGCCGCCACCGCGGGTTCCATCCTCGGCATAATCCTCGGTAAATCGGGCATAAGCCCCGCGTGGCTCGAGAGGATAGGGGAGAGTTTTGTGATAGGCACCGTGGACATAGAAAGGCAGCGCAACACCCTCACCCAACTCACCCAAGATACCGTCGCCCTCGGCTACGCGCTCTGCCGAGACGGGCTGAACGACGCCGTCATCACGGGTTACGACCCCGCCTGCTGCAATGTACCGTCCTACGAGGGCAGGATAACTGCGCAGGTCGTTTACGACGGGCCGCCATCGCTTGCGCCGGGCGCCGTCCGCCGCTTTTCCATAAACCTCACAAACAACGCAAAAGTGGCCTATATCGCACAAATAACGGCCGAAATGCCCCAAAATATAATCGTGGAACTCGACCGGAACGCCGTCTCCGTTCCCGCCCTTGGCACCGCGGTCGTGGGCGGCAGCGCAAGGCTCAAAGCGGGTGCCGGACTGCCCGTCCGCAACAAGGGCGCGCTGGAAATCGTCTGGCAGGACGGCTCGGCCCGCTATCCCTTCGGCTTCATGGGAGAAGCCGCTTACAAACTCTACGGACCCTATTTTGACAATTACGACACCACCATCCATTCCTCCGACCCCAGCGGAGAGGAGATGCCCAAAGACCTGTTCACCATGTTCAACGGCTTTGCCGACATAAACAGAGAATACGTCGCGGACGACGACCCCGAAGGAGAGGAGTACGACGTGTTCTATTCTGCAGAGGACAAGATTCCCGTAGAAGAACACGTCCGTTACCGCGGCCCCTGCTGCGTCTATCTCACCCGCGAATTCATAGCGGAAAAGGAAACCGACGTGCACCTTCTCCTCGGTTATTCCGCCCCCTACAGGGTGTACGTCAACGGCGAAAAGGTCGCGTGGCACGAGGGCAAAAACGTCTGCTGGATGCCCCTGAACAACGCCGTTGAAATAAAACTCAAAAAGGGTCGCAACAAAATCACGTATAAACTCGTCAGGACGAGCGGAAAGTTCGAATTTTCCGCCATTCTCTCCCGCAAGAATTTCGGAGAGGGCGTCCTCGTCGATTTTATAAATATACAGCCCTGAACCCGAATGTCAAAGTAAAAAAACCAAATTCGGGCAAAGGCAAAACCCCAAGCCGCAAGGCTTGGCCCGCGGGCAAAGGGGAGTGCGGCCGCTTCCTTAATCCGCCGCGGGGCCGCAAGGCAAGCGCGAACGCATGCCGCGCACGGAAAACATGGCCGAAATCTGTAAAAAAGGAGAAATAAGATGAGAAAGAGTTTGAAACTCGGCTGTCTTGCTGCGGCGCTGGCTGTTGCCCTGACCGCAATCAACCGCCTGCCATTTCCGGCACATGCCGAAGAAGGACCCGCGGCTTGGGATACCATGTCCGATACGTGGGCGTTGACCGACGCGCTCGGCAGAACCGCCGCCGACTATTCGACCGCGGGAGGAATCAGCGGCGACAAAAAGGTGGGCATATTCTATTCGGTCTGGCACGACTCCATGTTGCAGCAGACCGCGCAGTTCGACAGCGAAGCGCCGAGAAATCTGACCGAAATCATACGCGATAACCCCGACAGCTGGCTTACGGACGCAAGCCTTTACGGCAGGCCGGGGACCATGCACTATTGGGGAGAACCGCTCTACGGCTACTACAACCTCGCCAAGGACGATTGGGTGGTGCGCGCACACGCCGCACTGCTTGCCGAAGCGGGCGTCGACTACATCATGCTCGACATGACCAACTTCTTCTCCAGCGGCAGCAACAACCCCAGCGAGACCAACATAAACACCATCCGCAACATCTGCAAAGTCTACCATGAAATGCGTGCGGAAGGGCAAAAAACCCCCGATATCACGTGTTTACTGACGTGGACGTCGGTAAACGCCGCGCAGGCTGTCAAGTGGCTTTACGAAAACGTGGTGCAGGAAAATCTCGACCTCTGGTTCGAACTTGACGGCAAGCCTCTCATGTTCTGCAACGGCGATCTCGTCGTTCCCGAGATACGCGACGTGTTCACTTTCAGGAGCGTTGCCGCCAACTACGACGCGACCAACTCCTACCAGTGGCTCTCCATCTATCCGCAAAGTTACGTTCAGGACAAGGACGGCAACCCGCTGGTAATGACGGTGGGCGTCGCTCAGAACTGGACGGACGCACTCGCAAGTTTCACCCACGTCAACGAGTACGGGCAGTTTTTGGGCAGGGGCAGAAGCTGGACGAGCGAATCGAGCAGACTGCTCACCAACCCCATAGACCCCGAATACCATTCCGAATACGGCTTCAACTTTCAGGAGCAGTTCAACAGGGCTATAGAGATAGACCCGTCCATGCTCATCGTAACGGGCTGGAACGAGTGGATAGCCGCACGTTTTTTGACGTCTCTCTACGATCAGGCGGCGGGCGACTCCCTTCCCAACAACGCGCAGTTCGTGGACGGCTTCACTCAGGAGTTCAGCCGCGACATAGAAATGACCAAAGAAGGCGAACTCAAGGACAACTTCTACAACCAACTCGTGGAGAACATCCGCCTGTACAAAGGCGTGAGAAAAGCCCCCGATTACACGCAAAAAACCGAGATTCCCGACGGTGAAGTGTCGGCGTTCGACGCGCTTGCTTCCCATTACCGCGACACCATCGGCGACAACGTCATGCGCGTTTGCGACGGCGTTGCCAACATAAAGTTCGACGACCGTACGGGCAGAAACGACATAAAGCAGGCCAAGGTCTCCGTCGGCGGCGACACCGCCTATTTCTACGTCGAATGCTCGGACGAAATAACGGGGCAGGGCACCGACAATTGGATGCGCCTCTACATTTCCACCACGGGTGAAGGCGGCTGGGAAGGCTACAACTACGTAGTCAACAAGGACGCGGTTACGGGCGAAGAGAGCAAGGTTTACCGCTTCAACGGCTCGTGGAACGACGTTGCGCAGGTGGGCACCGCCAAGGTTTACGTGCAGGGCAAGGCCATGTACGTTGCGGTTAAACTCGCCGACATCGGCGTCGATCCCGCCGACCCGCAGTTCCTGTTCAAGTGGCACGACAATTCGCAGAACGACGGCGACGCCATGGAATTTTACGTCAGCGGAGACGCCGCGCCCGACGCGCGTTTCAACTACGCGTACACCGAAAAGACGACCGACGCCAATCCTTCGGGCTTTACGGACATCAACGGCAAGACCGAATACGTGCCCATGACCATCAGGCCCAAAAACGTCGTCGCGCAGAGATTCACCGCCGCGGGCGACTTCACGGGCGTCCAGCTCACTGCTTACAACATGCTCAACAAGGCGGCGACCTACACCGTAAGCCTCTACCGCTTCAAGGAAAATTACGCCGCCACTGTTGCCGAAGAGCCAATCATAACCAAGACCTACACCAACGCTTACGACAACACCAGGCTCTACCTCGGCGCCAAAAAGATAGCCGCGGGCGATTACCTCATCACGGTAACGGGCGCTTCGAGCGCAGCGGACAACACCGTCGGTCTCTATTACTCGAGAGAAACGCAGAACGGCGGCATGTACCTCGACGGCGCGCTGTCGGCCGCTTACGCGCTCAAAACCCAACTCCGCTACAAAGACCTCACGGCCGCAAACGTCCCCGCCGCACCTTCCGAGGAGGAGGGCAGAAAGGTATATACCGTAAAACTCGGCGGCACCTCACCCGTTCTGGGGCTTTCTGCCTCGGCCGCAAACGGCGTTTTCCCCTCGGAATTTGAGATTTACGCCTCTTACGACGGCGAAACGTATCAACTTGTATTCAACCAGAGTTACAAAAATTACCGCGCTACCGAAGGCGAACAGGTGTTCCTGTTTGACGCGGGCAACGCAACCGACATAAGGCTTGTGTGCAGCGGCGAGGTGCAAAACGTAACCGCCCTCGTACCCGCCACGGCAAAGGCGCCCGAAACCCAGACGGGCGGCGGATGTTCGGGCGGAATAAGCGGCGCGCTCGGTCTGTCCGCAATCGCGTTCATGGCGGCTGCCGCAACAAAAAAACGGAGGAACTGAAATGAAAAAATTCATAGCAATCTTGCTCACCCTCGCCGTCGTGCTGGCGTTCGGCGCCGCATGTACGGAAAGCGGCCCGTCCTACTCGGTAGACTCGGACGGCAACCTCACCATAAACGAACCCATCGTTCTCCGCTTCGCCGCGCCCGAGGGCAAGTTTGAAGCCGAAATCGAAAAGTTCAAAGTGGGTTTCAAAAAACTCTACCCCGAGGTTACCATCAAGTTCGAACCCATCGCGGGCGAATGGACAAGCCAACTACTGATGCAACTTCGCAACGGCTCGGCTCCCGACATCTTCTGGACGGAGGAAGTTTTCTCCTACGCCTCGCTCGGTCTCATAGAACCCCTCGACAGGTACTTTGACGCCTACAACGTAGACCGTTCCAATTTTTACGAATCCATGCTCAACGTCGGCAAGTACAACGGCGAGTTGTACATGATGCCGCGCGAATACAACAAAGTCGTCTGCTACTACAACAAAAAACTGTTCGACCGTACCTTCAACGCGGGGCAGTATTCCTTGGAAAAACTCCCGCCCTTCACTTACGATACCGAAAAGTACGCCGCAACCCAAAAGTTCTACCCCGCAAACGGCTGGACTTGGGACGAATTCATCGCCACCGCCGCCGCGCTCGTGCAGAGGGTGGACGGCCAGATAGCGACGAGGGGAGCGGACATCTCGGTAACGTGGGGCAGTTCGGGTCCCAACATATTCGAGAGCCTCGGCGGAACCATCCGCACCGAGCAGAACGGAGCCGAAAAGATAACCTTCGACACGCCGTCCAACCGCGCCGTCATGCAGCAGATACTCGACTACATGAAGCAGGGCGTGTTCCTCGACCCTGTTCACCCCGACACGGGCGAATTCATCAACGGCAAGGTGGGCATGTTCTTCTCCTCCCGTCCCGACACCAAGACCATAGACTCGGCGCTCGACGGGGAGTGGGACGTGGTAACCTTCCCGCTCATCGGCGAAAATCCCCACATCGTAACGGGCTGCAGCGGCTACGTCGTCAACGCGGCCAGCAAGGTAAAGGAAGTCGCCATGCGCCTGCTGTTCTACATGGTCAGTGAAGAGGGGCAACTGCAGTTTTCCGAAACGGGCAACTGCGTGCCCGTGCTCAAATCCCTCAAAGACTCCACTGTCTGGCGCACTTACCCCAAGGCGGACGCCAATCACGACGCCTTCCTCTGGGGCGAACAGTACGACGACGTGCCCTACAAGTTCAAATTCACCAACACCAATGCGGGCGCCGCGTTCGAATCCACGTGGAAGAACGAGATCACCGAGATCGTCCGTACGGGCAACGTAGCGTCCATGGCGGACGCGCAGAAGGAATTTGACAAGATATTCGACAATTACGCCGTATGACGGGCAGGGCAAAGGATACGGCGGCGGGCTGGCTCTTTCTGCTGCCCGTGATACTCGGAATATTGCTGTTCACCCTCGTGCCGTTCTGTATGTCGTTCTACTACAGTTTCACGAGTTACAACGGCATAACCGAGCCAAAGTGGATCGGCCTTGCCAACTACGCCGCCCTCTTCAAAAACGAAGATTTCGGCATCGCGCTCAAAAGCACGGGGCTGTACTCGGTAATATCCGTCGTGCTGGGGCTGTTCTTCTCCTTCCTTTTAGGGCTTTTAATGAACTCCAAGGTCAGGGGAATCAAGTTCTTCAGGGTGCTGTTCTACATGCCCGTAATCATGCCGGGCGTGGCGTCGGCGGCCGTCTGGGCGGATATGTTCAACCCCACTTACGTCGGTCTCGTAAACAGATTACTCAAACTGATAGGCTTGGGGCCTTACGAATGGTTTGCGTCGGATAGCCTCGCGCTGCCCACCTTCATATTCATGTCGCTGTGGACGATAGGCGGCGGAATGCTAATGTGGGTCGCGGGCTTCAAGGGCATATCCAACGTCTATTACGAGGCGGCGGATATAGAGGGGGCGTCGGGGCTTAAAAAACTCCTGCACATAACCCTCCCCATGATGACCCCGATAATCTTCTACAACCTCATCATGAACATCATTACAAGCCTGCAAATGTTCAATCAGGCGTACATCATCGGCACCAACAAGACCACCAAGTTCATTGCCGTTACCATTTACGAAACGGCGTTTGGCGGAAATTGGCGCATGGGTTACGCTTCGGCAATGGCGTGGATACTGTTCGTGATAATAATGGCGCTCACCTTCATCGTGTTCAAAACGAGCAAATGGGTGTATTACGGAGACGAACCATGAAAGGAAATACTTTACGCAAATCCGCAATATACACCGTGCTCGTCGTGTTCGCGGCCATATTCATGATACCCATTTTCCTCATAGCCTCCATGAGTTTGTTTTCGGAAGCGGACATGCTTGAAATACCCCGCCGTATCTTCCCGTCCGTCCTGTCCTTTTCAAACTACAAAGAGGTTTTCAAGGTAATAGGCGTCTACATCGACGATTACGGCGTGGAGAGGGGATATCTCCTCACGAGATACCTTCTCAATTCCCTGCTCGTAGTCGTGCTGTACGTAACGGGCTGCGTGCTCAGCGCGTCCATGTGCGCTTACAGTTTCACCAAGATAAAGTTCCGCGGGAGAGAAGCGATGTTCTGGGTCGTCCTCGCAACCATGATGATTCCCTCCACCGTAACCATAATCCCGCTCTACAGCATCTATTATTCCTTGCATTGGATAGACACGCTGTTTCCGCTCTGGGCGCCAATATGGTTCGGCGGCGGTGCGGTAAACATCTTCCTGCTCAGGCAGTTCATGCACGGTTTCCCCAACGAAATACTCGAAAGCGCGTCCATAGACGGCGCGGGGCACATCCGCAAGTGGCTGTGTTTCGTAATGCCAAACATAGTGCCCAGCCTTCTTTACGTCGCGCTCACTTCGGCTCTCGCCGTGTGGAACGACTTCCAGACGCCGCTCCTTTACATTTACAAAAAAGAACTGTGGACCATCGCCCGCGGCGTAACCGCAATGGTTAAGACCAACGGCGTCGCGCAGGGGTACAAGACAACCAGGCACCTTATGTTCACCGCCTGCATGATAATGAGTATTTTCCCGCTGGCGCTATTTATTGCGGGGCAAAGATATTTTATCGAAAGCGTCTCGATAACGGGCATTAAAGGATGAGGAGGACAATATGAAAAAACATCTTTTAACGTTAATTGTTTCACTTATGTTCTGCGTTTCGTTCGCGCTCGCCGCGTCGCCCGCGGCAAAGCCTGCAAAGGCCGAGATAACCAACCTCGGCAAGATGCTCGCCTACATTGACGAAACGTCCGAAGAAATCCATTATGACGGCGTGTGGGACGATGTGGAAAAGTCGGGTTACATCAACTCCGGCTACCGCAGAACGCAATCCACCAAGAACGAATCCGCAGGTTTCACTGTAACGGTGGAGGGCACCAAGGTCCACATTTTGGGCGACGCCAGCAAAAACGGCAACATCTCGCTCGATGTCTCCGTTGACGGAAACGAGGCGCAAACCGTTTCGGTAAAGCCCGCCACCAACGGCGCCGCTTACGGCGCAACCCACGTCGTGTGGACGGGAGATCTCGGCGACAACACCGCCCACACCATCTCCGTAACGGTAACTTACGTCAAGGACGAAGAAACCGCCGCCTCCAAAGCCGTCGCTTTCTGGTTCGACGGTCTGTACGTCGTCAAGGACGCCAACGACAGCGGTGCCGAACTCGTTCCCTACAGCGACCCGTCCTTCCAATGCGACGGTTTAGGCGACACAGGCTCCGTCAAATTCTGCGACAACAACGGAGACGGCAAGCAGGTAATTGCAACCATTTCCAAGGCCAACCTCATAAAAGCCGAACTCATGTCCTCCAAAAAGGCAGACTCGGCAAGGATAACCGTTTCGGTAAACGGAGAGGAAGCCGAAACGCTCGACCTCGCGTCGTCCGAAATGCTGTCCGACACGTCCGTCTGGACCATGCCCGACAAGTATTACGACCCGCTCGACGCCCAAGGTACCGTTGAGATCGTGATAACCGTAGTCAACGACAGCAACAGCAGATACTTCGAGTTTTACGGTTTCAGGCTCACCCACTACTTCAATCCCGCCGACTACGACAAGGGAGATTACGTCCTTGACGAAACGCCCGTCGACCCGACCCTCCTTCACACCGACAGGGCGTACGGCGCCGCCAATCTCGAAACCACCATGCAGCAAGAAAACGGCGTTCTTGTGGGAAATACGGGGGATACTGCCACTTTCATGTTCCTCGGTTCCGCCCTCGAGATAATCGCCGACAAGCGTCCCGACGGAGGCAAAGCCGAAATCATCGTTGACGGAGGTCCTGCGAATCTCGTCAACTTCTATTCCGAACAGGCAGAGGACGACGCCGTCGTCTACCGCGTGCCCGCTCTCGAAGGTTACCTCGGCAGAGAGTACATTCACACCGTTACCGTCAGGGTCTCGGACAAAAAGTCCTACTACTCGTCTGGCAACACCGTCAGAATCAAATGCTTCAGAATCTACCATAAAGAAGGCGCCGATGTGGACAACGTGGATTACGACCAGTACGATTGGAAGGGAGAGGACTTCTCCGCTCCCGAAGGTTCGTCCTTCGTCGCTCTCACGGACGCGGCCGTAACCACTCCCGACTTCGGCGGCAACTTTGCCGATCCCAACGGCTACTTCACGGATAAAGTCGGCGGATACCTCGTCATCAACTTCCGCGGCACGGGCATCAAGGCTTACGGCGCCAAGGGTCCCGACAAGGGCAAGGCCGACGTTTACCTCGACGGAATACTGCAGGGCAGGTTCACTTCCTATTCGGCGACCCCCGCTGCCGAACAGTTGCTGTTCTCCGTCAAGGACCTCACATGCGCAAATCATACCATAGTTATGGAAATAGTCTCCGAAAGATCCCTCAACGCCATCGGCGGCTACGTAACGATGACTTCCGCACAGGTACTCACGGTTGACAAAGACGTGGACAGATCCGCAATCATAGAAAACGACGACGCTTACCTCACGCAGGAAGGCTTCGGCACCTCCGAAGATTCAAGGTACCACGGCGGCACCGCGCTGTTCAGCAACAACATGTCGGATTCCACCATAATAACCATGCGCTTCCGCGGAACTTCCCTGCGCATATTCGCAACTAGGGGAAGCGACCAGGGCATAGCCACCGTTACCGTTGACGGAACCGAGTATTACGCAAACTGCCGTTCAAACACCTCGCTTCGCATCTACTCCACGCCCGTAATCGAAATAACGGGTCTGGACGGCTCCATCAACCACACGCTCACCATTCACATCGACGGCGAACTCAACCCCGTTGGCGCCAACGCTTACATCACCATCGACTGCTTCGACATAGAAAACTATGCCGAACCCGTTTTCGAGGGCTACCTCGAACCCGACGACGAACACAAGGACGTCGGCAAGGACCCCGAACTCGGTTGGAGAGAGGACGTTGACGAAGAGTTCGAAGCCGTAACCCCCGCCGCTACTCAAGGCTGCACCGCGGGCCTCGGCGGCACAGGCCTCGCCTTCCTTTCCATGTTCGTCCCCGCCCTCATTCTCAAAAAGAAAAAAGACTGAGTTAACGCCCCGCCGCACGCCCGACCTTAATACAAGTGTGCTTATGAAACTCAACGTACAACCGTAAACCAACTCACGCAAAAAAGCCCGAAGTTTTGATAACTTTGGGCTTTTAATAAGTAAAACGATTGAAATATTATAACAGGTCTTGGTAATTTCTCATTCCGTAAAGCACCCGCACAACCTGAATTTCATCGTCCTTTACACGGAAAAAGGCTATGTAATTGTTGACGACGAGCTTGCGCAGGGTTCTGTCTTTAACGTACTCATTGTAAACGAGCGGGCAGCTTTTGGGAAAGGCGCAAACGTTATCGAAGGCCTTTCCGAACTCGTCAATGAGGTTTATTGCCGCAGTCGGGTTTTTAAGTTCGGTGGAGATATATCTGAAAATACTTTCCAGATCCGCCTGCGCCAAGGGGAAAATCCTCAGGCGGTAATCACTTGCCATATTTTTCCCTCATAGAAGAAAGAAATTCCTTACCATCCGCAGAGGGTGCGCCGCTTTCAATCTGGTCAAGTCCCGCGTTGATGAGGGCGGCCGCTTGCATTTTGGCAAACATTTCCTCGTAAAGCCTGACGCTCATGATGACCGCCTCGCCATAACCGTTTTTGGTTATAACGATGGGCACCGGACTTTCTTCACACGTTTTCATGATTTTTGCCGTGTTTTTCAGCTCGTTGACGGGCAGAATTTTGGGTAAAGGTTGGGTCATATTTCACCTCATAGACTTTATTATATACTTATTGTGGCCTTATTATACCACAATTTAAGTCAAACGTCAACTGTTTGCGACATGTCCCATTAGGAATCCGCTTACCCGTGCCGGCATTTACGCAACTTTCCTTTCTTACAGTAGCGGATGATGACGTGGTCAAGGTCAGGAGGAAGAAGGGGGAGATCTCCCTCGGCAAACCTGTCCGAGTCTGCGACCTCGATTATCTCGAAGCCCTTCTCCATGAAGAACACGCTGAGCTGCCACAGCCTCTCAAAATACCCGTTGCTGTCGGCAATCACGCTGTAATCGTCCTTCGGGTTGTAAACGGTTACTCTGTAGTAGTTAGACATAAAATCCTCCTTCGAGCCTCAAGCGGCCCGTATCTGTTTTAGTTTTCTGTTGGCGTAGGGCAGCCATGTTTTGTTTATGAATTTCAAGACGTTCTCGTCGGGTGCGGAGTTGTGGTCGGTATAGCATTGAAGTATCTTTCCGTTCTCGGGCGAGTATTCCACGGTTACGAACGGTGTATCGGGAGCGGCAGACCTTCGCACGAAGAATATGAGTGAACGCTCTTCGGTAAATTTTCTGTCATAGCCCATGTGCCCTACGCAATGGTGAAGGACCTGTCCTTCACGAACAAGTTCCGCGGGCGACATGGCGATGGCAACCGAGTACAAATGGCCGTTTTTATTGAGATTCAGGTACTTTCTTGCAATTTCCTCAAATTTCTCAAACCTCTCGGCAAGTTCCTTTCTGAGCCGCTCGTCGCGCTCCGCTCTCTCCCGCTTTTCATCGGCAAATTTCATCGTACGGTATTCTTCAATACGAACGTCGTGCCAACGGAAAAAGTCATGCGGGTACCTGTTGCGCTCCGAATTCATATCCAATCCAATGTATTTGCAAGCCGTAAAATAATCCCTGTACAGAGATAGGGAAATATGCTGTTTATCTAAGTAATTGAAAAACTTTTCAAGTTCTTCGCCCTTAAATTCCTCTTTCAGCACGCGGTTGTATTCGTCGCGGTAAAACTCCCGTTTGCGTCGCTCAAAACGCTGAATTTCATCCACGGGTCTGCCTGTTCCGTAAGCCTTTATAACGGCGTCCACGTAGTGGCATTTTATCTCGTTTTTGTGAGAAATAAGCCACTTCCTGAACTTTTTGTCCTTCCCCGCAAGCCTTAAAATCCGCACGCTCATAGCGTATTCGCTAAGCCCGGACTTAACGAGCATTTCCGCCTGCGGATACTTTCTGTAAACCCTCAGATACTGCAAAATATCCGTGTAAGGATACAACTCGTACGCGCTGTACTTAAACTCGTCAAACCTGCCTATCACCTCTTTGTTCACGACGGGAGCGTAGGGGTCGAGGTATCTGTCCTCACAGGAAAACCATTCGCCCGTGTTGTACCAATTGCGGTAACGGGAGATCTTTTCCTCATACCACCCGACGAGATAATTTCTGAGATAGCCGTAGTCTATATCCTTCGCAAGGCACACATCGGAATCGAGACCGTGAACGGCAACCTGCTTGCAATACTGTTTGCCTCGGTAATGCCTGACCGCCACAGTAACTTTAACGAGTTCCTTCCTCCAAACGGCGAGATAGGCGTAAAAGCGGGTGTATGGCGAAGGTTTCGGCACTTTTTGCCTGTCCGCTTTGTAAATGAGTTTCATTATATATTTCGGCATGGGCCGTATATCTTTAATTTCCATGATTCACCCCAAAGTAATCTTATTGCCGAACAGAACGTCCAGCTTCATGATAACGTCCCTGTCAAAAGCGGAAAGGTCGGGTTCATCTTCGGTATCTTCAATAATTTCTCCTGTTGTCGTATCGACGCAAAGGCCGTAAATCTGTTCGCCTTCATCGTCCGCAACCACAAGCGGATGCCTTTCGTGTATTTTCTTGAAATACATATCCGAAGCGTGGAAGGGGAAGCCGACCATGGGAACGCGGCGGGAAAGCCCCAGATCCCTGCCCGTCAAAGTAAGGTCCAATTCGGCCGCAACGGTAACTGCATTCTTGCCTAAAATCTCATAGAAATCCCCAAGCCTCAAAGCGACCACGCACCCCGGATATTTTTCAGAAAGTGCCCTATATCTCACAAAAACAGGGTTTTCTATGTTTTCGGCCGCGGCCGTTTCACCCGTTTCTTCTTCTGTTTGTTCTTCCGCCCGATCGGGCTTTACGGGAACGGTTTCACCCTCGCTCGCATCTTCATCTGCGTCGCCGTGTTCGTCGTCGATGTCATCGTTTACGGGTTCTTTAAGCGTATCCTCGGCGGACATCATGTCAAAGATGGAGAATTGCGTCCTGGCCTGTTCTTTCTTTGCAACGGAAGTGGATATGGGTCTCTGCTTAACCGTTTTCTTTTCCTCGGCTTTCTGCGACTTGTATTCCGTTCCGTCAAGGTTATAAAGCGCGCCTTCGATGCTGTCCTCCTCGAAGTAGTGGATAGCCCAGCCGTAAACGGTCGTTTCTTCAACGCACGCCGCATTCGCGCCTTTTTCAGCGATCTTTTTGGCTTCACC
>CANQUN010000019.1 GCA_947627065.1 uncultured Clostridia bacterium
TGACGTTTGAGTACGTGGTGAACAAGCACGGGCTTTACAACGGGAAGAACATCACGCTTGACAACTCGGTGCAGTTCAACCTGATGGGCGCGTCGTTCGAGGGCGGCAACGGCGATTTTGTTACGCTGTTTGAACCGACCGCCACCGAGTTTGAACGGGCGCACAAGGGCTATGTTTTAGCAAGCGTCGGCGAGGAGAGCGGGGAGATTCCGTACACGGCGTTCATGTCGTTAACCTCGTATATCGCGAAGAATCGCGAACTTTTGACGAGATTCATGACAGCGTTGCAAAAGGCCGTAAAGTACCTTGGCGAAGCCGACCGAGACGCGGTGGCCCAGAGCCTAACCGGCCAATTTCCCGATACGCCCGTCGAGTCCATAAAGATTGCCCTCGACAGTTATCTGAGGATCGACGCGTGGAAGACGGAGATGACCATGGAGGAGGACGACTTCATGCGGCTGTATGGCATAATGAAGGCCGCGGGCGAACTTGACAGGGAGATTCCCCTCTCGGCCGTGGCGGACAATTCCATCGCCGCCGAAGTTTACCAAAAGGTGATGGGTTGAAGTGAAGGAACTGTTGACCCTTGAAGGCGTGGGCTTTGTCTACCACACGCCCGACGGCGAGACCGTTGCCGTGGACGGGCTGAGTTTTACGGTTAAAGAAGGGGAATTCGTGTCCGTCATCGGCCCCTCGGGCTGCGGTAAGACGACGCTGTTGGGACTGATGTCGGGGCTGCTGTCCCCAACCGAGGGGAAGATTACCTTTTCGGGAGGGGAAAAGCCCGGTTACATGCTGCAGCGGGACGAACTTTTTCCCTGGCGCACCATAAGAAAGAACGTGCTGCTGCCGCTTGAAATCAAGAAGAAGCTGACGAAAGAGAACGCGGAGTACGCGGACAGCCTGTTTGAAAAGTACGGGCTGGCGGATTTTAAGGAGCAGTACCCCGACCGCCTTTCGGGAGGAATGCGCCAGAGGGTCGCGCTGATACGGACGCTGGTTTTCAAGCCCGAGGTTCTGCTGCTCGACGAGCCGTTTTCGGCACTCGACTACCAGACGCGGCTGTCTGTCTGCGAGGACGTTTACAACATCATCCGCAGAGAAAACAAGACCACCGTGCTCGTAACGCACGATATTTCCGAGGCCATTTCCGTTTCGGACAGGATACTGATGCTGACGCCTCGTCCCGCACGGGTAAAGAAGGTTTACACACTTGACTTTAAGGAAGAAAGTCCCCTAAAACGCAGAAAAAACCCGCGTTTCAGGGAATGGTTCGAAATACTGTGGAGAGACTTGAATGAATAAACAAGGATATTCGGCGGGGCATGTTGCGTACCTGAAAAAGAGGCGCAGGAGCGCCGTGGCGGTAAACGTTGCGCGGGTCGCCATACTCGCGGGCGTGCTTGGCGCGTGGGAGCTGATGTACAGGCTGGGCGTGATTGACGGGTTTATATTTTCCGCCCCGTCGAGGATATTTGCAACGCTCGGCGGGCTGTTTGCCTCGGGGGAAATTTACCTGCACATCGGGATAACTCTATACGAGACGCTGGCGGGCTTTGCGATTGCGACGGTTGCGGGTTCGGCCGTGGCGCTTGCGCTGTGGTGGAACGAAAAACTGAGAAAGATACTCGATCCCTACATCGTCGTGCTGAACAGTCTGCCCAAGATAGCCCTCGGCCCCATAATCATAATCTGGTTCGGCAGCGGAACGCGGGCCATAATAGTGATGGCCGTGCTGATCGCCGTTGTGGTTACCACCATAACAATGCTTGGCGCTTTTCTCGAAACGGACGCCGACAAGACCCTGCTCATGCGTTCCATGGGCGCGACGAAGGTGCAGATTCTCACCAAACTTGTCATTCCATCGTCGCTTGCGGGCTTTATAAATATGTTGAAAATCAACATAGGCATGAGTTGGATTGGGTCGATAATGGGCGAATACCTCGTTTCCAAAGCGGGGATTGGATACCTAATCGTGTACGGCGGGCAGGTGTTCAGGCTCGACCTCGTTTACGCTTCGACGCTGATACTCCTCGCCCTCGCCGCGGGAATGTACGCGCTGGTGTCCCTTGCCGAAAAGTTGATTGTCGGGAAAAACAGGATTTGAAAAAAGAGAATGTGAGAACCGAGCAGTAGGCTATTCCGAACACGCCGATGATCGGGTAGAGGCAGCCTACGATCCGGTTGAACCCCATCCTTGAAAAGAGGATTGCCAAAGTCCCCAAAATGGCGTTTAACGTGCGTTTTAGGGGACTTTTTTGTGTGAGGAGCACGAGCGGGTAGTGGGATGCGACGAGCGTTGTAACGATGCCGACGAGGGACGCGGCGTAAAGGAAAGCGCGGAGCGGGCGGGATGTTACGGCGTGAAGAAGGGGCAGATCTTCGCCCGCGGGTACACCCGAAATCCGTTTTAATATGAGGCAGACGAACAGGCAGACGACGGCGGAGACGACGACGGCGGCGGGAAAATGCGAACGGGGGTCGGATTCGGCGCCCGCGCCCATGATGAGGGCGGACGACAGGAAGGCGTTCATGCCCGCATAAACGAACACGGGAAGTATGCTTCCCCTCTGCGGCAAGTTTCCGCCGCCCGCCGAGGCCGCGGCCACGACGGCGAGCATGAGCGGAACGACCAGAAGGTTGAACCGTTCCACTCCCTTCACTCCCCTCTTACACACCAAATACGAGAGCGGCAGGACGACGGCGGAGAGCGTGGGAATGCGCGGGTCTATGCCGAAGATTGCACCCGCAACGGCGTCGAGCGCGGCGCACATACTCATGAGCGAGACGAAGGAAAACACGGGCACCGCGACGTCCACGATGACCGAAAAGTGGCCTAAAACGCACAAATTCGCCCGTTTTTGGCTGCCGTAACGCGCGCCCGCGTCGAGCATTGTCCACACGAAAACGACGAGCAGGACAAACAGCGTTATGACCGACGGGACGAAGGCGGACGACGAAAAGAAACGGGCGATTTCCGCACCCGTTATGAAACCCGCACCCACCACCGAGCCGATTATCGCGGCGGCGATGCCCGCAGTCGATAAAAAAACGCCGTTCATGCTCTATCTGTATGAACGGCGCGGGCGTTTTATTCTTTATCTGTAATGGAATTTTGCGTTTTGCCGCACGCGGCGGGGCGGGGAGAGCAAGCGGGCAAAATGCAAGACGTTACTTGGAGTTTTTGATTTTACGGAAGGTGGCGTCGGTGGAAAAATCGCGGTCGTCCGTCCATTCGCCGCCGAGGGCTTCGATGGCGTATTTCAACTCTATATAGTCCGAATAACGTATTTTACCGACGATTCTTTGCTTTATTATGTCTACGGCGCGGTCGTCGCCGTACTTTGCGAGAATGTGCGCGTAGGCGGCGATTTCCTTGGTTGAGAGAAATTCGGCGGTGAGAATTTCAAATATCTCGTCCCGCGGGGGGCAGGCGGCGAGCGCTTCGTCCAGATAGCGGCTGCCGACGTGCGTGGCCTTTCTCGCGGACAGAATCTTGTCCTCCACGGCGGGGGCGTTTTCTATTATCATCTCGCCGACGAGTTCCCTCACGTTTTCGTCCGTATCTTCGGAAACGACGTATTCAATGTACTTGTCCAGGGGGCGTAAACTGCCTTTTTCACGCAAAATGTTGACTGCGTAAGAAAAAAGTTCCTCGTCGGTTCCCTCTTCGAGAAATGCCATGAGACCGTCCTCGGACGTGGTGGAAGCGACCAATGCGTCGCACAGCAGGTCGGGCACGGCGACGTCCTCGTCTATGTGCGACGAGAGGAGGCGGCAGAGTTCCTCTCCGCCGAGCGACGCGTAGTAAGCGCGGGGGCTTGAACCGTTGAATTCGGGGGACGGCGCGTTGGCAAACTGCTCGTAGAGAGCGGGGATTCTGTCCTCCCACTCCTCCTCGGTAAACTTGCCCGCGTTGCGCTTCATCTCCTCTTTCATAAAATTGCCGAACAGTTCGTCCGTGTCTTTGACGAGAAGTTCCTTCTCCTTACCCTTTGTCATTTTTTACTCCTTTCGGCTTTGTTGAAATCCTCTGCCGTGAATGTGTAATTTTTGTTGCAATAGTGGCATTGCACCGAAACCTCTCCGTCCTCGGCGAGGATCTTTTCCAACTCGTCCCTGCCGAGGGCGAGGGCGATGCGCTTCATGTAGCGCCTGTTGCAGCCGCACCTGAACACAGGGGCGTATTCGGCCGACGGAGCCGCGGGCAGGTAACGGGCGGCCGTTTGTTCCAGCCAGCCGCTGCCGAACGGAATGTCCGAAGAGGCGATTTTGTCCATTATTTCAAGCGCGCGGGCAAGCCCCTCTCTGTCGCAGTCGGGCATAGCCTTGACGACAAGCCCGCCCGCAAACACGACGCTTGCGGTTTGGCCGTCCTCGGTTTCGCCTGCGTTTTTGGTTTTGCCGTCGGTGGTTTGGGCGCGTGCGGTTTTTGTTTTGCCGTCTGCGTTTTTTGCGCGGTCGGCGGGTGCTGTGATGACTTTTAGGAACATGGCCGTGGGCTGCTGTTCGCTGTAGAGGTGGTAGGCGGTGAACATCTCCTCTATGCTGCCCGTCTCTATGGGGCAGGTGCCCGAATAGTTTTCCTTAAGCCCCATGTCCCTGACCACTGTCAGACGGCCCTTGCCGATTGCGCCCTCCACGTCGGGCGAACCGTCCGCAAGGCGGAGGGTGAGGGCGGGTTCGTCTATGTAGCCTTTGAGGTTGAGTTTTGAATCTGCCGTTACGTAAACGCCGCCCGCGGGGCCGTCTCCCTTGACGTTGATGTAAAGTTTTTCGCCGTTACTCTTGAGTTCGGCCGCCATCACGGCGGCGGCCGTCATAACCTTGCCGAGCACGGCCGCCGAAACGGGCGACAGGCCCTGCAGTTTTACGGCTTTGGCAACGAGAGACGTGGCGTCCGCAAGCGCTGCGGATACCTTGCCGTCGGATATCAATGTTCTCAGAATCTTGTCCATTTTTCAAAGGGATTTTATTGTCGAGCGCATTGCGCTCTTGCGCTGCGGAGGGTGGCCGAAGCGGCGTTTTTGTGCGTTTTAGGGCACTTTTTGCGTTTCGTCCGTTTTTTGCGGGTACTGTCGGTACGGCTTACTTGGCGGCGGCTTGGGGTGTTGTCAGCGTTTTTTTGCAAAGAAGAATATGCGTTGCGTGTCGGGTGCGACGGGCGTGCCGAGGTAGCCTTCCTTTGAGATGAGTTCAAAGCCCGCCTCACGGAGCGCGTTTTCTATCTCCGCCTCGGTGTGCACGTATTGGACGTGGTGCTCTTCCCTCTTTTCGTACCTGCCGTCCGCGCCGCGGATGAAGAGAGAAATGTCCATTTCCACGCCGCCGTCGAAGGGCTTGTTGAACCAGAGGTAGGTGTAATCTTCGGTATCTTCGCCAAACAGGTTGTCGGCAATTACCGTTTGCAGTTTGTAAGCCGACGACACGTCGAACGCGAGCAGGCCGCCCCTTGCAAGGGCCGACGAAAAAGAAGAAAAAGCCCTCTTCATGCCGCGGCCGTCGAGGTAATTTACGCAGTCGGTACAAGCGGTTATGAAGCTGAGCTTTTTGAGAGAACGGAAGGAGCGCATGTCCATGTTGAGGTAGGTTATGTCAAGCCCCTCCTCCCTCGTCAGGGTCATGGCGCGGGCGAGCATCTCGGGACTGATGTCCGAGCCGAACACGTCGTAACCCATCCTCTTGAGCCGTCTGGTGAACGCGCCGCTTCCGCAGCCGACGTCCGCGCCGACGCGCCCCGCGGCATGGGCGGAAATTTTACCCGAAATGTACTGCGCCCATTCGTCGTAATTCACGTCCGCGAGCGTTTCGTAAAGGTCGGCAAGCGCGCCGTAAGCGGAAAGAACCATTTGGGTTATCCTTGTTTTTTACCTTTTTTGCGGGGTGCGGAACCGCCGTTTTCGGGCGCGGATTCGCTGCCGTTTGCGGGTGCGGATTCGCTGCCGTTTGCGGGCGCTTCGCCGTCGTCATCGGGGGCGTCAGGGTCGGGATTTTGCGCGTTTTCGGCCACTTCTTGCGATTCTTCGGTCTGCTTGTACCTTTCAAATTCGGCCGCGCTTTCCTGCTTTATCTTGCCCGAAAGCACGTCCTCAACGTACTTGTCGCTGTCCTCGCGCATGAGGCGTTTGCTCTCTTCAAGCCGCTGCAGGTCGGCCCTGCCGTAGGTCTCGGGAAGTTCTACAATCTCGATGTCGTAATCGGTTACGGGCTTGACGGGGCGTTTGTTGAGGTACACCGTGTCAAAGGTCATGTCGCCTTCGGGCGAGAGGTCGCTGCCGAAGGTTTCGGCATCGGGCTTTTCGTAAATTCCCCTGTTGCGCTTGGCCCCGGGCACCTTGTCGTTGATGTATTTATCGTATATCCAATGGCTGTACACCGTCCACACGAGCAGGCCGCCCGATATGCCGATGAAGATGAACACGAGTATTCCCAGCATCGGGATTATCATGTACAGCAGGACGTTTACGAGGGCGAACAGTGCAAAGAAGATGTTGAACGGCAGCAGCGACACGGTGAGCACAAAGGCGTTTCTTATCAGTTTAAAGAAAGACAACTGGTAAGTTACCGCCATGGTGAGCATGTGCATCATCATTATCGTCAGAAAGCCGAGGGTGATGTAGGTTACCACCTTGGTGATGGTCATGAGCACCACGCTGTTGCCCATGGCTATGAGATATTGCGAAAAGTCAAGGGAGAATATTCCCAGAACGAGCAGCACCGAATAGAGAACCAAAGTGCCCGTTATCACGAGGAAATTGTTCTTTACTCCTCTCCAGAAGTCGCTGCCCACAAACACGCCTTCCGTCCACACCATGTTGCGCAGGATGTACAGAACGCCCGACAGCCCGACCGCGAGTATTATGGCAGCCAGCGGCAGGAACACCGTGCTTTGCAGGTCGGCCCGTATCTGAATGGATTCTATGTATCCGCTAAGCGAGCCGACGTACGGATACGTGAAGAAGGACGCGAAGGGCACCGTGTCCGCCATGACCGAAACATTCAGACTCCTGAACAAAATTATTGCGATTATGGGAACGGCGAACAGCAGCAGAATCAGGTTGAGCAGCAGAATCTTGGTGAAGTTGGTTTTGAATATATCCCAGCCGAGCTGCCAGCGGTTGGACGGCAGCGTGGAACGGGCGTAATTTTCGGACCTTTCGGGTCCTTCTATCAGCCTGGACATCAGGCCTTTTCTCTTTGCCATTTTGCTCCTTGGGGGACTTTTTGCCGTGCTTTGGTTTTGCCTTACCTTTTGCCTTGCGCGTTGCCGTTGGGTGGTGCGTTGCGGTTTGCGGGGCGAGCCTTGCGGCGTTTGCCTTTGGCGCGGCAGTTTTGCCGGCGCATTGAGTGCTTGCGAGGCGCAAGCGGCGGGGCGACGAAAGTCTCCCTTGTAATGATTTATATATATTATAACATACTCCGCCCTTTAATTCAAAACACTTTGAGGGGCAATTTGCGGATTTTTGAAAATACGGGCTGCGGCGGCGGTTCGGCCGTGCGGTTTTCGGTTGGGAGATGCGGCGCACGGGTTGCGGAGAAGGGCGGCCGAGAAGCGCGAGCGACAGAACGGGCGACGAGTTGCGGGCGCGGGCGGATAAAACAAAAAAGCGGACGACGGGCGGAATTGTCATATTTACGAAAATCCGCATATCATATAGATAGATTGCATTTTGCGGGGCGTGCCCGCACGGGGTGGCATGGACAAGAACGTGTTTGCGGAGAAGGTTACCAACGGGGTGGCAATGACGGACAAGAACGTGTTTGCGGGACTGACCGTTCCGCTGGTAACGCCGTTTTCGGGCGGGGCGGTAGACTTTTACGCCCTCGCCGCGCACATCGAACGGGTGGCCGAAGGCGGAGCCGACAACGTTGCGGTTCTGGCTTCAACGGGCGAGGCGGCTTCGCTGACACAACGAGAAAAGGACGAAATATTGACATTCTGCCTTGAAAGAGCGGCGGGCATGAAGGTGATTGCGGGGGTGGGTTCGGCGTGCACGGCGGAGGCCGTTGGCAACGCCAAACGCGCCGAAGCGCTCGGGGCGGACGGACTGCTTGCCGTTACGCCTTACTATCTGCGGCCTTCCCAGACGGGGCTGGTACTGCACTTTTCGGCCTTGGCGGAAGCGACGAGACTGCCCGTGGTGCTGTACAACGTGCCCGCGCGGACGGGCGTGGACATGGAGGACGGCACGGCGGCCAAACTTTCGGGGATACCAAACATCGTCGGCATAAAGGAAGCGGCGGATAGTCCGGAAAGGCTGCGCGAGCGCGCGCGGATTGCAAGCGGCGGGTTCGCCCTGTTTTGCGGGAACGACCGCCTGACATTCGAGGCGTTGAGTCTCGGTGCGGCGGGGACGTTCAGCGCGGCCGCCAACGTGATGCCCGCAAGATTCAAAGAACTGCTCGTGCTGTTTGAGCGGGACAGAGAAGCGGCGCGGGAGTTGTTTGACAGGATGCTGCCCGTAATCGACGCGCTGTACTTAGAGACCAATCCCGTGGGCATGAAGTATGCGCTGAGCAGGCTTGGATACATGAAAAACGAGGTGCGGCTGCCCCTCTGCCCCATCGGAAAAGCGGGCGCCGAGGCGATAGACAGAGCCATTGAAAAATTGAATTAGTGGCCTTTTTCTCACAAAAAACTGTATTTTGAGGTGTGGTGTGAAGATTTGCATTGCCGGGATTTCGGGCAGGATGGGGCGTGCGGTTGCGGCGGCCGCGAAAAGGAAAAAGGAGATTGAGGAAGTGTTCGGCGTGGACGAGGAGCCGTGCGAGGGTTACCGCGTTTTTCCTTCCTTTTCGGCTGCGCCCGTGGGTGCGGACGCTGTTATCGACTTTTCTTCCCCTTCCCTCCTCGGCGGCTTGCTCGGCTATGCAGAGGCATGCCGTGCGGCGGTCGTCATCGGGACGACGGGGTTTGCGGAGGCGGATATTAAAAGGATAAAGGAAGCGGCGGGGCGGATTCCCGTGTGCTTGTCTCCCAATTTTTCGGCGGGAATTTCGGTTTTGGAAAGGATTTTGCCGCTGATTTCGGCCGCGCTCCCGCAATTTGACAGAGGCCTTGCCGAACTGCACGGCAGGGCGAAGAAGGACAGCCCGAGCGGCACGGCCAAGGCGCTGGCGGCGGCTGCGGGTATCGACGAACGCGCCATAGTTTCCCTGCGCGGCGGGAACGCGGCGGGGCAGCACACCGTTTACTTTATGGGACAGAACGAGATGATTAGCCTGACGCACACGGCATTTTCGCGCGAGGCGTTTGCCGACGGAGCCGTTGAAGCCGCCGTGAGGCTTGCGGGCAAACCCGCGGGGCTTTACGCGCTGAGCGAACTTTTTGAAGGATGAACCGCTAAAGAATATGGGTTGAGCGGGTTGAGATTCTTGCTCTGTAACGTGCGTGAAAACGGCGGTTTTTGTGAGAAAAAGGCGGCTTATCGAAAAATAAGCGGCCTTTTATAATACTGTTATCGGATTGTTTGGCGTGATGTGTTGAGTAAATATCAGGGGTTGGCAAGTGAAAGTCAGAGACTTTCGAGTGCGGTGTAGAGCGGTTTTATTCTCGAACCGACGCCCGCGCACAGTTGGGCGTCGTCGGGACAATTTACGGCGACGCGGCACAGCCGCTTTTCGAGCGGAGCAAGGGTGATTTTTTCGTACGCGCGGAGAACCGGCCTGCCGTTTTCGACCGACCAGACGGTGAACGGACAGCGGACTTCTGCAAACTTGCGGTTGACGATGAGCGCTTCTACCCTTCCGCAGATTTTTGAAGCGGCGTAAACGTCGGCCGAAGGGAAGCCTAAACCGAAACCGACGGGGTAAATCCCCCTGCTTGTAACCACTGGGTAGGGCAGCGCGCCCGAGGGTAACGAGACAAGACTTTCGGCGACGGCCTCGGCGGCAAATTCGCCCTGACCCAAGGCGAGCAGAACGGCCGACGAGCGCATGAACGACGACAAGTTGTCCGCCGCTCCGCAGAGAATTTCCACCGATTTTTGTGCGTTTTCGGCCACTTTTGCGTAAAACTGCCTGCCGCAGGCGTCCATTTCTCCTTCGAGATCGACGATCAAAACGGTAAGATTCGCCGAGCGGACGAGAGACAGAACTTCCCGTTCATCCTCGGGCGGAAAGGCCGACAGCGGATAGCATTGGAAAACCGTTCCGCGCCTGACGAGCGCGGCCGCGACCTCCTCCGCCCTACCCAAAGAATGGGCGCTTCCTATCACGGCCGCCGTCTTTACGCCGTCCAAAGGGAGAACGCCGTCGTTTTTCATCAAAATCATGCCGTCGCGGGCGGCTTTGGCGGCGAGCGCAAGCGCCTTTTTACTCCTCAGCGAGGTTACGGGCGTGGTTTCGGAAAGGTTGAGCCTGCCCTCGAGGCCTCGGATTTTAGCGGCGAGCCGTTCGGCCGTCCGCCCGTCAATCCGTGCGCCGCGGTAAACGCCGCCACACACCGCGCCCGCTTTGAGATAGGCCGCGGCACGGAGGTCGCGGTCGTCCCTTCCGTTCTCTTCAACGACGAGCGGGCGGGCGACCTTTTGGTAAATTACCCCGCTGAATCGCGCAAAATCGGCGACCATGCCCTTTGCATCGCACATCAGCGAGACGCCGAGGGAACGTTTTTGTCTGAGCCACGTAGAAAGGAGCGCAGTGTCGCCAAACCACCGCGGAAACGCGGCGGCGGACATCTTTCCCCCTATCCTCTTTTCTATTCCTTTTGCAAAAGCCGCGGCCGAATTGTAGGCAAGCAGCCGTTCGGTTCCGAAGAAATCCTTGCCCACTCCGCCCTCGAAGGACGGAATTTCGACCGACAGCGACGCCGTGTCCCCTTCTCCGCCCGCACGGACTTCATCCGAAAGCGCAAACCCGACCGAGCGGATAAGCCCGACGTCAAAGGTGGCGGCAAGGGCGGCGGCGGATGGAAACACGGTGCCGAATTCCACACCCGAAAAGGCGTTCTTTTGAGGGCGGAACTCGGCGATGAGTTGTCTATCTTCCATCAAAAACCCCGTAAATCACACAAAATAAGGGAGGAATGTGCATTCCTCCCCGATTGTCAAAGAATATTTCAGCCCTTTACGAGAACCTTTTTGAGGTGTGCGAAACGGGGCAGCCCGTCCACGAGCGGAGCCTTTACGTCGCCCTGAATGAGGGGCAGCGCGTACTTGACAAACTGCTCGTTGAGGCCCGTTCCGTCAGCGGTGATCCACTCTGCGGGGACGGTCTTTTCGGTGTTGGCGGCGAGTTCCAGCGGCAGGAGTTTGTACTCTATCTCGTACTTGTCGCCCGCCTTGCGTTCGTAGCAGACCATCTTGTCCGTCTGACCCGAGACGGCGGCCTTGACGGCCTCTCTGCCTGCGCGGAAGGTTTCTTCTACATCGGTTTCGGAGGCGAGGTGCGCCGCGCATCTCTGCATGAGGCTGAACTCGATTCCGCGAACCTTGATGCCCGTCTTTTCCTTGATGACGCTCGCGAGCACGTTGCAGACGCCGCCGAGTTGCGCGTGGCCGAACAGGTCGGTGGACGAAGCCTTGAATTCACCAACGTACTTGCCGTCGGCAAACTTGATGCCCTCGGAAACCACGGCTATGCACTTGTTGCCGTTGGCGGCGCACACGCGCTTGACGTCGGCAACGAATTTGTCCATGTCGAAGGGCACTTCGGGAAGGTATATGAGGTCGGGTCCGAGACCCTTGATTCCCGCAAGAGCCGAAGCGGCGGTAAGCCAGCCCGCGTTTCTGCCCATCACTTCTATTATGCAAACCATGCCCGTGTCGTAAACCTTGGCGTCTAGGTTGACTTCCATAACCGTGGTGGCAACGTATTTTGCGGCGCTGCCGTAACCGGGGCAATGGTCGGTGCCGTAAAGGTCGTTGTCTATGGTCTTGGGAACGCCTATTACGTTGCAGTCGTAGCCCGACTTTGCAAGGTACTTGGATATCTTGTTGCAGGTATCCATGCTGTCGTTGCCGCCGTTGTAGAAGAAGTAACGGATGTTATATTTTGAAAAAACTTCGAGAATGCGTTTGTAATCGGTGTCGTCAACGGAGGCGTCCTTGAGTTTGTAACGGACCGAACCGAGAGCCGAGGACGGGGTGTACTTGAGAAGTTCAAGTTCCTTGGGGTCCTCTTTGCCGATGTCGTAAAACTGCTCGTTGAGTATGCCCTTGATACCGTGGGCCGCACCGTACACGGCGGTTACGTTTTTTTGACCGAGAGCCTCGATGAACACGCCTGCCGCGCTCGCGTTGATGACCGACGTGGGGCCGCCCGACTGCGCAAACATAACTGCACCTTTCAAATTCTCCATTGTGTTTATCTCCTGAATAAAAATTTTTAGTGTTTGTTTAGTGTTTTTAGTCTTTTTTGACTTTTTAGTTTTGTTTTTTCGGCGGGATTGCTTGGAATTTTTGCGGGTTGCAGCGGGTTAGGTTCTTGGCAAGCAGACACCGAAATGTTGTTTAGCAGATTGTTACGATTTTATTTTAGTGAAGTATTGAGCCGACCCGATCAGAGAGACAGGATGTGGGCAACCGAATACAACTCTTCGTTGAATCTCTTGGGACAGGCGAGTGCGCTGTCTATAGGTTCTGCGATGATCTGGTTGTCTCTTATTCCGATGAGGCGGGATTCGCTTTCTTCACACAGAAGATCCACGGCTTTTACCGCCATGCGGGCTGCCAGCACGCGGTCGAACATGGTGGGCGAACCGCCGCGCTGAATGTGCCCGAGGGTGGTGGTCTTTACGGAAATGCCCGTCTTTTCTTTGATGGCGGCGACGATTTCGTCCTTGTTGCCGGCGCCTTCTGCCAGAATTATCATGTTGGAAGTTTTGCCGCGCTTCTGGCTGGACTTGATGTCCCTGCACACGGCGTCTATATCATAAGGAACTTCGGGAATGATGACGTATTCGGCACCGCCGGCAATGCCTGCGTACAGCGCGATGTCTCCGCAGCCGCGGCCCATCACTTCGAGCAGGCTTACTCTGTCGTGCGAACCCATGGTGTCCCTCAAACTGTTTATCGCCCAAAGCGTGGTGTTGACCGCCGTGTCGAAACCGAGGGTGTAATCGGTGTAGTTGAGGTCGTTGTCAATCGTCCCGGGTATGCCCATGACCTTTATGTCGTATTCATGGCTGAGGTCCCTTGCCCCGCGGAACGACCCGTCCCCGCCGATAACGACAAGGCCGGTTATGCCGTAAGCGGAAAGAACTTCGTAAGCGGCACGGCGGCCCTCCTGCTCGGTGAACTCGGGCGAACGCGAAGTTTTGAGAATGGTTCCGCCGCGGTGGATTATGTCCGAAACAGAACGGGAATTGAGACGGTTGACGTTGCCGTTGATGAGACCCGCGTAGCCCCTTTCCACACCGTAAACGTCCAGCCCCTTGTACAGGGCGTAACGCACGGTGGCACGGATGGCGGCGTTCATGCCGGGCGCGTCGCCGCCGCTTGTCAAAACAGCTATCTTCTTCATTCTTTAACGCCTCCGCAGCCGCGCGGGGAAAGTAAAAACGTGCTTTTGCTCCCTCTGCGGCCGATGTGTCGCGCGGGGAAAATAAAAACGTTTTGATCCTTTGCGGCCGATGTGCCGCGCGGGGAAAGTAAAAACGTTTTGCTCCTTAGCGGCTACCATTAGATATTATAACAGATTGCAGATGAAATTACCAACGTTTTGCGCGGAATTTAGGCGGAAAAACAAAAAAATTTGATGAAGGCCGCGGGTTTTGCGGAAAATTTGCGGGGCGGACGGAGATTTTGCGAGTGAAGCACACAGAGAGAAGGCGGCGAATTTTCAAAACATAGAGACGATTTGAGAAAGGTTGGAGGCAGAATTTATGAAACCAGGGGAAAAATTACAACCATGCAAGCGGGCGGATTGACAAGGCAGGCGATCGGATCGGTAAAGTGCGTACACAAAGGCGGAGAAATTCGGAAAAAAGGATTGGTTTAATGCGGGTGTTGATATAAATGACGGAAAATTTGGGAAAAAGGATTGACTTAATGCGGGTGTTGATATAAAATATCCTCATGAACAAGTTTTTGAAACCTTACATCGCCAAGATGCTGACGGACGGGGAGACCGTTTCCGGGCAGGAGATCGCCGACAGGCTGGGCGTTACGCGCGCCGCCGTGTGGAAGGCAATCCGCGCCCTGAGAGAGGAAGGTTACGACATCCGCGGGCGAACGGGCAGCGGGTATTACCTTGCCGATTGCGACGTTCTCACCCCCTCTTCTATCGCGGCCTGTATTACCGATTATCGGGAGAAATTTCTCGCAAAAAGTGCCGATAATGTGCGAAATAGGCCACTAAATATATTTTGCCTGAAAACCGTGGACTCGACGAACAACGAGGCCAAGCGGCTGCTTGCGGGCGGCGAAACGTACTTTTTGGTTACGGCCGAGAGTCAGACGCAAGGGCGCGGGCGGATGGGGCGCGGCTTTTATTCACCGAGCCGAACGGGCGCATATTTCACGCTGGCGATGAGCGGGGAGCGCAGTTACGCAGACGCGGTAAAACTGACCTCCCTCGCCGCGGTGGCGGTGTGCCGCGCCGTTGAAAACCTGACAGACGCGAGGCCGATGATCAAGTGGGTGAACGACGTTTACGTGGACGGGCGCAAGATTTGCGGCATTCTGACCGAGGCGGCCGCCGACGTGGAAAGCGGGACGGCAAGCAACGTTATAATTGGGATAGGCGTCAATATTTCGACTGAAAACTTCCCCGAGGACGCAAAGATTGCAGGCAGTCTGAACGCCGACGTTTCGCGCAAAGCGCTCGTCGGGGCGGTGGCTGCCGAACTTACGGACATGCTCGGCGGGGCGGACGGCGCGGCGTACATGGATTATTACAGGAGCCATTCGCTCGTCCTTGGCAAAGAAGTCGAGTTTACGCGCGGCGGGGTTAAACGCGAGGGCGTGGCCGTTTCGGTGGACGACGACGGCGCGCTTACCGTTGAAACCGACGACGGTCCCGTGAAACTCGCGAGCGGAGAAATCTCCCTTAAACTCGCCCGTTGATTTCGCTTTTACTCCCCTCTACCCGGGTAAAAATACGGCGAGGGTGAAGAAACAATCAAACATGAAAAACAGCACGGGAATAAAAACGGCATGACAATGGTCGTTTGGACATGGAAAAACAGCGCGGAAAGGGTGTATTCCATAGGGAATCGTAATAATTTTTATAGTTAAGAACGAAGAAATACCACTCTTCGCTCTTTGTATTACAAATCCTCATATTTTAGTAAAAATGACTTGACAGAAGACGAAATATAGTGTATTTTATATATGGAATTTTCAATATGGAAATGCAACTATGAATTGGGATGAAGAAACAGAAAAAACATTTTTGAAAACCTACAAGGGAACGAAAACGTTTATAACTTTTGAGAGAACCTATTACTCTCTCTTTTTAGAGCTTCTGAAAGACGAGGAGCTTCTGTCGCATATCCGATTTGCAAACGACACGCTAAATATTCCACCGCTGAAAACCTTTATACTTTACGAACGCGACATGCTGAAAAAAGACGTTTTTCGTGCGAAGATGTCGCCCACAGCCAAACGAGGTTTGGGCGCATGCTTTGGATATCTCTACAAGTTTATTTACGGCGGGTACGAGGCGGAACCGAGCTGGTTCAACGATACGCTCACGGGCATTAAAACTGCAAGTTATTTTAAGAAGATATGATAAAAAATACAAGGAGAACGGTCATGAAAGAATCTAAGTGGATCAAAGATCGGGAAACTGTCAATCAAAGCACGTTCGACGAAGTTGCCGCAGAACTTTTGGAAGCGTTAAAACCGTTCGACGAAAACCTCGATTTCAGCGACGTTGACGCACGGGAAGAAGAAACGGATCGTAGTTTCTGCAAAGAGTTCTCAAATATGGGCGACGGAACCGCAAAGACCAACGAAAGACGGCTGTGCAAGTGTCTGTATTTTACGAATACTGAGAATAAGGTAAAGACAAAATGCGATGTTTGCGCCTTAAAAGACAGACAGAGCGAAGGCTATCATGCAAAAGTCATAGGGAACTTCAAAGTGATCTATTATGAATTCGTGCCGACCAACAAGGGAAAAGGCATTGGAAACGTCGATCTGATCCTTGCGGACGAGAGTTTCGCCTATCTGACGGAAGTAAAACCGCCCAAGGGAAACAATGAAACGCTCCTTCGGATGCTCCTCGAAATCGAAACATACTACCGCGTCACGGTTAAGGGCAAGCAATACAAAAAAGTTGTAGGAGATAAGCCGCTCAGAAAGGCAATTCTGTTTTTCAAGGATAGCCCTCAATATATAGCATATAACGATCCGGCTTGCGGCGCCAACACAAAAGAATTGCTCAAAAAATTCGGTATTACCGTGTTCTGCGCCGAATTTACGGGCACGGAGATATTGATAAAAGCAATCGGATAACGAAATGGGCGGACTTGCGCCGCCTTTCTCTTTCGAGTTACAATATGTAAATTTGAAGATAGAAATTTCCGAAAACGCGTCAAAACGCTTGACAAATTGACAAAAATATGTTTTATATATAATGTGCGGCGCGAGCCGTGACTCTACCTGAATAGGAGTAAATTATGGGAAAATTATATGTGCGTGTGGGTATCTTTTGGGCAGTTCCGAACAAAAAAGAAGGCTGGGAGTTCCGCGTCTGTCAAAAATCCTATCCGTTTTCATCTGCGGAGCAACTTGCGAACCCCGTCGGATTTATCGACTACCCCTATTCGCACTACGACGAATGGGAAGATGCTCGCCATGAGGGCGACTCGAAAGACTGTTATTTCTATCCGCGCGGACGTATCCTTTATGATGTTAAACATGACAGGCATCGAATTTTTGCGGATGAATGTTTGAACCTCGACGATCTTGACGAACTCATAGACTTCTATGATATCGAGGATGTGGAACTTTGCCGTGACGAGCATTATGTCAGCGCCTTTACGCATCGCCGCAAAACCGAGAAGCCTTCCCTGCAGTACACTATACTCCGTGGAAAGGATAAGATAGGAGAAAACCTCATTGAGATAAGCTACGGAAAAACGAAAATTTTGGTAGAACTCGGGAAAGCGCTCGACGGCGGCGAACAGTTGAACGATACCGAAAAAGCGGTGTTGCAGGAAAAATACGATGCGGTCGTTGTAAGCCATTATCACGCAGACCATGCGGGGCTTATCGAGCAAAAGAAAGACTGCCCGATCTATATCGGCGCGGGCGCACGTCGCATCCTCGCGGCTATGGACGAATACAGCGGAAAAACCCTTCCGAATAATATCGTCGCATACAGAAGCGGCAAGCCTTTCTACATCGGGAAAATCAAGATAACGCCCTTCCTTTGCGATCATTCGGCGTTTGACAGTTATATGCTTCTCTTCGAGGCGGGCGGCAAAAGCATTCTCTATACGGGCGACTTCCGCTTTCACGGCAGAAAAAACAGCGACGAGCTCTTCGCGCGCCTGCCGAGCCGCGTCGATACGCTGATTTCGGAGGGAACGAATCTCGGGAGCGACAAGCCGTGTTTTTCCGAACGCGAATTGGAAGAGCTGGCGGTCGAACTGTTTTCGGCTACGGATAAACCCATATTTGTTTTGCAGTCCGCATCCAATATCGACAGACTTGTCAGCTTCTATCGCGCCGCCAAACGAAGCGGGAGGATATTCTATGAGGACGTCTATACCGCTATGCTTGCCGAGGCGGCGGGCGGAAAGATACCCCGCCCGGACATCTTCTCTGACGTGTACGCCTTTACTCCCCGATACACCGATGGTGCGAGGAAGGATATGTTCTTTGAATTCAAGCATAAGCGTGGACACGCAGGCATCGCAAAGGGCAAGTCGTTTGTTATGCTCGTCCGTCCGTCTATGCTCGGCTATCTCAAAAAACTTGCCGAAAAAATGGACTTGGGCGGCGCGCTCCTCGTCTATTCCATGTGGAGTGGCTATCGGGAACAGGACAAAGTAAAAAAATTTTTGGAAGGAGCGCAGGGATTAGGTCTTGTTGAGCGAACTCTGCATACGAGCGGTCACGCTTCAAAGCAGGACATAGAACGGTTGAAAGAATGTGTTTCGGCATCGGAATATGTAACTGTTCATCAAATTGTCTATCTGAAATGCTACTTCCCCGATGAATTCAATAGGTCGGAGTGACATAGAAAAATGTTTATCTTCAAAGCGGGTCTCCCGCTTGTTGAGGACGATTGGGGCAGAACTGCCCACAATCCTTATCCTGCTTCCCCTTGAGAAGAAAATCTGCCCACTTTTGCGGTATGAATAAGCGGTTTGACTAACCGCCAAACCGCTGAATTCCGAATCCCTATGGACACCCGCGGGAGGTATCCGCGCTGTTTTTTTTGTTGAAACCGTTGGTACGGATTGATCGGCGGTCTGCTCCCCTGCCCGAAATCTATCCGCCGAATTACGGAAAAGCGGCGATAATGTGAGATTCAGGGGGTTAATCGGCGTAGATGCCGACGCATTTGGACTTGACGATTCCGCCGACGATGAGGTTGACGTAGAAGCCGTCGGTGAAAGGCTGGAACCTGAGTTCGTTGTCGTTGTAAAACTTTACCCTCTCCTCGTCGGCGCGGGCGATTTCGTCGGCGGGGGCCTTTTCTATCTTGAGAACGAGCACGCGGACGAGGCGCAGGACGTTTTCGACGGTGAAACGCAGGATGGCAAGGCTGTCCCGCACGGTGGCCGAACCCACATTATCGGGGAATTCGGCAAGCGCTTTTGTAAGGAGCGTTTCGGCCTTTACAAAGCCCGGGAGAGCGGCGGAATCGCTGGCTTCGTCCTTCATGTAGGCGAAACTGACGGTGTCCTCTATCTCGCGGTAGAGGCGGGAGGCAAAGTCCTTGTACTCGCCGAAGGCAGCGGAGTAGTATTCTTCACGTATTTCGTCAAACGTAAGATTTCCGTCGAATAACGCCCTACCCATCAAGTAAAAAGCGAAACCGTTGGGATAGAACGCGCGCTGCAACTGGCAACTCATAAAGCCGTTGAGACCGAGCGCGGGCAGGGCGCGGATGTCCTTGAACAGCACCTCAGCAAGCGTTTCGCCGCCAAAGTCCCTGTTTATGTCCCACATGAGGTGGTAGTCGAAATCGAAGGTGTCGCCGTGGAAGATCTCCTTCCACTCCCTGAGAAAATTGAGGTATGGCGGAGTAGTGGTGGGATAGACGACGCGGTTGCGCTTGTACTCGATGTATTCGCCGCGGCCCTCGCAATCAAACGGCACGCGGTAGGAGCGGAAGATGGGCGCGAACATCATGATGAAACGCGATTGGTTTTTTATCCTTTCGGTCTTTGGGGGCCAATAGAGGTCGAGGTAGACGAGAAAGCAGATTTTTGTGGAAACGTTGAGGGCGGTGAGCCGCTCGTCAATGTCGTTTAGCATCTCGACGTACCAATCGGAAAACCCCTTTTTCGCACAGGAATCGCATTCGCAGACGTTGTTCGAGTCGTCCGCCAGCCAGAAGTGGAGAACGTCCGTTTCGGGATGGGCAAGGGCGTAAGAGACCACTTCGGACACCATTTTTTCCCTTGCCTTGGGGTTGGAATAACAGAGATTGGTGTTGAGCGGGACGCCTTTGAAGAATTTCCTCTCACCGTTTATCTCGGCGAGAAGTTGCCTGTTCTCTTCGGAAAGGGTAAAGTCGCTGCTCTTCCAACTGTTGGAGTCCACGCCGACGCAGGCGGAAGTCCACCCGTGCCCTACGGCGTGGTATATCATGTCCCGCTCGTGTATCTTTTGGACGATACGCTCGACGAAGCGGCGGCTGTCCTCCTCCGAAAAACTTTCGGGCGGGAGTGAGTCGTTGCTGACGTGCGAGTACCAGCGGTGGAAAAATTCGTAAGCGTTGCGGAACTGTATGAAATAGGAGTTGAAGCCCGCCTTGGGCGCCCATTCGACGATGTCAAGCACGTTTTCGAGCGAGACGGCCCCTTCTATGGTGATGCCGCGATGACGGTTGGCGGGGACGACGTGCGCATGGACGTTGACGTCTTTGGCGTTTATCTTTGGGATAACCTCTCCCCCCTTGCCCGGGCGGATGAAGCGGCAGCCGCAGCGGCGCAGGAAATCGTAAACGCCGAGAAGGAGCGCACGGGGACGGTTGGCCGTGATGGAACCTTTGCCACCATCGACGTCTATGGTGTATTCTTCGTAAAAATCCTCGGACGGAGTGCCTGCCGAAAGGGTGATGGAAGGGGCGCAGCCCGTCATTGCCGTGAAATATTTTTCAAGCTCTTGTGTGCACAAGCAAATGGTAGTCATGGTTAAAAAAGTCCCCTATTTCGCACATTATCGTCAATCCTGAGCGTCGTCGTGGTAGACGTGGCGGACGCGCAGGCCGCCCTCTCCCACGAGAATCTCGGTGCCGCCGACCTCGCCTTTGTTGAAGGAATCGTACTCGCTTGCCTTAAGCCCGTAGGTGTATCTCACGCCTTGGTACTCGACGCTCGCGTTGTTCACGTGGTCGTGGCCGAAGAACCAGCCTTCGCAGCCGAATTCGATGAGCATCTTGTGGAATTTGTAGTTGGAGTCTATGTACTGGCCGGGGTCGGCGTGCAAGAAACCGAAGTCTCCGTTGTCGTTTTCGGGAATGTTGATTCCGCCCGTCGGGAAAGTGCCGTAATCGCCGTATTCGTCGTAGAAATCGTGGCGGTAACTCTGGTAGCCGTACTTTTGCATTCCGTCCCCGAACGCCCTGAGCGGGTGATGAAAGAAGCCGATACTCTTTACGTTTTCACCGTTGTTATACTCTTTTATACGTTCGTTTCTTTGACGGAACCACGCAAGTTGGTTGTCGAGGATTCCCGCCTGCGAGTACATGTTTTCATCACGGTTGGAGTCGGTGTGGCCGTTGCTGTCCATGAGCCAGACGACCTCAGTGAGTTTTCCGTCCTGAACGATGCCGATGTTGAAGTTGCCGTTGCCCTCTGCGACGAAGCGTTCCACCCCGTCCTCAACGACGGTGTCGCCGCGTTTGAACATGCAATGTTCGGCCTCGGAATACTGACTGCACGTCCACTCCATGCCCTTACGGGTTTCGTTGTCGTGGTTGCCGAAGGTTATCGTCCACGGAATGCCGTAACTTTCCATTTCGGCAACGAGTTTTTGTAGGGAGGCGCCGCTGTCGTCAAATTCACCGTAAACGTTGTCGCCCGAGAGGACGATGAGGTCGGGCTTGACGGTGGCGACTGCCTGACGGGTGTACTTCCACGCAAGTTCTTCGATGTGCTCGGGCTTCCACGGTTCTATGGACCATTCGGGCAGACGGCCCTCGTACCTCTGCTGGTCGGAGTCTATTATCTGAATGTCGGTGAGTTGCAGGATTTTAACGTCCCTGCCGCCCTCTACTTCGAGGACGAAATCGACGACGTCTTCAAGTTTGGTTTTGTTCATGTTTCCGTTTCCTCCGCAAGACATCATGGAAAGCGCCGTTATCGTTGCGGCAAGTACGATGGCTGTTTTTTTCATATCACTATCCCCCTATCTTCTCTTTATAAATGCGATGGCCGCGAGTGCGAAGGGCAGGAAGGCGCACGCGCCTATTCCGCCGCTGCAGCCGCCATTTTCTTCCGTACTGCCCGTGCCCGACGTGCCGCCCGCAACCGTGTAGACTATCTCTGCGGAGGGCTGACTGTCCTTGAATTCAAAGTAGTCGTAAGACTTGGCCGTGACGGTAATGCGGTATTCGCCTGCGGTAAGTTTTTTAAGCGAGTATTCGTTGGTGAACACCGTTTCGGTCTTGCCGTTTACGGTTACGGCGTAAGAACCCGCGTTTTCATCGCGCTGCCACGTGATCTTCTGCCCCGCCTCGTCAAGGGTGAGCACAGGCGTGGCGAGTTCGGTTATTTCGGGAGGCGGGGTCTGGTCGTTGACGGTAACCGTAAAGTCGTCCACCAGCACGTTGGCGCGGCAGGCGTTGAGGCTGAGGTAGCCGTAGTAATCGTAGAGCGTAACGTCGAAATTACAGGTTAAGGTGAGCGCGTCGTTGACGTAGATGCGGTAGGTTTTATCTTCGGCCTCGAAGCGGACGGTTATCCAAGGAAGGTCCTCCTCCGCCTTGCCGCCGGATACGGCGTAGTGGTCTTTGGTGACGGACAGTCTGTCTCCGTAAAGGGTGAGTTCTTCGAGCGTGGAAGTGGAGCCGCCCATGCACATTTCGGCGTGCGAGGTTACGACGGCGGAATCTCTGTACCTCTGGACGTAAAAGAGCAGACCCTGCGTGCCCGTGTAGTGGACGTTTGACTTCTTGCGGAAGTTGATACCCACCCACGTTCTGTCGGGAACGCCCTCGGCGAGGAATTTGAGTTTGAACTCCACGGTGAAGTTTTTGACCCTGTAGTCGCCGCGTGGCCCCATGTAGAAGAAACTGTCGGTGCCCGTGGTGTTGTCAAGGTGCATGACCTTGTTGCCGTCGGTGCCGTTTTCGTACTCTATCTTGGCCTTTTGGCGGACGTGGCTGTCCATGCCGACGGATTCGCCCTTGTTGAACACGTTGTTTTCCCAGCGGGCGGTAAGGTCGTCGTCGTTTTCAACGTAATCGCCCGTTACGGCGTAACTTTCAAAATTGTCGGAAAAATCCCGACGGGCAGTTTCCTCGGCAAAAGCCGCGGAGGGACGCGCGAGCAGGGTGAGGCCGAATGCCGCGCATATTGCCAAAAGCAAAAGTTTCTTCATGTTTCCGCTCCTTTTTATCCTTATTTTTGTCCTTATTTTTCCGCCGCTCGGGCGGGATTGGTTGGGGTGTTTGCCCGCGGTTTGGGCGGGCGATTTTGGGTGGTTGTCCGCCTTGGTTTGGGCGGGCGGTTTTGGGCCATGTTGACGGCGGCGGGATTTGTTTGTGCCGCTGCCGAAATGTGGCGTTTTTGTGCGATTCAGGGGGTTTTTGCGGTTTGGGCGTGATTTTTACGCCCGAGGCAAAAAGGCCCGAGAGGTTCAGCCGAGGACTACGAGAATGCCCTCTCCCGCGTCGAACTCGAGGGTGAGTTTCTGACCCTCAAACACGGTCTTATTGCCGTTTTTGACGTAGTAGCCGCTGACTGCGGACGAGAAGTTGAGGGTGGCGGCGTCGCCTTCCAGCGTGCTGTTGTCGGTGAGGTAGTAGACGTCCCTTCCGTCGCTGTCGAAACAGCCCGTGAAGATGTGCGCGCCTTCTACCAAGGCGAGAGCGCCGTAAGAGGTGAGAATGTCCTCTTCATACATTCCGATGTGGTCGCCCCACGGCATTCCGCCCGTAAGGATTACGCCCTTGGAGAGCGAGCACATGAGCACTTCGTCCACCGCTTTTATCTGCGTGTTGGCGCGTTTGACGTAATTGTATATTTCGGTGCGGTTGCCCGCCTTGTCGAACATGGAACCCGAGAAGGCCTCGGTTCCGCCGTCGACAGGACAGACGCCCGTGAAATACTGTATTCCCTTGGCGCCGTAAGAGAGCGCGGTGTTGACCTGCCAGAGGATGTCCGCCTCGTCGGGAATGCGGGTGGTATCGGAGAATTTGCAGGTCTGGATGTACACCCAGAAGGGTATGCCCGCGCCCGCGGCGGCCGAACGGATGACGGCCATGTTGTCAAAGTAAGTGTTGGAAAGATTCCCCCTGTCGCCGAAACACGGGTAGTAGTCGTAGGAGAGTATGCGGGGCTTGACGATGGACAGGTAGTCCGAAACGTACTGTTCGTAAGTGTAGCCGCCTTCGGGCTTGGGGACGTCGGGGCCGCTCGCACGGTAATAAAGTTGTTTTTGGCTTGCGTAGTTGGGGAAGAGATTGACGTGCGTGAGAATGCCCGTAACGTCGTCCGGCATGACGGAATTGACCGCGTCCGCAGTGTTCTTTATTGCTTCGAAACTGACGCGCCCCGGCTCGTCGTACTGCATGATTCCCGCAAACGCGTCGCTGTAGACAAAGCGGGCAAGTTGCTTTTCTATGGAAGCGGCGTCCCCATCCGAAAACGGAAAGAGGTAGGCGAGGCCGTACTTGGAGCAGTAGTCGAGCGCGGTGGAAAAACCGCTTATCCCCGTGCTTTCGTAAAGCGCCATGAGGGTGTTGACGCCCGCTTCGGCATACGCGGCGTAAGTATTTTCGTCAAGCATGTAGTTGTGCGTGTAGTCGGCGTAGTTGTGCGGAATGGCGTTGAACGCCGTGACGGGCATGACCTTGTAGTTGAATTGACGCATCCAGAAGGATTGGTAGGTGTCGTAAGCAACTTTGGGAGTGGAAGGCACGGGCTGCTGGGACGACGACGGCGGCGTGGATGAAGAAGGCGTGGAACCGCCCCCTCCCCCTCCTGTTTGGCAGCCTGCAAACGCCGTTGCGGCAAGGGTTGCCGAAATCAATAAAACGAATAATTTCTTAAACATCGTTCACCTCTCGGGGAGAAGTGTTCTCCCCTATTGTTTTTATGATTGGATATATGTACCAAGGGCGATTAGCCCCGTGAATCTGCAAAATTAAGGTATTATCCCTTTATTCCGCCTATGGACGTGTTGTTCATTATGACCTTTTGGAAGCAGGCGAACACGATGAGTATGGGGATAATGGAAAGCATGATTGCCGTGAACAGCGCGGGAAGGTTGCCCGCGAGCGTGGAATTGAGATTTTGAATGCCGTAAGATACGGTTACGATTTCCCGCGCGTACATGTAAATGGTGAAGTAATCGTTCCAGAATCCTATGGCCTGAAGGATGCCGACGGCGACGAGCGCAGGCACCGCCATGGGCAGCATTATGCTGAAATAGATGCGGAAGTGCCCCGCCCCGTCTATCTGCGCGGCTTCTCCGTAAGTCCACGAGAGATTTCTGTAAAAGCCGTAAAGAAGGAGGAACGGCGAGCCGAAACCGCCGAGTGCGGTGAGGAAGATGCCGGTGTATGTGTTGAGCAGTTGGAGTTTTGTGTACAAGGTGTACGTTGCGGCGACCGAACCGATGGTGGGTATCATCATGACGACGATTGCCATGGTGTACATTACCGAGCGCCCCGGGAAACGGTACTGTGTGAGCACGTAAGCCGTTGCCGAACTTGAAAAGAGACAGCAGAGAGTGCAGCCGACGGTGATTATCACGCTGTTGAGATACATCTGCGGCAGGCGTACGCCGTACACGTCAAGGTCGAAACTCGTCCTCCAGTTTTCGGTGTAAAAGGTGTGCGGCAGGCCGTTTGTGTTGGTCATGAACTCCTTCATGGGTTTGAAGGTGTTCATCAGCATCCACACGAACGGGAATATGAGGCTTATGGCGTAGAGGGTGAAAATTACTATAGCCGTAATTTTTATTCCCCAGCCGAGGCTCGATTTTTTCATTTTCTGCTCCTCGAATCCCTCGTCTTAGGGCGGCGGAGACCGCCGCCCGACGGAGTTTGTCTGCCCGTTTTCACGGGTGTTTGGTGATATTGATACTTAAGCGCTTTTGGCGTTTGCCTTTTGGGGTTTACGCTTTGGGCGTTTTGCCTTTTGAGGACGTGCCCGTTATTACGAGCGTTTTTTGAGAATGGCGGCTACGCCGAGCAGGGCTATGCCGAACACGCTCGCCGCGCCTATTCCGCCGCTGCAGTCGATCTTTTCGGCGTCGGAAGTGCCCGGATTTTCGCTTGCCGAGCCGCTGCCCGTGTCGGACGTGTCGGTGCCCGGGGTGGCGCCCTGTGCGGTGTAAGTTACGGCCGAGCGGGATTCGAGGTAGAGTTCGGTGTCGGCAGGTCTGGCGACGACGGCGACGGTGTACTCGCCCGCTTCGAGAGCGGAGAGGTCGTATTCGAGGGCGGCGTCGGCAGCAATCGTGGCGGTGGCAACCGTTTCGTTGTCGGCATTGCGTACGGTAACGACGTATTCGGCGGCGTTTTCAACCGCGTTCCACGTTATCTTTTTGTTTTCGGCGTCGACGGTTATTTCAGCCTGACCGAGGCGGGTAGGCTCTCTGTCGGTGGCCATGTCTGCGGGATCGACGTCGGGAACGATGTCGGCGGTAAGCGTGCAGTCAACGCCTGCTTCAACTGCCGTTTCGGTGGATATCGGGGTGAGGGCGAGGTTGTCTATCTCAAACCAGCCCGGGGTATCGGTGCCTAAACCGACGTATCCGTAAGTGCCCGTTGCGGTGTTGGGAATGGTGAAGGAGTAAGCCTCGTAGTATTCCCCTACCTGTCCGTCCTCGGAGACGGGAGCGCAGAACAGGGCGATCTTGTTGTTGAGTACGACGAACTTGACGCGGGTGGTTCTGTTGTAGAGCGATTTGACGGGGTCGGACGGCATGTTGGGAGTGTGTGCGCCGGGCGCCGAGTAATAAGGAACGGGTGCGTCGTAATCTTCGGAAGCGGGTGTATAGCCCGAAAGAACGGCCAGCGTGGCGCCTGCAGCCTGCAGTTTGCCGTCGGGCGAGACGATGGATTCGGCTCCCCAGAAGTAACCCGTTACGTTACCGTCGAGCAGGCCGAGGGCGTAAGTCTGTTTTATTTCGGGAATGCTGCTTTCGCTGCCGAAGAGTATGAACAGAGGCGAATATCTCGAATAAGTGCCGCCCGTTTCTATGCCGGAGGGCAGGACTCTTTCGGATACGGGCGAGGAGATGTAGTCGAACTGCAGCACGAAGTCGGCGTACTGGTCCTTGAACATGAATCTCGAGTTGGTGCCCGTGCCGTAGAAGCCGAGTTTGCCGTTGTCGGCAACCAAACCGTTGGCTTCATGCGAGGTGGTGTCCTGAACGGTGAAGGTTTCGGAATTGATCTTGGACTGGGTGGCGAACTTGGATTCGCTGTAATAGTCGGCGTCAAAGGTGTTGGAGACAACTTCCTGACTGTCGTTTTCACCAAAGGTGTATTGGGTGATCTTTATCTCGTTGGCGTAGAGCATGTAAGTGCATTCGCCCTCGCCCATGTGGGCAAAGCCGAGGCAGCCCGCAAAGTCAACGCCCTGATAGGTGTAACTGTTTTCTTCTACGGTTACGATGAGGTCGCCGTTCTTCTTGCCTTCGAGTTTGACGGTTATCTTATCGCCGAGGGCGGCGGTGAGGGCGTGAGCCTCTCCTATCTCGGTGGAAGTTCCGTCCTCCGCAACGTTGCGGACGGCTATCTCAATGGTCTCTTCATCCTTTTTGAGGTAGACGAAGGAAGCGCCGTCGGTGGGAGCGGAAAGCAGGGTTCTGTCGTCGTCGAGGCCGAGGGCAATACCTATCTCTCTGCCTGCGGCAAGGGTGGTGATGTTGTAGGAAACTTCCATTTCAAAGGCGGTTTCCACGGTGCCGTCCACGATGACGGCCTTACGGGTGGTTACGTAAGCGTCGTTGGTGGGGTTGGTGAAGTTGATGGAAGAATCGTAGGTCTTGATTCCGCCGTTGCCTTGGCTTATTACCATTATATAAGATTCGGCGGTAGCACCCGTTCCGTCGGGAAGTATCTTGGACGGATCTTCAAAATCGCACTTGCCGTAAACCTTATTCTCTCCGTTCATCGTGCGGTAGAGGGAGATGTTGTCAAATTCAAAAGTATCGCCAAAACCGAAAACAGTGTAGTAATTGTCGGCTTCGGGTACGGTGAAAGCGTTGTACATTACGGACTTTTTGGTCTTTTCGCCGGTGGCGGAGTCGCCAACGTAGACGGTAGCCGTGCGTGCCGTCGGGTCGAATTCATACCAGAAAGTAACGTAACTCTTGCCCGCCGCCTTGGCTGCGGCAATCAGTTCGCCGTCAAACCAACCGGCTCCCACGACAACAAAATCTTTGGTAGTGGTCGCCGCTTCGCCGTCGCCTACCGCAACGGTGGAATCTGCGGGGAACACCTGGAAGTTGGTGCCCGTGGTGTGCTGTCTCCACCTCAGAGCCTGCGCGTCAACAAAGCCGCAAACTTCGGTGGCGAAGGGCTGGATGTAGAACGACTGTTCCCAATTGGTACCCACGGCAAGCACGTCGAGCTGAAGGGTGAGCGTTGCACCTTCAACCATATCCGCCTTGGGAATGGGATTGAAGAAGCCCGTGCGCGAGTGGTCGTAACCCGCACCCGTTATGGCGTAAGTGCTGTTGCCGATGGTGTAGTTCATAACGCCGTCGGTATTGCCCGCGTGGAAATCGGTGCTGCTGAGAGCGCCGCCGTCAAGAACTTTTTCGACAGGCGTGCTGACGTTGATGCCCGCGGAAGCAGTTACGAATGTTCCCGTTACGCCGGCCGCGAGAGCCAGACACAGAAGGGCAACGAGTAATTTTCTTCTCATAATTTTTCTCCTTTTTATTTTTCGGGTCGTGCCCGATTTTTAACTTTTAAGGTTTGGTTTCAAGGCGGTGCCTTGCTTTGGGTTACGGCCTTTTTTGTGAGAAAAAGGCCGCTTTTTGGTTTTGTCTTGTTTTGGCGTCGCGCTTTGGCCTTATTTCGGGCTTGCGCTCAATACTCGTAGGAAGGCAGGAACCTGTCTATGAGTTTGCGGGTGCCGAACACCACGGGTATGCCTATCACCGCGCACACGACGCCCATGGCCGCGCCGATGGGCAGGGTGTTTATGTTGCCGCTCTCCCTGACGTTGTCCACTATCCACAAGGCTATGGTGTAACTGTGGGTCGTTGCGGCGTTTCCGCCGAGCAGCAGTTTGACCTGCAGGAAGTAGGTGAACATTACGGTGGTGCCGAGAAGCATGAGCGTGCCGAGCGTGGAGCCGATGAGCGGAATGGTTACGTGCCAGAGTTCCTTTAAGGGGGTAAGCCCGTCGAGTTTGCCCGCTTCCACTATCTCTTCGGGTATGCGCGTCATGGCGCCCGAAATCAAAACGATGTTGTAGCCTATGCCCGACCACAGACCGTAGAAGAGCACCATCCACCACGCGTACTTTGCGTCGGCAAAGTAGCCGTCAAACGGAATTTTGTCGCTAAGACCCAGACTGTCCAGAATACCGGGGACAAAGCCGCTGTTTGCGTCGAACATGTACATGAACACGAGCGTGAGCGCCGAGACCGAGATTATAGAAGGAAGAAAGAACACCACCTTGTAAAATCCCGAAAACGGCACCTTTTTATACATGACGAAGGCGAAGACCAGCGAGATTGGGACTATGACGAAATTGTTCCACAAGAGCAGCGTGAACGAGTTGCGCACGGCGTAGAGCAGCGTGTCGTCCTTGGTAAATTCCCTGAAAAGGTCGACGTAATTGCCAAAGCCGTTGAACACGAAGTTGTTGGTGTCGCCGTCGTACCTTTCAAAGGACAGGGCCACGGTGTCAAAATTGACGTACAGCCAAAAGACGATGAAGTGCAGCACGGGCACGGCGAGCATGACGAGTATGAACACCGTTGCGCCAACGCTCAGTTTGCTCCTTTTTGCTTTTACAGCCATAAACGCTCCTTATGCGCCGCGGCGGCGACGCCGCGGCAAGGTTGGTTTTTGTGAGATTTAGGGGACTTTTTATTTTACGCCCCGTTTTGCGGGTTGTCTGTCCGCCCGTTTTGCGGGTGGAAACGTGCCCCGTTTTGGGTTTTTGCCCGTTGATTTGCCGCAGTAGGATTACTTTGTAAAGTCCGACCAAGCGGCTTTTACTCTGTCGTACTCGGTCTGGCACCACGAGGAGGCGGTGATGGTATTGTCCGCAAGCAGGGTGGTGTAAGGATTGGTAGTCTGGTATTTATGAACTTTTCCCGAAGTCCAGAGGGTGCTGGCGGACATTTCGTACCACGTTGTCGAGTTTTCCCAGATGTCAAAGACGGATTTGGTAAAGCCGTTTACCTTGGCTTTGACGGCGGAAACGTCAAAGTTGAAAGGACGGAGGGTTCCGCAAAGTTCTGCGTACATTTCGAGAATCTCGTCGCTGCACATGTAGCGGAGGAATTCCTTTGCGCCTTTCTTGTTTTTGGCGGCGGAAGGAATGAGCATGTAGTCGGGCTGGCCGGCGTAGTTGTACTTTATAACGTTGCCGTCGGTATCCTTGAGGGCGTTTTTGACGGTGGGCACCGCCATCATTCTGAACTCGTATTCGGATTCGCCGAGGGATTCGTTCATTATCCAGTTGCCGTTGGGTATCATGGCGGCGGAACCTGCGCCGAAGTTCATCTGCGCAATGCTGTGGGTGGCGGAAGCGGATCCTCTCAGGATGTATTTGCTCTTGTTTTTAACGATGAGGTCGTAGTAGGTCTTGAGCATGTTGTACTTGCCTTCGGACGGGCCTTTGTCGGGGTTGAACACTTCTGCCGAGTCAAAACCCATGAACTCGTTGAGGCCGTCTATC
>CANQUN010000020.1 GCA_947627065.1 uncultured Clostridia bacterium
GGACTTTATCTACCGCGTTGGGCGCAAGACGGGCGCAGACGTGGTTATCACCGAAATCGGCGGCACCATCGGCGACATTGAAAGCATGCCTTTCCTCGAAGCGATAAGGCAGGTCCCGCTCGACGTGGGCAGGGAGAATTGCCTGTACATACACGTTACCCTCGTGCCGTACATCTCTGGCTCCAACGAGTTCAAGTCCAAGCCCACCCAGCATTCGGTGAAGGAACTGCAGGGCATGGGCATAACCCCCAACATCGTCATGTGCCGCTGCGACGAGCCGCTGCCCGCTTCCGTCAAACAGAAGATTGCGCTGTTCTGCAACGTAAAGAGCGACTGCGTCATGGAAAATCTGACCATTCCCGTCCTGTACGCCGCCCCGATAATGCTGGAAAAGGAACGTTTTTCGGAGATAGTGTGCCGAGAACTCGGCATAACCGCACCCGCCCCCGACATGACGGAGTGGAACGAGATGCTCGCCCGCGTGCAGTCCGCCACGAAAAAGGTTACCGTGGGGCTTGTCGGCAAGTACGTCCAACTGCACGACGCATACCTCTCCGTTGCCGAAGCGCTGCGCCACGCCGCCTACTACAACGGCGCCGTCGTGGATATAAAATGGATAGATTCCGAAGATATAACCGAAAGTACCGTTGAAAAGGCCCTTGACGGCTGCGACGGGGTAATCCTGCCCGGCGGCTTTGGCGACAGGGGAATAGAGGGCATGGTGGTTACCGCCGCGTACTGCCGCAAGAACAATCTGCCTTACTTCGGCATCTGCCTCGGCATGCAGATTGCCGCCATAGAATTTGCGAGAAACGCGCTGGGACTTGCCGACGCCGACTCGCGGGAGTTTTCACCCAAGGGCGAACATTGCGTCATCGACCTCATGCTCGACCAGTACGGCGTTCAGATGGGCGGAACCATGCGCCTCGGCGCCTACCCGTGCAAGATAAAGGAGGGGACGCTCCTTTCCCAAATTTACGGCTACCAGACCGTGCGCGAAAGGCACCGCCACCGCTTTGAATTCAACAACGAGTACCGCAAGGCATTTGAAGAGGGCGGCATGGTGTTCAGCGGTTCGTCGCCCGACGGCAAACTCGTCGAGGTCATCGAGTACCCCGCAGACGACTTTTACGTGGGCGTGCAGTTCCATCCAGAATTCCTCTCGAGACCCAACAGACCGCACCCGCTGTTCAACGCCTTCATCGCCGCTTCTCTCAAAAAAAGTGCCAATAATGCGTGATATCGGGGGTTTTTTGAAATTATGAAAAGAGGAGCGGGGGTAGTCATGCCCATTTCCGCCCTTCCGTCCAAATACGGTATAGGCAACATAGGGGAGAGCGCAAAGTACTTTCTCGGGTTCCTGAAATCGGCGGGCCAGAGTTATTGGCAGGTCCTGCCCGTCGTCCAGACTGGCTACGGCGATTCGCCCTATCAGAGCGTGTGCGACGCTTCGGGTAACCCTTATTTTCTCGACCTCGAAACGCTCAGACGGGAAGGTTTGCTCACCAAAAGAGAACTCGCCGCCGCCATCGAAAAGTCTCCCCTCATCGACTACGGCAAACTGTACGAGGAAAGGTACGCCCTTCTCCGCAAGGCGTTCTCGCGTTTCAACGTCGATTCACCCGCTTTCTGCAGGTGGAAAAAGAAGGGAGAATTTCGCGATTATGCCTTGTTTATGGCAATAAAACAAAAATATCCCGTAAATTTTTGCGAATGGCCCGACGCGCTGAAATACAGAGACCGCAAGGCCCTTTCCCGCTTTGCCGCCGAAAATTCCGAAGAGATCGATTTTTGGCTATTTCTGCAATTTGAATTTCGTTCCCAGTGGAAAAAATTCGTCTCCGCCGTGCACCAATCGGGCGTCAGACTGATCGGGGATCTGCCCCTTTACGTTTCGGCGGACAGCGTTGACGTGTGGGTCCATCCCGAACTCTTTTGCCTCAACGACGACCTTACCCCAAAACTCGTCGCGGGCGTTCCGCCAGATTATTTTTCTGAGAAAGGGCAGTTGTGGGGCAACCCCGTTTACGACTATTCCGAGCACGCCAAGGACGGCTTCAAATGGTGGGAAAACCGCCTGAATCGCACATTATCGCTGTATGACTACGTTAGGATAGACCATTTCAGAGGGCTTGACAGGTTCTGGACGGTGCAAGCCCCCGCCGACGATGCGAGGGGCGGATGCTGGGCGGACGGCCCCCGCACAAAGATATTCGAAGGCGTGGATTCGTCAAGGATAATCGCCGAGGATCTGGGCATCATCGACGATGGGGTGAAGAGCCTGCTTGCCGAATGCGGCTTTCCCGGGATGAAGGTGCTGTCCTTCGCCTTCGACGGAAATCCCAACAACCCGTACCTTCCCGCAAAAGTTCCCGAAAAATGTATCTATTACACGGGAACGCACGACAACGACACCGTGCTCGGGCTTATAGAATCGGCGTCCCCGCAATCCCTTTCTGTAATACATGCGGGCGTTAAAAAATCGCTTGAATATTTCGGCTTTTACGGCGATATAAAGGGCAAGTACGCCCTTGCCGAAGCCTTTCTCGACATCGTGTACGCTTCGAGAGCGGACGTTGCCATGACGCCCGCGGCCGACCTTCTATGCCTGCCAACGGCTTACCGCATCAACCGACCCGGCGAAACGGGCTGTTGGCGCGTGCGCTTTACAAAGCGCATGTTCACCGAGAATATCGCGGTGATTTCCAAGCGCCGCTGCCGCAGGTTTGAACGCTGAAAGTGCCCTAAAACGCACATTATCGCGGTTTTTGTCGAAAGTTGGCAATCGTTTTCTATTATATTTGGGAGACGGAAAGCATACACTATCAATATGGAAATCATAAGGGTAACCGACTGCAAGAACAACGTTTCCAACATAGTGTACATGTACAGCGGACTGTCCGAACTGCTAAACGGCATGTCCCGCAATTTTTCGGCTTACGGGGACGGAAGCAGGTCCGTTCTCGAGATAGAAGCGGACGAGGGATATTCGCCCATGATACGCGCGGAGATAGAGGACAGAATAGCCGACATCATCGCCGTCAACTATAAATATTCTTACTTTTCATCCGCCGTTCATCCGTACGGCCTAAACCGTGATGAAAACGAAATTCTCCTTTCTTCGCTAATCTCCGCGGACATCGACGACGACAAGTCGTACATCCGCCGCAAGATATTTTGCGAAAACGAATATTCCGTAGACGGGCTGTTCAATTTCCGCCTTGCGCCGCTCAAGCGCAAGTGGAGCGAAGTCGTCGAATACATCCCGCGTACCTTCGACGTGGAAAAACTCAAGGATTTCATCACCTTCATCCTCGACGAAAAGAACGGAACCCGCGTTTACGTGGACAACGGCAAGGTGTTCGACTGTCATTTCAAGAGGATGAACCGCACCTTCCTCACGGGCAGGCAGTACGGCGAGTACAAACTCATCAACGAAATACTTCTGTCGGGCTGCGGAGAGGCCGAACTCCTCACTTCGGTAACGCAGGCCGAGGAGGACATCCTCAAAGAATATTTCGGAGGAAAAATAATTTTCGGAAAAACCTATTTTTGCAATCAAAACAATTGACAACTGCAAAAAGTTATTTTATAATGTTATAAAATTGATATTCGGCAGGGGACAAGTAGGTCGATGCCGCGCATACAGAGAGGTGCCGTCCGGTGCAAGGCATCTGCGCAAATCGGTGCCCAAACCACCCCGCAGTGCCGAGCGGGTTAGCTTTTTCCCAAAAAGCAAAGCGGCACGCCGCGCGGCGTGCAATTAAGGTGGAACCACGGAGAAATTCGCCCTTAAATCGTGAGATTTAGGGTTTTTTTTATTTTATTGAGAGGTATGAAAATGAACGTAACGTTAAAAGACGGCTCTGTTCTCGCGCTGGATAACGGCGCAACCTGTGCGGACGCTGCCGCACGTATAAGCGAAGGATTGCTGCGCAGCGCCGTCTGCGCAAGGGTCAACGGCAAACTCGTGGACCTCAGCTCCCGCCTTACCGACGGGGCCACGCTCGAAATAGTAACCTTAAAGGACAAGGACGGGCTTGACGTGTACAGACACACCTGTTCGCACGTGCTCGCACAGGCGGTCAAGGCCATCTTCCCGACCTGCGCCCTCGCCATAGGCCCCGTGATAGAAAACGGGTTTTACTACGACATAGACTTCCGCACGCCGATAACCATGGACGATCTCGAAAAGATCGAGGCCGAAATGAAAAAGATAATCAGGGCGGATTTCAGGATAGAGAGGACGGAACTCAAGCGTGAGGACGCCCTGAGAATCATGAACGGTTACGACGAGCCGTACAAGGCCGAACTCATAGAAGCCATTCCCGAAGGGGAAACCGTGTCCTTCTACCGTCAGGGCAACTTCACCGACCTCTGCCGCGGGCCGCACCTGCCGTCCACGGGCAGAATCAAGGCTTTCAAACTCACGTCGGTTACGGGCGCGTATTGGCGTGGAGACGAAAAGAACAAGATGCTCACACGCATCTACGGCACTGCGTTTGAAAAGAAGGCCGACCTCGACGCCTACCTCGCAGCCTTGGAGGAAGCCAGAAAGAGAGACCACAACAAACTCGGTCGGGAACTTGGCATATTCATGACCGAGGAGACCATAGGACAGGGACTTCCCATCCTCATGCCCAAGGGCGCAAAGATAATGCAGATACTGTCGAGGTTCGTGGAAGACGAGGAAGAACGCCGCGGCTTCATGCTAACCAAAACGCCTTACATGGCAAAGAGCGACCTGTATAAAATATCGGGGCATTGGTACCACTACCGCGACAAGATGTTCGTGCTCGGCGACCCCGACAAGGAGGGGGAAGAGGACGTTTACGCCCTGCGCCCCATGACCTGCCCCTTCCAGTACCAGATTTTCAAAAACGGGCTTAAGAGTTACCGCGACCTGCCCGTCCGCTATGCCGAAACGGCAACCGAATTCCGCAACGAAGCGAGCGGCGAAATGCACGGGCTTATCCGCGTCAGGCAGTTCACTCTTTCCGACGGGCACATAATCTGCACGCCCGAACAGATTGAGGACGAATTTAAGCGTTGTCTTGACCTCAGTTATTATTTCCTCGACTGTCTCGGCATGAAAAACGACGTAACTTTCCGTTTTTCCAAGAGGGGCAAAAACAAGGAAAAATACATCGACAACGACGAAGCGTGGAACAGAACAGAATCCAAGATGAAGGAGATTCTTGACGATATAGGCCTCGAATACGTCGAAGCGGAAGATGAAGCCGCCTTCTACGGCCCCAAACTCGACATACAGGCAAAAAACGTTTTCGGAAAGGAAGACACCATAATTACCATCCAACTCGACTTTGCCGCGGGAGAGAGTTTCGATATGCGTTATATTGACCAGAACGGAGAGAAGAAAACCCCGTTCGTCATCCACCGCAGTTCGATAGGCTGCTACGAACGCACGCTCGCCATGCTCATCGAAAAGTACGCGGGCGCCTTCCCGCTGTGGATCGCACCCGTGCAGGTAAAGATACTCAACGTTACGGACAGAAGTCTCGCATACGCCTCGTCCCTTGCCGAAAAATTCGCGTCAGCGGGTATCCGCGCCGAACTTGACGGCCGCAACGAAAAGATAGGCAAAAAGATACGCGACGCCCAGCTTGAAAAGGTGCCTTACATGCTCGTGGTCGGCGATAAGGAAGTGGATGAAAATACGGTTTCCGTCCGTTCGAGAAAAGACGGGGACATCGGCAGCATGGGCGTTGAAGACTTCATGTCCCGCGTTATCACCGAGGACAGAACGCACAAGATAGATTAAGCGGCAAACGGGCAAAAGTTTCCGCACGGCAAAACCCCGCCGTGAAATTTACGGCGGGGCGATAAAAAATTTCCGCAAAGCAAAAATTTTGCCAAAGCAGGCAAAAAACGTTTGACATTTGCGGCGGATGATGGTAATATATATCGGTAAAGCGGAAGCGATCCTTCTCACCGTCGGGCAAAGCCCAAACGGTTCGATAACGTCTCAAAGCGTGTAATGCGTTTTTTACGGTATTAGCGGGTTGCTTTTGCGTGCAACCCGTTTTTTATACGGAGATTATGACAAGGAAGGTACAAAGTCATTAAAGAGCAGCATCAGATCAACGAGGCCATAAGGGACAGAGAAGTTCGTCTGATAGGACAACAGGGAGAACAACTCGGCATTCTCTCCTCGCAGGAAGCGCGCAGGATAGCCGAGGACGCGGGGCTTGACCTCGTCAAAATATCCCCCAACGCCCAACCTCCTGTATGCAAGATCATGGACTACGGCAAATTCAGATTCGAATCCATGAAAAAGGAAAAGGAAGCCAAGAGAAATCAAAAGACGGTCGAAATCAAGGAAATATGGCTTTCCATGACAATAGACGTCGGGGATCTCAACGTCAAGGCCAAGCAAGCCATCAAGTTTCTTGCGGGCGGCAACAAGATAAAGGTTTCCATAAGGTTGCGCGGCAGGCAGAACGCCCACTCCAATCTCGGTCTGGATGTTATGTTCAAATTCTTCGAGATGCTCGAAGGCAAAGCGGTTATGGACAAGAAACCCGGGCTGGACGGGCGCGTCATCATCATGATGCTCAGCCCCGTAAAGACCGGTGAAAATACGAAAAAATAACGGAGGATACCAATATGCCAAAAATGAAGTCGCACAGCGGCGCAAAAAAGCGTTTCAGGATGACCGGGACCGGTAAGGTCAAGAGAGGCCATCAGGGTAAGAGCCACATCCTTACCAAAAAGGACACCAAGAGAAAGAGAAGACTCAGACAGCAGACCCTCGTTTCGACCGCGCAGGTCAAGACGGTCAAAAACAGTCTCATACCTTACAAGGCATAATAAAGGAGGAACAAGGAAATGCGTATTAAAAGAGGAGTCAACGCCGTTAAAAAACGCAGAAAGATAATGAAACTTGCCAAGGGATATTTCGGTTCCAAGAGCAAGCTTTACAGGCCTGCGCGTCAGGCCGTCATGAAATCTCTCAAGTATTCCTATGTCGGAAGAAAGGGAAAGAAGAGAGATTTCAGAAACCTGTGGATAGCGAGAATCAACGCCGCTTCGAGAGTGAACGGCCTGTCTTATTCCAAGATGATGTACGGCCTCAAAAAGGGCGGCATCACCCTCAACAGAAAGATGCTTGCAGAAATAGCGGTCAAGGACGAAAAGGGATTCAAGGACCTTTGCGAGATCGCCAAAGCCAACATCTGAAAATTCCGATTAGCCTTCTTGTACGGGAAGGCTAATTATTTAAGTATGCTCATAACTTCCGTAAAGAACGAAAGGATAAAGAGAATAGCCGCCTTAAAAGACAGAAAGTACCGCCGAGAATACGGCGAATACGTCGTAGAAGGCGTCAAGATGGTCAAAGAAGCCATCTTGTCCTCCCTTGCGGTGGAGGTTGTCGCGGGGCTTCCCGAAGTGCTTGCAAACCTTCCCGAAACCTCGGCCGAAAAACTTGAAGTCAGCGCAGAAGTCTTTGCCAAGATTTCCGACACCATGACCCCACAAGGAGTGCTTGCAGTGTTAAAAGTGCCCGAAAACGCACAAAAACCGCCCGTCGGCAACTGTGCGGTGCTGGACGGAATCGCAGATCCCGGCAACCTCGGCACGATAATAAGGACGTGTGCGGCGGTGGGTCTTGAGGACGTTTATCTCGTAAACTGTGCGGACGCGTTTTCTCCCAAAACCATTCGTTCGAGCATGAGCGGAATATTCTACACGAGGATACACGCCTTTGACAGGGAAACGACGGCAAAGCTCGTTTCGGGCTGCAGGCTGGCCGTGGCCGACATGGGCGGGGAATGTTACACCTCCGTCCGCGTAGAACAGCCTTATGCCATAGTAGTCGGCAACGAGGCCAACGGCGTATCCGAATATTTTCTGTCAAAGGCGGACAAGATTCTGTCAATCCCCATGGACGGCAGAATGGAAAGTCTGAATGCGGCGGTGGCGTTCGCCCTCGTGGCGTACGGCCTCAAAGCCGCAAACACCAATTAAAAGAGAGGAGTTTGTATGTCAGGACACAGCAAATGGGCCAATATCAAAAACAAAAAAGCCAAAACGGACGCCGCAAGGGGTAAGATATTCACCAAGATAGGCAAGGAAATAGCCGTTGCCGCCAAGGGCGGGGCGGATCCTTCCACCAATTCCAAACTTGCGGACGTGGTAGCCAAAGCAAAGGCCGCCAACATGCCCAACGAAAACATAGCCCGCGCCATAAAGAAAGCGGCGGGAGAGGGTGCCAACGTCAATTACGAAACGCTCGTCTACGAAGGTTACGGAGTGGGCGGCAGCGCCGTTATCGTCAAGACCTTGACGGACAACAAGAACAGAACCGTGGGCGACGTCAGGCACATTTTCGACAAATACGGCGGATCCCTCGGCAGCACGGGCAGCGTTTCGTACATGTTCGAGCAAAAGGGCGTAATCGTTGCCGAAATGATGGAAATCGCGCTCGAAGCGGGCGCGGACGACGTGGTTACCGAGGACGACTGCTACACGGTGTACACAGCCCCCGGTGATTTTTCCGCGGTCAGGACCTTCCTCGAAAACAAGGGCATAACCTTCACCGAGGCGGACATCGAAATGGTCCCCAACGATTACATCGACCTCGAAGAAAAGCAGACCGAAACGTTCATGAAAATGATAGACGCGCTCGAGGATAACGACGACGTGCAGTCCATCTACCACAACGTCAACCTGCCCGAGGAAGAAGAGGAAGAATAACAACCATCAAGGAGATTTTTAATGATAAAAACCGACCTTTACAGACAGAAGATCAAAGAACTGTCGCAAACCCTGCAGGAAGCAGGGTACTCTCTTTGACCTGGACAACCTTAAAATCCAACTCAAAGAGTACGAGGCCGAGCAGGAAAAGCCGGAAGTCTGGCAGGACCTCGAGCGTTCAAAACAACTCGCCCGCAAGGCCGCCGCAATAAGGAGCAAGACCGCCGCTTTCGACAAGGCGGACAAAGCCATAAAGGACACGCTCGAAGTCATACAGCTTGCCGAAGAAGAAAACGACGACAGCCTGTTCGACGAGATCGAGTCCGAACTTGCCATGGCAGAAAAGGACATAGAGGAAATGCGCCTGCAGGCGCTGCTTCGCGGCAAGTACGACTCGTTAAACGCCATTCTCACCCTCCATGCGGGTGCGGGCGGAACGGAAGCGTGCGACTGGGTCTCCATGCTCTACAGAATGTACCTCATGTACGCCGAACGGCACGGTTACGCCACCCACGAACTTGACAGGTTAGACGGCGACGAGGCGGGCATAAAGAGCGTGTCTTTCTCCGTAGAAGGCGAAAACGCTTACGGCTACCTCAAAGCCGAAAAGGGCGTTCACCGTCTGGTGAGAATTTCCCCGTTCGACTCGAGCGCCCGCCGCCACACATCCTTCGCCTCGCTCGAAGTCATGCCCGAAATCGAGGACCAGGAAGAGATAAAGATCAACCCCGAGGACCTCAAGGTAGACACTTACAGGAGCAGCGGAGCGGGCGGCCAGCACGTCAACAAGACCGAGTCGGCCATAAGGATAACCCACATTCCCACGGGTATCATCGTGGCGTGTCAGAACGAGAGGAGCCAGGTTCAAAACCGTGAACAGGCCATGAAGATGCTGATGAGCAAACTCGTCGAAAGGCGGGAGAGCGAAATGCAGCAGGAAGCGCAAGCGATAAAAGGTGAGATTAAAAAAATAGAATGGGGCAGCCAGATACGCAGTTACGTTTTCTGTCCGTACACCATGGTCAAAGATCACCGCACGGGGTGTGAAACGGGCAACGTCAGCGCCGTGATGGACGGTGAATTAGACCCCTTTATCATAGATTATCTCAAAAAATCATGAGCTACGCGTCTGAGTTTTGCAACTACAAACCGAAGGAGGAGGCGGTCATTCTCGCCATCGAATCCTCATGTGATGAAACTGCCGCCGCCGTTGTCAAGGGTGGGCGGCAGATTTTGTCGAATGAAATCATGTCCTCGGTTACCGAACATATAAGATTCGGCGGCGTAGTTCCCGAAATAGCGTCTCGGGCGCACACGGCGGCCGTCTCGCTCGTAACCGACGCCGCGCTTAAATCCGCGGGCGTAACGCTTGCGGACGTTGACGCCGTTGCCGTAACCTACGGCGCGGGGCTGCTCGGCGCGCTGCTCGTCGGCGTGTCTTACGCCAAGGCGCTCGCCTTTGCCGCCAACCTTCCGCTCGTACCCGTCAGCCACATCCGCGGCCACATAGCGGCGTGCTACCTCGGCAACCCGTCTCTCGAGCCGCCCTTCATCAGCCTTCTGGCAAGCGGCGGCCACACGGCGGTAATACTCGTGGAATCTTACACTTCCTACCGCATACTCGGCAGCACTCTCGACGACGCTGTGGGCGAAGCCTTCGACAAGGTAGCCCGCGTGCTCGGCCTCGATTATCCCGGCGGTCCGAACATAGAAAAGCTGGCGCGTCTCGGTTCGCCCTCGGTGCCGCTGCCGCTCATGTTCAAAGGCGAAAAGACTTACGACCTCTCGTACAGCGGTCTCAAGACGGCGGTCATGAACTACCGCAACAAACGCGAGATGACGGGCCTCCCCGACGACGACGCGGACATAGCCTGCTCCTTTCAGCAGGCCGCAATAGGCGCGCTCGTCAAAAGGGTGGAAGAAGCCGTCGACGAATTCGGCATTCTCAAAGTAACGGCGGGCGGCGGGGTCGTCGCCAACGGCTATCTGAGAGAACAACTTGCCTCCGCCTGCGCAAAAAAAAGCGCGCAACTGTTCCTTCCCGAAAAGAAACTTTGCACCGACAACGCCGCCATGATCGCCGCAGAAGGGTACATTCGTTACATGAACGGTGAATTTGCGGGTCTCGATCTCAACGCCTGCGCTTCGGTGGAGCTTCGCTGACGTTTGACAAAAGCACATTTATCTGTTAGAATATGTCTGTCGGGTTTCCAATCCTCAAACAGGCTCCGATTGGGTCGTGGCAACCTTGCGAGCCAATCCGCACATAAACAACCTGCGGGCACACTACCACAAGGCAAAACCAACCCGCAATCACTTTTGGACACATTAACCCAAGGCAAAGCCAAAGCACACCCCATTTCGGGCATACATAAAACCCGAAATTACCGTAAAGTCGGCCGATGGCCCGACGGGAGACCGAACATGAATTCCGAAACAAACAACAACTTTGTCTGTGCGCCCGCCGCGGCCGAGGCAAAAACGGTCAGGCTTTACATACTCGACATCTCCACGAGAGAGTTCGACGTGTCCAAAATTTCCCTTCTCGAAGAAAAGAGGAGGGACGAGATACTCACGGGCAAAAATTATCTTTACAATCTCCGCTCGCTCTACGCGGGGCTGCTTCTCCGTCACGCCTTCATCAAAGAGGGCTTTGCGGTAAGCGGCCCGCTCGAGGTCGAGTACAACGAACACGGCAAGCCGTCGGTCAGGGGCTATCCGCATTTCAGCATAACGCATTCGGGCAACCTCGTCATAATCGGCGTCGCCGATTTCCCTGTCGGTATCGACGCGGAGATAAAGCAGAACAAGGTTTATTCGCACATAGCGGACAAGGTGTTTTCTCCCCGAGAACTCGGCGAATATTCCCTGCTTGAGGGCAAGGATATGTCCGATTATTTCCTTTCACATTGGGTCGTAAAGGAAGGCTATCTCAAACTCATCGGCACGGGTCTCAACGGCTATCCCAAGGACGTGGACGTTTCGGCCGATGTCAATGGAATGAACTATACCGTCGAACGGCTCGAATACAGGAATTACACCTATTTCCTCGCTGCCGTGTCCAAGGAGCGGACGGTTATGGAAAAGAATTTCGTGTCGGCGCTGAGGATAAACTGATGGAAGGCAAAGGTGAAGTTCTGCCGGTCGCAACGCTCGGCCGTATGCCAAAATACCTGAGGTATCTCAAACTCGTAAGAAACAGCGGAGTGGAAAACATCTCCTCGGTTGCCCTCGCTAAGGCGCTTGATCTCAACTCGGTTCAGGTGAGAAAGGACTTGGCATTCGCCACAAAATCTCACGGCAAACCGAAGGTCGGCTTTTCGGTGGTAAACCTCATCGCCGACATAGAGGATCTGCTCGGCTGTTATCTCATAAAAAACGCCGTCCTCGTGGGAGTCGGAAAACTCGGCAAAACCCTGCTCAGTTACAACGGTTTCAACAATTACGGGCTGAATATCGTGGCGGGTTTCGACGTGGCGGGCGACGGCGCCGTCATAAACGGAAAGCCCGTATATCCCATAAAAATGCTACCCGAGGTCATAGCCGAATCTGGTGCGAAGATGGGTATAATCACCGTTCCCAAGACGTCTGCGCAGGAAGTTTGCGACATGCTCATCGCCTCGGGAATCAAAGGCATATGGAACTTTGCCGCCGCGCACCTCAACGTGCCGGACGGCGTTGCCGTCAAAAATGAAGATCTCGCCGCGTCGCTCGCGATTCTGTCGCTGAGCATGAGCGGCAGTTTGAGTAAAGACGTAAATAAGGAATGATTATGGACGAAGAAAAAAGATTGTTTTCTTACCTGCTCACGGGTGAGGAAACGCAGTTCGGCAAGATTGCCGAAAAGACCAAAACGCTCGGCGGGGTAGAGGACGTCTCTCTCGAAGGGGCTGTTCTCAAAGTCTCGCTCGACAGCCATGCCTCCGAATACGACCTGTTCAGCGCGCTTTCGGATTTTGCCTCGGAACTTGGCGTAGACGTTGACGACGCGGAGGGCGACGAAGATACCGAGGTCAACGAAACGTCGGATTCCGAAAATACCGAACCGCCCGTGCCCGCCGAGGAAGAGGAAGAAGCGGCAGAGACCGCACCCCAACAACCCGCGCCTTCCAAAAAGGTGCCCGAAGAGGAGCAGCGCTGGTACAAAAAACATCTCGGCGAATACGTCGAACTTGCCATTTCCGCCATCCTCATCATCATCTCGCTGTTTTTGGATGCGGAGGAGCGGATGGTGCCGCAACTTCTCGCGGCCGTAATCGTCGGCTATGAAATCGTGTGGGACACCTTCGCCGCCCTGTTCAAACGCAGGATAATGTATTACGGAATAGCCATGACGGCGTGTATCGTCGAAGCCACCCTCGTGTCGTCTTACCTTGCGGGCGCAATCGTTGCGCTCGTAATGCAGGGCCAGCGGGTGCTGTTCGGTACGTTTGCCGACATAAAACTCGACAGAATAAAGAAATGCTGGTATTTCAACTACACTCCCGTAAGCATATCCGACGACGAGACCAACGACGTCATATTCGCAAAAGACACGCAAATCGACAAGGAATATTCCTTTACCGCGGGCGATACGGTGCCCTTTGACGGCACGGTTGCCTCGGGTACCTGCAAGGCCGACCTCTACAACGTCTCCCTCACGCACAAAGAGCGCAAATTTGTCCAAGGGGAAAGGATTCTTGCGGGCAGTGTAATAACGCAGGGCGATGTCAAGATAAAGGCAGAAACCTCGCCCGCCGATTCCGTCGTCGGCAAACTGTATTCCGCCATTACCGCGGAGAAGAAGGGAGAAGCCGCCGACAAGGCAAAAAAGCAAGAGGGCGTCGTCTTTGCCGTTTCGCTCGTCATATCTCTGGTGCTCTGTTTTGCGGCTCCCGCGCTGTTTGCGGGCGAGTCTGCGTACGCCGAACTTCTGCCCGCGTGGGCTTGTTTTGCGGCCGTCATATTCGGCGTCTCAAATACTTTCACATTCTCCGCCTGCGAGGATTTTGGGTGGATAAGTGCCCTGAATCGCGCATTATCTTACGGAATCGCCGTCTGCTCGCCCGATGAATACCGCGGCGTTGCAAACTGCAAAACCGTCATTTTCGGCGAACTCGGCGGCATTACCGAACCCGAACTTTCGGTTGACAAAATCATATCCGTGCCCGCGTACAGGGGCAAGATAAAAGAACTGCTCGGCGGCTTCGGCATGACTTTCAGAGACGTTCTCGAATCCGAAGAAAGGGTGGAATACCGCCACGACGACATCCTTGTAACAGGGTCGGAGGAGAGGCTTGCGGACAAGGGTATCGCGGTCAAAAAAGCGAAGGCCGACGGCATCATCCGTTACATCGCGTTGAACGGCGAGGTCATCGGTGCGGTGTCTTTTGTAGTAAAAGTTAAAGACAACGCGTACGGCGCGCTTGCCGAACTCAAGGACGCAGGTTTCAAAACCGTGCTTATCGCCGATCCCTCGGTAGATCTTTCGGAATTTGCCGAAATTGCCGAGGTTTACGAAAACAAAACGGCCGAAGCCAGAACCAACATACTTCAGGAATATTCGGCTCAGAACGAAAATTACGTTTACGTCGGTCTGCCCGATTCCGAGCGCATGGCTGACGCTGACATCGTGTTTGCACCTCTCGACGGCAACGTTGCCGAAAATTCCGCGCTCATTCCGGGCGGCGACGTCAGGAGCGCGGCAAAGGCCGTAAAACTCTCCTCGCGTTACGGCAGGCTGCGCAAGGCTTCAAGGTGGCTGCTAACCTGCGCCAAGGTCGCCGCGGCCGCTTTGGGCGCCGTTCTCATCTTCGCGTGCGACCCGCTGCTCGTCTGGCCGTCCGTCCTCGTGGACTTTGCCGCCGTGCTCGTCTCCTTTGCAATTTCCGCCGTCAACGATTTTGAAGTGATTTAACCGTAAGTGGCCTTTTTCTCACAAAAACGCCGCATTTTGCTCCTGCGCAAGCGGCGCGAAAAACACAGTAAAACATGCGTAAAAGTTTCGCTTTAACCCCTTAAGACACGCGGCAAAGCGGCGCCGTCAATCCGACAAACGACCCGACAAAACGACAAACAAAAAAGCTCTCGGAAAACAATCCGGGAGCTTTTTCCAAACCCAAAAAAGTCTTAATTCTGTTGCTGTTCGTGCCGTGATATTACCGCCGCACGCGTCCTGTCAACGCTTTTTTTAGCCAGCGTTGCCACCCGCGGCGCTATCATAATGATGTTGCCGTTTGTCTCTTCGGCCTGTCAATCGTTTCTTCACGATAAACCGCAGCCGAGGCGCGGCAGATTCATACGGATATGGTGTGTTTTCGGCGGCTTATTTGCAGATTATGTTTATAAGTCTGTTGGGTATGACGATGAGTTTTACCACCTGTTTGTCGCCGAGGGCTTCCTTAACCTTTTCGTCGGCAAGCACGGCTTTGCGTATCTCGTCGTCGGACATGTCGCGGGGCAGAACCAACTTGCAGCGTATCTTGCTGTTCAGCTGAACGGCGTATTCGGTTTCTTCCTTTTCAAGGGCCTTTTCATCGGCTTCGGGATAGGGGGAGAGGAAAACCGACTTCTTGTTTCCGTCAAGCGACCAGAGTTCCTCTGCGAAATGCGGGGTGAACGGCGCGAGCAGGAGGATGAGGTCCCTTATGCACTCTCTCATGAATTTTATGTTCTTCACGGAAGGGTCGAGCGCGTCGTACTTGTACAGGGCGTTGACGTATTCCATCAGCCTTGCGACCGCGGTGTTGAAGGAGAACACCTCCATGTCCCTGTTCACGCAGGCAATGGCGTAATTCCTCGCGTAATTCAGTTCTTTTTCATTGTGGCCGAAATCCGTGCAGAGGTTCTTTTTGGTATCTTTCACCTTGGTGAATATGCGTTCAACCCTGTCGAGGAACTTGGCAACGGACTTTATCCCGTCGTCGTTCCACGGGCCGCCCTCGGTGTAACTGAAGCCGAACATCAAATACAGCCTGAATATATCCGAGCCGTAAATATCTATGTACTTGTCGGGGGAAACAACGTTGCCCTTGGACTTGGACATCCTGTTGCCGTCGGGTCCCAAAATGACGCCCTGGTGGGTGAGGGACTTGAACGGTTCGCCGAACTTGAGATAGCCCATGTCCCTGAGCGCCTTGGTTATGAAACGGGCGTAGAGCAGGTGCATGCAGGCGTGTTCGGGTCCGCCCACATACTTGTCCACGGGCAGCATCTGGTTGATGATTTCGGGGTCGAACGGCATGTTGGAATTTTTGGAATCGGGATAACGCAGATAATACCAACTCGAGCAGACAAATGTGTCCAGCGTGTCGGGGTCGCGCCTCGCCTTCTTGCCGCAGACGGGGCACACCGTGTTCATAAACTCCTCGCACTTGGCAAGCGGAGACTTGCCGTCGGGGCGGAATTCCACGTTATAGGGCAGTTTTACGGGCAGATCCTTGTAAGGAACGGGCACCTCCCCGCAATCGTCGCAGTAGATCATGGGGATGGGCGCGCCCCAATACCTCTGGCGGGAAACCAGCCAGTCGCGCAACCTGTAATTAACCCTGTGGCAGCCCTTGCCGCTCTTTGCAAGCGTGTTGAGTATGGCCTTCCTCGCTTCGGCGCTCGGCATTCCGTCGTAACCGAGGCTGTTTATCAGTATGCCGTCGTCGGTGTAGGGGAGGGTCTCGTCTCCGTTGCCGGGGATTATCACGCGCGTTACGGGCAGTTTGTATTTTTCGGCAAACTTAAAGTCTCTCTCATCGTGTGCGGGCACGCCCATGACGGCGCCCGTTCCGTAAGAGTAAAGCACGTAATCCGCCGCGAAAATGGGCACTTTCTTGTTGTTTACGGGGTTTATTGCGTAGTGGCCTATAAACACGCCCGTCTTTTCACGCGTGGCGGAAAGCCTGTCAATCTCGTTTATCTTGGAAGTCTCTTCTATGTACTTGTCAACCGCCTTCTTCTGCTTTGGCGAGCACAGTTTTTTAACGAGCGGATGCTCGGGCGCGAGGGCTACGAAGGAAACGCCGAACACGGTGTCCGCCCTCGTGGTGAAAACGTCAAACGTGTCGCCGCTTTCGCATTCGAACTTTATCTCTCCGCCCGTGGATTTGCCAATCCAGTTCCTCTGCATGGCCTTGGTTTTTTCGGGCCAGTCAAGCCCGTCAAGGTCTTTGAGCAGTTCTTCGGCATAATTGGTTATCTTGAAAAACCATTGCGTAAGGTTTTTCTTTACTATCTGCGTCCCGCACCTCTCGCAGCGGCCGTCAACCACCTGTTCGTTTGCAAGAACGGTGTTGCAGCCCGCGCACCAGTTTACGGGCGCCGCCTTTCTGTAAGCAAGGCCGTTTTCGTACAGTTTGAGAAAGAGCCACTGCGTCCACTTGTAATAATCTTCCTCACAGGTCTTTATCTCGGCGGACCAGTCGAACATGGCGCCCATGGCCTTGAGTTGGGTTTCCATTGTTTCAATGTTCTTTTCGGTTGAATCCTTGGGATGAATGCCCGTTTTTATGGCGTAATTTTCGGCAGGCAGGCCGAATGCGTCAAACCCCATCGGCTGGAATATCTCGTATCCCTTCATCTTTTTGAAGCGCGCATAACTGTCCGTGGGGCCGTAATTGTACCAGTGTCCCACGTGCAGTTTCGCACCCGAAGGGTAGGAGAACATTTCCAGACAATAGAACTTTTTATCCGTGTTTTTACGGTTAAAAGTGTTTATCTTTGACTTTTCCCACTTCTCCTGCCATTTTTTTTCAATCGATTTCATGTCCATGATATACGCCTCGAAAATCTTTCTTTGGAATGTATTATACCATATTCTCCCGAAAAAAGGAAGTGATTTGCACCGCCTTTCGTAACAAAAGCCTTTTGCCGCCGAATAACTATGATTATCGGAGGCGAATCATGGCGGAAATTTCCCGTGTTCTTTCAGGTTACCAATTTGCGTCGCCCGTCGCGCGCATAGAAAGGGTGGTTGGCGGCAACATCAACACGACCTACAAGATAACGCTCGAGGGCGGAGAAAAATACATTTTGCAGCGAATCAACACGTCGGTGTTCAAGGACCCCGAAGGGCTTATGGACAACATCATCACCGTTACCTGTGCGCTCCGCCGTGAAAAAAACAAGGATCATTCGCTTGACAAAATGCAGGTGCTTAATATAAAATTTAGCAGGGAGGGAAAGCCACTCGTCCGGGCGGACGGCGCTTTTTACCGGATGTACGACTACATGGCGGATTCGCTCACCTACCGCTCGCCGTCGGATCTCGGTCTCATAAGGAGCGCGGGCGCCGCCTTCGGCCGTTTCCTGCGGCTGCTCGCTCAGGGCGAACCGCTTGAACTCAAGGAAACGCTCAAGGATTTTCACAACACCCCGCTGCGCTTTTCCATGCTTGCCGAAAGTTATCAAAAAGCCCCTGAATCGCGCAAAAACAAGGCAAAAAGGGTTTACGGCTATCTTCTTAAAAAGGGCGATTACGTCCGCCGCGTGTCGGCCGCTGCGGCCCGTTTGCCCCTCCGCGCCGTGCACAATGACACCAAGTGCGACAACGTGGTTTTCGACCGACATACGGGAGAAGCCGTGGGCGTTGTCGATCTCGACACCGTGATGCAGGGCCTCGTGATGTACGACTTCGGCGACGGGGCGAGGAGTATATGTTCGACATGTCGTGAAGATGAAAAGGACGCCTCGCTCGTAAATTTCGACCGCGACAGATTCCGCGCGTTCACGGCGGGCTACATGGGGGAGACTGCCGCCGTTCTGACCGACGCCGAAAAGGCGCTCATGCACCACGGCGTAATGATGATGACGCTGGAACTCAGCGCCCGTTTTCTCACCGACTACCTCGACGGGGACAAATACTTCCTCACCGAATATTCGGACCATAACCTCGTCAGGGCAAGTTGTCAGGCCGCCCTCTCGGCGGACGTGGAGCGCAATGCCTCCTTCATCAAAAAAACCCTCGAAAACGCGTATAAACGCAGGTTTTGAAGTTTGTGCGGGTCTGAATTTTTCGGATTTTTCCACCTTTCAAGCTGAGCGAACGGTCTGAATTTCAGATAAATCCGCCCGCAAATCGCCCGGGACAAGCCCCGCCGAAAGCAAACGGCAAACATTAACGCAAACATTAAAAAATAACGGAAATCATAAATCCTCAAAGGAAGATAAAAATATGGATATCACGGCAAGAATAAGGACGGAATTTAACCTGAGAGCCGATCATGCGGACAACATAATATCTCTCATAGACGCGGGCAATACCATCCCGTTCATAGCGCGTTACCGCAAGGAGATGACGGGGCACTGCGACGATCAGGTCCTGCGTGAACTTGCTGACAGGCTCAAATACCTGCGCAACCTCGAAAAGAGAAAGGAAGAGGTTACCGCTTCGATAGAAGAGCAGGGCAAGATGACCGAGGAGATCGCCGCGTCGCTTTCCAAGGCGGAAACTCTTTCCGAAGTGGAGGACATCTACCGCCCGTTCAAACAGAAGAGAAAGACGAGGGCCACCGTTGCAATCGCCAAGGGGCTGGAACCTCTTGCCGAAATCATCTTTGCACAGAACATAACGGAGGGAACCCTTGAGGACATCGCCGCCCCTTACGTCAACCCCGACCTCGGAGTGGAAGATTGGCGTCAGGCAGTGGACGGCGCGCGCGACATTGTTGCCGAAAAGATATCGGACGACGCGGAACTGAGGAAAAAACTGCGCAGGATATTCCTCAAAAACGCCGACATAACCGCAAAACTCGTCAAAAAGGACGGCGAGGCCGCAACCTACGAGATGTACGCCGATTATTCCGAACCCGTTTCCGAGATAAAGAGCCACCGCGTGCTCGCCATAAACAGGGGAGAGGCCGAAGAGTACCTGCGGGTAAAGATAGTCATAGACAAGGATTTTGCGATAAGGGTCGCTTCCGTGGGCACGGTTAAGGAAGGCAGTGTTACCACCCCCGTGGTAAAAGAGGCCGTCGCGGACGCGTACGAGCGTCTCATCTACCCCTCGATAGAGAGGGAAATAAGGGCGTATCTCACCGAAAACGCAAACGAACAGGGCATAAAGATGTTTGCGGGCAACCTCAAACCGCTGCTCATGCAGCCGCCCATTCGCGGCATAGTTACCATGGGGCTGGACCCCGCTTACCGCACGGGCTGCAAGATAGCCGTGGTCGACGAAACGGGCAAGGTGCTTGACAAGACGGTCGTCTATCCCACCCCGCCGCAAAACAAGACCGAGGAGGCCAAAAAGGTCCTTCTTGCCATGATCGCCAAATACGGCGTGGACGTCATTTCCATAGGCAACGGAACGGCTTCCAAAGAGTCCGAGATATTCGTTGCGGACATGCTCAAAGACTGCCCCCGCAAGGTTTCGTACATCGTCGTCAGCGAAGCGGGCGCTTCGGTCTACTCGGCTTCCAAACTCGGTGCCGAAGAATTTCCCGATTACGACGTGTCCGAGCGGTCCGCCGTTTCCATAGCGCGGAGATTGCAGGACCCCCTCGCCGAACTCATAAAGATAGACCCCAAGTCGATAGGCGTGGGGCAGTACCAGCACGACATGCCCGCCGCAAGGCTGGACGAAGTTTTGGGCGGAGTGGTGGAGGACTGCGTCAACAGCGTGGGCGTGGACCTCAACACGGCAAGCCCGTCGCTCCTTTCCTACGTAGCGGGGCTTAATTCGGCAATAGTCAAAAATATCGTCGCGTACAGAGAGGAAAACGGCAAATTCAAAACGAGAAAAGAACTGCTCAAAGTACCCAAACTCGGTGAAAAGGCCTTTGAACAGTGCGCGGGATTTTTGAGAATCCCGGGCGGAGACGTCGTTTTCGACAACACGGGCGTCCACCCCGAATCTTACGGCGGTGCGGAAAAACTGCTTTCCCTTTTCGGTTACGGCAAGGACGACGTAAGGCAGGGCAAACTCGGCGAACTTCCTTCCAAGGTGTCCGCTTTCGGCACGTCGCGCGTTTGCGAATACACGGGGCTTGGCGCAGACACACTCGGCGACGTCGTCAGCGAACTCGTTAAACCGGGGCGGGACGTCAGGGACAGCCTTCCGCGGCCCACGCTACGCACCGACGTCATGGACATAAACGACCTCGTCGTCGGCATGGAACTCACGGGCACCGTGCGCAACGTCATAGACTTCGGCGCCTTCGTCGATATCGGCGTCCATCAGGACGGACTCGTCCACATTTCCGAGTTGTCCGACGGTTACGTCCGCCATCCCTCGGATGTTCTGAAAGTGGGGCAGACGGTTACCGTCAGGGTGATAGGAGTGGATACCGCCAAAAACAGAATTTCCCTCTCCATGCGCAAGGACAAAAAGCGTCCGCACGCCGATAGTTAAAGCCGATACTTAAAATCGTTGACAAACGGCGCACATGCGTGTATAATAATATAATAACGTCGGCAAGAGCCGACTGAAGGAGAAATTAAAATGACATTCGATAAAATTGCGGAATTGCTCGCCCAGCAACTCAACATCGACAAGGGCACCATCACTCCCCAAAGCGAAATCATCAAGGACCTCGGCGCCGATTCTCTCGACGTTGTGGAAATGCTCATGGGTCTCGAAGAAGAGTTCGGCATAGAGGTGTCCGAAGAAGAAGCGGTATCTCTCCGCACGGTTGACGACATAGTCAAGGTCATCGACTCCAAAAAGAAATAAACCCCCTAAATCTCACAAAAACTCTCTGTTTCAGGTTCCGCAAACCGCCGCCGCAGCGGGGCAGAGGGAGGATTTTATATGTGTTCTAACATCATTTGGGCAATAAATAAAGACCATGCCATAAGCTGGTACGGCGTGTGGATTGCCATAGGCATAATAATGTGCCTGTTCGTGTTTGACAGGCTGTGCGCCAAGCGCGGCATCTCCGCCGACGTAAACAGGTTTTACTATTTGCTCGGGATAATCGCCATCGTAATCGGCTTCATCGTGGCGGCCCTCGTGCAGGCTACTTACAATTATCTCAACGCCGTGTACGTCGAACATAAAACCGACGCGGTGTGGACGCTTGAAGGTTCCGGTATAACCTTCATGGGCGGAATGTTCGGCGGTGCCTTCACCTTCGTCGTCGCCGCGCTCATCTTTGCAAAGGGAGAAGCGCGCGAGAAGTTCGGGCAGGTCTGTGAGATAGGCGTAACCTGCATTCCCGTCGCTCACGGTTTCGGCAGAATAGGATGTCTTGCGGGCGGCTGCTGCTACGGCGCCGTCATACCCGAAAATTCACCTTGGAAATTCCTCGGCATCTATTGGGGAAAAGACCCCGGCGGATTGGCCAACGGTACGCTGAGATACGCCACCCAGCCCATAGAAGCGGGCTTTCTGTTCATCCTCGCCGCGGTGATGATTTATTTTATCATAAAAGACAAGAGGATCAACACCATCGTCTACTTTGCCGCTTACGGAATATTCCGTTTCTTGCTTGAATTTCTGCGCGGAGACAAGCGCGGCTCGTTCTTCGGTTCTTCCTTGCAGCCCTCGCAGATAACCAGCATCTTCAGCGTTGTCATCGCGCTCATTCTGCTCGCTCTCAAACTCATCCACATCTACGCGCCCGAAACGGGAGCCAAGATAGACGCATTCTTCAAAATCGGGTCTGCCGCCGCTGCTACCGCGCCCGCAACCGCCGCGGCTCCCGCCCCTTCCGCCAAACCCGATGGGAACGACCGCCCGAAGGTGGCAAAACTGCGCCCCGACGACTCGGATAAACCCGTTCAAGACGCCGCGGAAGGCGACGACAGCATCCCTGCCGAAGCCGAAAAAGACGCCCCGGACAACGCTCAGGACGATGCCGAAGGACAAGAGGAAAACAAAAACTTATAAAAATTTCGCAAACACCTCAAAAACGATTGACTAAACGGCGGAATTATTATAAAATAGATACGCTCGGAAGAGCGTTTAGGGGAGTGGCTCAACGGTAGAGTAGCGGTCTCCAAAACCGTAGGTTGCGTGTTCGAATCGCGTCTCCCCTGCCAATTTTTATAGGATATATTCAATAAAGCCGAATAAAAGGCGAAAAAGTGAGTATATCCTATTTTTTATGCTCTTTCCATTTTTTTGACAGTTTGTTTGCACGGATTATGGGAAAAAGCGTTCCTAAATACTTACATAGGGGATGGCAATCTCTTTTCTTTTGAGGAAGCGTGTATAAAAGCGAATGTGATATAAACCTTAATCTACTTAACGCCCTACGAGAAAGAAATGTTATTGTGTTGGATTATTCACCATAAAATCTTAATAAAAGATTAACGCGATAAAAGACGTCTAATTTAAGCGTAGGTGGCTTTTATAATTCCATCGAGGAGATACACGAAAAGAGACAGGAAAAGCGCTAACGGCTAATTTGCGCTTGTTTTTGTGCGTTTAACAGCTTGTAAAAGGTTGTACGCTTTAATCCGAGCATTCCCATGGCACGAGTGACGGTGATTTTTCCATTGAGAAACAACGGAATCCCATTAGGCAGGATATTCGGCTTGCGGACACCCGAGTTACTTTCCGTTCAAACGAGCGACGACTATTCCTTCCTTTTGTCTCTGTTTGATATGTTCGCGCTCTTCTCCAGTGGTACATGAAAGAATCTGTAAAAACAAATCACAGATGAACCGCCAGTTAAGCGTATTGTTGGAAACACTTGTATCAAGCAAAGGCATATCTAAAATCCGTATATCTGCTTGTAATGTGAGTGGTATACTCCCATTGGCTTTTATTTCACTGTAATTACGCCCTTAACGGTCGATAGAAGTGATTAGTGCCCTGATCGCAACAAAGGCGCGTTAGTATCCGTTCCTACGAGAAGATGATAGCCCCTGCGGTTGAATTTTTTTCTGCTCTCCTTGTCGCGGATAATGAATCTATCGTCTGCAACCACTTTCCGAAGCTGTACGAGTTGCGTATCAAGATTTTGGTCGGCTGTACCTACGCGCGCATATCCGTAAATTGTTGTTATAGTATTTTTCTCCGATTTTTTATTTTATGTTATCACGTTATTCGTAAAAGTCAACATATTTTACGAGCGTTCATAAAATGATTTTTATGGTTTTATGAACACAAAATAGGCACGATTATAGGCAGAAAATGAGTATTAACAAGTGCACCTTTACGAACAGCCCCACGGGGGGCCATTTACACGCTAATGACAAATTGAAACAGGCGATAAAATGTTGTCTGCCTTTTTCACTCCCACAAAGAAAAAAACTTGACTTTCTCCTTTGGTTGTAGTATATTTAAAATGCGACATTTCATTAGACGTTGGTATAGCATAATGTTGATAATGTATTGCGAGGGATAGGATGTAAAAATTTGTAAACCGCACAAAAGAGTTGGAAACACTTGAAAAGCAATATGATTCGATCGGATCTTCATTGGTGATTGTCTACGGAAGGCGGCGTGTCGGCAAAACGGCTCTTTTGACCAAGTTCTTGAAGTCGCATACCGATTCAATTTATTTTCTTGCTACCGAAGAATCGAAGCTCCAAAATTTTAATTACTACAAGTCACAGGTCACGGATTTTACGGGGAACTAATTGTTTCGTGCCGCAACTGTGGATTGGTTTACCGTTTTTAAGACATTATTGTCGCATAAGACGGATAGTAAGAAGGTCATCGTATTTGATGAATTTCAATACATCGGGCAATCGAATTCGGCATTCCCGTCTGTTTTGCAAAAAATTTGGGATACGATGCTGAAAGGCGCCAATATCATGCTTGTTTTATGCGGTTCCCTTGTATCGCTCATGAAGTCGCAGACGCTCGACTACGGCAGCCCCTTATACGGCAGAAGAACGGCGCAAATAAAGTTAAAACAAATTCCGTTTCAGCACTACCGTGAGTTTTATGAAGGAAAGAGCGACAACGAATTGTTGCCCTTTTATGCGGTGACGGGCGGAGTTCCGAAGTATATCGAAACTTTTCAAGGATATGATGATATCTATTCGGCAATCAGAGAAAACATCTTAAATACACAGAGCTTTCTCTATGAAGAGCCATATTTCCTCTTGCAGAAAGAAGTAAGCGAAATCGGAAGTTATTTTTCGCTCATTAAGGCATCGCTATGGGGAACAGAAAACTTTCCGAAATCGCCGCTTTCCTCGAAGTGAAACAAACGAATCTTACAAAGTATCTCAAAGTGCTCATGGATCTCGACCTTGTAGAGCGGGAAGTGCCGGTTACCGAGTCGGCTCCCGAAAAGAGCAAGAGCGGGCTGTATCGCATTACGGACAACTACATTGCATTTTGGTTCCGCTATGTCTATCCTTATCGTGCATATCTCGAGAAAGGGGAGATGGACTATGTCCTCGCAGAGATCAAAAAGGGGTTTGTAGAGAACTATGCTTCTTTCGTCTATGAGGATGTATGTCGTGAGAAGATGTTGGAGCTCTCCGCCGCGGGGAAGTGGGAGTTTCACTTCGACAAGGTTGGCAGATATTGGGGGCGAAAGCGGGGGAGATCGACATTGTCGCCATTGATTCCGCAGGAGGATATCTCGTACTTGATGAATGCAAATATACGAAGTCGCCCAAAGGCTTGAACGTTCTTCATAAACTGCAAGAAAAGTCCGAGGTGATGCAGAGGCTGACAGGGCGACCTCGGTTTCATTCGTCATATTCAGCACTGCCGGCTACACGCAGGGTCTCCTTAATGAGACAAATAGAAATCCTGCACTTTCTCTATACTAAAAAATCAGATATACTCTTGGCATAAGGTTCTAATAGAGGAAACAATGAAAAATCATCTTATTTCTAAAATCCCAAAGACACAAGAAGAGACCACCATGAAGCTGTGCAACGGTAAAGCCATAGATCTCAATAGTTTATATAATTTTAAGAATCCGATAAGGCATTTCTTTAATATCAATGCAATCGCATTTGATTGCTCCGAGTCCTGCACTTTCGAAGATCTTGCTTGGACGACGCCGGTCAAATTTAAGATATTCAAGACAGAAGATTCACAGCGAACGATCGGCTTTCCCAATATCCTCAATTTCTATCACACCGTAAAAAAGTTTCAATCTGAACCGAATTTTTTTGATATTGGTGCGATAAGTTTGAAAAAACGTGTCTCACCGGATTTGAATACCGGTGAATTTTCCGTCTTGAACTACTATCGTTCCATTCAATCGGATGCGTTCAATTTAACAAAGTATGACAAACTCTTGATTTTGGACATCAAGAGCTTTTATGGTAGAATATACACACATGATTTCGGTTTTTCGGATGGAAATTACCTTGAACAGCGCGTAACTTCTTTGAATAGCGGTAGAACGAACGGGTTGCTTTTAGGATCCTATCTCTCGCTCTATTTGGCTGAAAAATTCTTGCTGAAGATCGAGAAAAAACTGGATGAAATGCTCACGGAACAGCACATCGACTGTCATTACGAGTACTTTTCCGATGACTTCTACTTTTTCTGCAATCAAGCGGATAAGGATCGTATCATAGAAGGTTTCGCAAAAGTTTTAGACGCATATGAGCTTCAAGTGAACTATGACAAAACCGTTGTTTTTGATTTCGAGGAATACACAAAAGATAATAACCTGGAAAAACTGTGGAAAAAGATAATTCTATTATCTACTGAAAAAGACAAGGCGATATTGGAAGAACGCGACGAAGCTTCCTTATGGGAACAAGAAGTAGAGGAAGACGACGAGGAGTTTTATGATGAAAAAATCCAAAACGACACGGATGCAGAGGAATTTCGGGATCATCCTGCATTTTTCACGCAGTTAGTCTATCGGTTGAGCCAAATTTCGGAATTGAAGTACAAACGTATCTTTTTGGCCAACTTTTTCAAGACATTCTATTTTTACAACTTGAACCCCGATTTGTATGTTCTTTCACAATCCGATCTGAACTATATTTGCTATATTTACAAGTTGATGCCCGAGACCATTCTTTATTCTCTACCCACCATAATGCGAATGAAGGGGTTCAATCATTCGACATTCAGGGACTTTGTTTTGGCTCGGTTCAACTCAGTATTGCATACCGACCGGCAGGAGGAACAAGTCTATTTTTACTATGCAATCAAGCTCTGTGGGTTTGACACCGAGCTCGTTTGCTTCAAGGATAAAGTTTTGCATTCCGAGAATCAAATTCTGATTTCTTATTTTATCCTCGACAAGATCATCACCGAAGCTGACTATCAGAATGAAATTTCTCACCCGCAAGAGGGGAAATGGTTACAAAATTATCATTACATACTTGCCAACGACAAGACTAATATTGATATGTTGCTTCCTACCAATGCAAAAAAACCGAGACAACGGCAAAGTTATTATGATTTTTATCACCGCAATCTTGAAAGTGATATCCCGATATTTTACGCCCTATTTCTGAGATCGATAGTGCGATTAAGATATTTCTTACTAGGAAAATCGAAAGTTACCGATCTAGTTCGATAAAATGACTTAAATCGACATATTCCTACGCGATAATTGCACCATAACAAAAACGATGAAAGCGACTAATCTCGAATTGCTTTCAAGATTAGTCGCTTTTTTCAAAGGAATTTCTTTCACCAATCGAAAGTTGCTCCGTGCGCGGGGCAACTTCCGATTATTAGGAGTGGAAAAGAATAGAGAACTTAAGATTGCAGTTCCAACTTGCTAAAAAAATTTTATCTTTCGACAAAAGTCGTTTGGAAAAGTTTCTATAATTTTCTAAAACTACCTTGAAAAAGTTTTTGACTTGTGCTATAATAGCGCTTGAAAAAAGTATTGAGGTGCACCATCATGTTAAAGAGAAAGATCGAAAACGTACTGAAAGAGTGGAAGAATACTCCAAATAAAAGTCCTCTTATTATCAAGGGGCAAAGGCAATGCGGTAAGACCTTTTCGGTGAGAAGGTTTGCGGAGGAGAACTACAAGCACGTCGTCTATCTGAATTTCCTCAAGAACCCCAACTACATTTCCATTTTCAATGGCTCGTTAGAAGTGGACGACCTCATCATCATAATGTCCGCGCTCCTCGGCGATGAGGCGATTTTCGTGCCGCACGAGACCATCATCATTCTCGACGAAATTCAGGACTGTCCCGAGGCGCGCACGGCGTTGAAGTTCTTCAAAGAGGACGGCAGGTTCGACGTGATCGGCACGGGCTCGCTTCTCGGCGTGAAGGGGTACGGCAAGCAACCGAAGTCCGTGCCCGTTGGCTCGGAGACCCTCATCGAGATGAAGCCGCTCGACTTCGAAGAATTTTTATGGGCAAACGGGATAGGGGAGCAGGTCGTCAACACATTGAAGAAATGCTTGGAGAGTGCAACGCCCGTGCCCGAGGCTCTGCACAACAAAATGCAAGAGCTGATGCTGCAATACACGGTTGTCGGCGGGATGCCCGAAGTCGTGCAGAACTTCGTCAATACTAAGCAGATGAACGCCGTTTTAGCGCTTCAACGGGACATCATCCGCTCTTACGAAGATGACATGGTGAAGTATGCCGACGACAAGGACAAGCCATTGATTCGGGAGTGTTTCCAGTCAATCCCAAAGCAATTAAGCAAGGAGAATAAGAAGTTTCAATACTCCGTGGTGAAGAAGGGGGCGACGGCGGCGAAGTTTGCGGGAAGTCTGCAATGGAT
>CANQUN010000021.1 GCA_947627065.1 uncultured Clostridia bacterium
AAATAGACCTTTCCGCCCTAAAAGAAAACCTGATTGAAATAAAACGGCTGGCGGGTCCCGCCAAAATCTGCCTCGTCGTAAAGGACGACGCTTACGGGCACGGCGCGGCCGCCGTTGCGGCTAACACACAGGACGCGGCGGATATGTTCGCCGTTGCTTGCACAGAGGAAGGTGCGGCGCTGAGATTGGCGGGCATAACCAAACCCGTTCTGGTGCTGCTGCCGTCTCAGACGGATATTTCAAGAGCCTTACGTTACCGTCTGACCCTCGCCGTTGATTCTCTCGGTTACGCCCGCGAGATCGACGATGTTGCCGCTTCTTTCAAAACCCGTGCGGAAATTCACATAAAGGTGAACACGGGGATGAACCGTTTCGGCTTTGCAGTCGATGATATCCCCGCCGCGGCGGGAGAGATAGCCAAACTTAAAAACGTGAGAGCCACGGGGTTGTTTTCGCATTTTTTCGACGCCTCGGACAAAGCCTGCCGTGAAAGACAGTTTTCCCTTTTTCTCAAAGCGAGGGAAAGCGCACGGCAACGCCTCGGCAAACTTCTTTGCCACATCAGCGCGAGCGGCGGTATCCTTGCGGGAAGAAAGTACGGCCTCGACGCGGTACGCCCCGGGCTTCTTCTTTACGGTTACAAACCTTATCCTTGTGAGGAGGGGAATTTCCGACCCGTGATGAAAGTCAAAGCGCGGGTGCTTGAAAGCAGGAGCGTGGAGGGCGGCGAGCACCTGCTTTACGGGCAATACGTTCTGCCCGAAAAGAAGGAGATATCAATCGTCGCAAGCGGCTACGGCTGCGGCCTTTCCTCGCGCACGGCGGCGTTGAACGACCGCTGCATGGACGTCAGCGCGGTTGAAAACACAGAGGAAGAGTGGATAACCGTCATGGCGGACGCGGAGAAGGAAGCGGCCGCTTGCGGGCGCAAGACATACGAGGTTTTAACGGGACTTAAAAATTTACCTAAAATATACAGAGATTGACATGAGAGTAATTGCGGGAAAACACAGGGGAACGCTCCTTTTTGAGTTCAAAGGGAAAGACATCAGACCCACGTCGGACAGGGCCAAGGAGTCGCTTTTCAACATACTCCGCGACGTGGTTGCGGGGGCGGACTGTCTCGACCTGTTCTGCGGGACGGGCAGCCTCGGCATAGAAGCGCTCTCGCGCGGGGCGCGCTCGGTTGACTTTGTGGACATATCGCCCGAAAGCGTTTCCATCACGCGTAAAAACCTCCAAAAAGTAAAGGAAAATTCTGCTGTTTTTACGTCTGACGCAATCGCGTTCCTGTCGTCTGCCAAGCGTGCTTACGACATCATTTTCATCGACCCTCCGTACGCGGACGATGTTTCCGAACGGGCCGTCTGCGCCATTGCAAACAGGAAACTGTTAAAGGAAAATGGGGTCATCGTCGTTGAGCGGGACAAGCCCGTTTCCGCTCCCCGCGGTCTTGCCGTCAGAGACGTGCGCAAGTACGGAAAGGCCTTTTTGACTTTCATCAAAGAGGAGAGGGCGTGCCTGTTTGCGGGCACCTTCGACCCCGTAACCCTCGGCCACCGCGCCGTCGTCAACGCCGCGCTCGAAAGGTACGACAGGGTGTATGTAACCGTGATGAAAAACGAGAGCAAGGTTCCGTTCTTCTCCCTTGAGGATAGGCTGAATATGCTGGCTTTGGCTTTCGGCAAAGACGAGAGGGTTACGATCGACCGCCACGAGGGTATGCTCGTCGATTACATGAAGGAAAAGGGGCTTGTATACAACGTGAGAGGGTGCCGTTCGGACAAGGACATGGAATATGAAAAAACCATGGAAACATATAACAAAACGCTGTTTCCCGAAATGGTGTACGATTACATCTTTACCGATATGCCCGTTTCGTCAAGCGAGGTCAGGGCAAGGATAGCCGCGGGCGAGGACACGGAGGAATTGGTGGGAGAAGAAGTTTCAGAATATATCCGCAAGATACAGGCACAAAAGGCACAGGACGAATGACAGCGCCATCTGCACGGTTTTGGAAAGCAGAAATATGCCCGTTCTTACCTTTGCCTTATTCAGGTAGATGAGAGACTGAAATATTATGGACAGCCCGCCGAAGGATATCAGCGAACAGGCGAGAGGGGCGGCGAGCCGCGACGCCGATGCGGCGAGCATCCTGCACCCGTTGGTGCATTCTATAAGCCCGTACACGAACCCGTTTGACAGAACCTTGCAGTCGGGGTCAAACGACAGGACGAGGGACAGAAACTTTTGCGGCAGACTCAGTACTTTGAAATCCGCAAGTATGTGCGACAGCAGGTAGAAGATACATATAAATCCCCCGACGGTGAGTATGGAAATCACCGACGAGTATATGCATTCGTACAGCACGTTGTCCGTGTCAAGGGGTTTTGCCGCCGCGAGCGGCTTTTTCCTAAAATCGCCGTATTTACAAAAGATTTTACCACATATTACGGCTGACGTAATGTGGCATACAAGCATCAGAAAGCCCGTCGTCTTGCTGCCGAACATTCCCGTGCCCACGGTTCCCGCCACGAACAGCGGGCCCGAAGTGGAAGCAAGGCAGGACATCCTCGTCGCCTCGTCGCTGTCTACGGCTCCCGCCGAATGCAGTTCGGCAATCAGCTTTGCGCCCACGGGGTAACCCGAAAGTATGCTCATTACAAATACGTACACGGAAACGCCGCTCATGCGGAAATGCTTTTCGGTAAACCTGCCCGCCGCGCCCGCAAGTCCCGACAGCGTTCCGAGTTTTGTGAGAAGCAGCGTCAGAAAGAAAAAGGGGAACAGCGAGGGCAGCACGAACACCGCCCACATCTTGACCCCTTCCCACGATACGGGAATGTATCTGTCCGGAAATATCACGAGTACGGCCATGAGCGCCGCCACGGTTACGCTTGTGGAAATTACGGCAAATTTTTTCATGTTTATAACTATTGTGTTTTTGCTTTGGATATGCTATAATTAAAAAAGGACTCCGCCGTTTGTCCCCGATCGGGAGGGCGGGCTGTTGAAAACGAGCGCGCGGCTAAATGGCGCGGGCGCTTAAAATGAGGCGCGGCTTCTGTCTTTACAGATTGCACGCCGTCTCGGAGAACGGATATGAAAATCAGGAATCTGCTCAGAATATTTTCCGCAAATCTCAGGCTTGCCTTTTCCGACCTTATGTTCAGGCTTACCGTTACGGTCCTGCTCATGCTGGTGGCGGCCACCTTCGTGGCGCCGCTCGTCGGCAGCATAATTTCGGACCCGGCTTCCTCCAACCTCTTTGACGCTTACAGGGACCTTGTAATCCTGTTCTTCAAGGGGGACAACCTTTCGGAAGCAACCCACACCCTCTCCGAGGCGAACAGGGCTTTTTCCGCCATGCTTTCGGGATACATGTCCGAAATAGTGTGGGTAAGCGTAGGCGTCGTCGCAATAATCGTCGTGCTCATGTTCTTCTTCGGTCTGGCCGACTGCGCGCTTGTCAAAACGGTTGACGGATACATGTCCACGCTCAGAAAGATGAACTATTTCCGCGCCGTGTTCTCAGATTTCGGCAAGACTTTCGTCGTGCAGTTTATAAACGCCGTCATCTCCTTTGTACTCGGCGGCGGGCTGATGATAGGGGTGTATTTCCTGTTTGTTTTCATTGTGGATTACATTTCTCTGCTCGCCCTTCCGCTTTCCGTGCTCGTGCTTGCCGCGGGCATGGGGATAATAAGGGGAATGCTCTCATCCTTCATGCCGTCCGCATTCGGCGGCAAGAAGATAGGGCAGGCCCTTGCGGAATCCTTTAAGATATACGGCGCAAATTTCGCTTCTCTCACGCTGCAGTACATCGCCCTGTCGATACTGCTGCTTTACATCAATATCTCCGCGGCATTCTTCACCTTCGGCGCGGGCGTAGTTTTCTCCGTTCCCGCAACCTGCCTGCTGCTCGCCTGCGTAAAACTGGTCAACCACTACAACTTTACCAAGAAAAAGTATTATCTCGATTACAAGCATATCGTAACCGAAAAAGAATTTGACGAGGACGGAAAGTATCTCGACGGAATCGACATTAAATAACTTTTGACATCTCCCGCCCGCCGCTTCTCCGCTCCTTGCCCGTTCTTTGCTCGTTCCGTGTCTCATTTATATTCACTATTCATTTGATAAATAAAAAAGACAGCGTTTTTTGAAAGCGTTGTCTTTTTTGTTGTGTGGATTTTGCGGGTGAGCGTTTGGGTATATACCGCGCGACGGGGTTTTAAGGGTTTCATATCTGATTTGAATAGAAAGCGAAAGGAAAGCAACATAAAAGGACAAATTTCGTCATAATATGTTACTGTCAAAAGCAAGGAGGGGAGGAAGTTTTGTTTTCGCTTTCGAGGAGAATCAAAGATGAAGCCCGATACATAATTACAACGGGCTGTACCGTGCGGCAGGCCGCGGCGGTGTTCGGCATAAGCAAGTCAACCGTGCACAAGGACATGACGGAACGGTTGCCGCACGTGGACAGAAGCATGTACGCGAGTGTGCGTGCGGTGCTCGACAAGAACCTTGAAGAAAGGCACATCCGCGGCGGCATTGCAACCAAAGAGCATTACATGAAAATGAAATGATAGGGCTTGTCCGAGTGGCGATTGTCTGTTTTGCGTCAGACTTGCGGGCTTTATCGTGCGCCTGCATGGGTTTCAAGACAAGGGGCAAGGCGGCGATGACGGCGCACGGCATTAAGGCAGGAAACTAAAATCTTTTGCCGATAAAGAGGCGCCGCCCGACATGGACAAGTATGGCAGAAAACGAGGCGGGACAACAAAACAAATGGTCATGCAGGCAAACGACGCGGCATAACAAAAATTAAAATCTTGTGGACAGACAATACCGCAAAATATCGTTGCTTTTTGTTCCGTCTTTTTATTTTTGCTGCATTCCTGTTCCGTTTTTTCTTTATTCCAAAAACAACTCATTCAGAAAATCAATCTCATCTTCGTTGTTCAGAATGATATCAGTCAGCGTATCGTAGATGTCTAAGAGTTCATGATCTATCGGCTTATGCTCGCATTCATCCATCGTGACCAGCGCACTTACTCTTGTGTCGAGCTCAACTTCAACTTCGTAGAGGTTGTCGTCGTTCAACTTCGTTATATTCATTTCGGTTAAAAGTTTTTTAGCCTCTTCTTTTGCTCTCGGCGTGAATCTGACTTTCAGATTTTCGCTTAACATATTTCCTTTTTCCTCCTATTTTTCCGACATCGGTCAAGCCGAATAGTTTAATTTCTTTTTTGCTTACAGGTCGGCAAGTCGCAACATTGTTGTTTGTTGGATTTATACTTGTCGTAATTCTTTTACCCACGCGATCATACGATGGTTTGCCGTTCTTATTGTATTTCACTTGTGTAATGGCATTTGGTTTTGTAAACAGATTGTCCAAAACATCGATCTTATCCATAGTTCTTTCCTTTTGAACGATCCGATTCTGCGCATGAGAAGTCAAATAGTATTTACCTAGCCTCACATACGTTGTTCCTTTTTTCGCCATTTCTTTTTTAGGCTTGAGCAAAAAGCCAACTATACTCATTTTAATTCCTCGTGTGAATTTTGTCAAGCGGAGGGCGAATGAGATGTTCTTCAATAAGAAAAAGAGTAACTATATAAAAGCAAAGACTCCCGAAGCGCGTAAAAAGCAAAAAGCGGCGATTGCGGCATACTACGCAAAAAAGAAAATTCAACCAAAAATAAGAAATGAGCGGGTTTCCCATTTTTGAGGATCGATTGCGGCGGAACTGCCCACAATCCTTATCCTGCTTTCTTTCAAGACAAAATTCCGCCCGCTTTTACACATAAAAGCGGCTTGACCAATCGTCAATGCGTTTAATTCTTAATCTCGATGAGAGTTACAAGCGATGGGATTGTTGCCAGAAAACGAGGCGGGACGACAAAACAAATGGCCATTCAAGCAAACGACGCAATAAGACGGCAAAATGTTTGTGTTGACGGCAGGGTAGGAGGGCGACGAAAGCAAAGACGCGACAAGAAAATGAAAGGGGGAGACGGTTCGTCTCCTCTTTTTTCAGAAAAAATCCAAAAAATTCAAAAATGCAGTCTCAAAAAAGTTTGTAAATTTCGCGAGGTGTGTTATAATACTATATATACTTTTATAATGTGGCGATTTATTGTAACTTGAATTGTTGGCAAAGGGTGATTCGTTACGTGAAAAAAACAGTGTACTCCGTCTTTGTTTCAATAATAATGTTCGCAATGATTGCCTGCAGCGGCCGCACGGAGAGAGCGCCGTGGGATTACTCCGATGCCGATTGGCTTTCGGAAAATCCCGTGATGGAATTGCACTCGGAATATTCGGGCGAACCGTCGACGGGATATATGCAAGCCAACGGACAACGGGTAAGGGTATATCTGTGCTGGGGTCCTCCGACTTATACGTTTTCGGTTTATGCCTATAATCCGGAAAACGGAATATCGGTCGGTACGGACGAGTTGTTGCTGAGAGGCAAAGTCGAATACGGCCCGCAAACAGCCACACTGCTTATAGATACGGATAATGTGTTCGGGTCCGCCTTTTCGTCCATCGTGCTGACAAGGCGCAATAAGACGGCAGACTGACCTCGATGAACAGTTGTTGCGGACAATGCCGAAGTCCGGATCGTCGATGAAATAAAGACGAAAAGCCGAAAACAAAGATAAAAACGCCGTTCGCTATGAACGAACCGTTAGGACGGGGATATCGCTTGCCGCCCCTGCCGACGTCATTCAACACAGGGCAAGAAAAATTACAGATTAAGGAGAATGTTCTCCGAGGAGCTTTCCGATGAAGAGAGTGGAAATCAAAGATATTTTCCGCGACGTATCGGCTTACGACGGCAAACAAGTGGTTGTTGCCGGCTGGATAAGGACGGTAAGGGATTCCAAGGCCTTTGCTTTTATCGAACTTAACGACGGCAGTTGTTTCAAAAACTGCCAGATAGTGGTTGAAAGGGAAAAAGTCGATAACTACGATTTTGTGGTCAGGCAGAACGTCGGCGCTTCCGTTGTCGTAACGGGCAAAGCAGTGGCGACTTCGGGCATGAAACAGCCGTTTGAGATAAAGGCGACGGAGATTGCCCTCGAAGGTGCGTCGGCCCCCGATTACCCTTTGCAAAAGAAACGTCATTCGCTTGAATTCCTGCGCGGAATCGCCCATCTTCGTCCCAGAACCAACACTTTCCGTGCCGTGTTCAAGATAAGGAGCGAGGCGGCGTTTGCCATCCACAGTTTTTTCAACGAACGGGGATTCGTGTACGTCCATACTCCCATAATCACGGGCAGCGACTGCGAAGGGGCGGGCGCAATGTTTCAGGTTACCACGCTCGATCTTGACAAGGTAGCCGCTTCGGGCAAGGTGGATTACGACAAGGATTTCTTTGAAAAGCCCGCGTCGCTCACCGTCTCGGGTCAACTCGACGTGGAAACGTACGCCATGGCTTTTTCCAACGTTTACACTTTCGGGCCGACGTTCAGGGCCGAACGCTCCAACACTCCGCGCCACGCGGCGGAATTCTGGATGATAGAGCCTGAAATGGCTTTTGCAGACCTTTCGGACGACATGGACGTTGCCGAGGCAATGGTAAAATACGTGATAAATTACGTAACCGAAAAGTGCCCCGATGAGATAGAATTTCTCAATTCTTTCGTCGATAACGGCCTAAAGGACAGGCTTAAAAACGTAACCGAAAGCGAATTTGTCAGGCTTTCTTACACCGAGGCTATAAAAATTTTGGAACCTGTCAAAGACCGCTTTGAATTCCCCGTGTTCTGGGGTTGCGATCTGCAGAGCGAACACGAGAAATATCTCACCGAAACGGTGTTCGGCAAGCCCGTTTTCCTCACCGATTATCCCAAGGAAATAAAGGCGTTTTACATGAAGCTCAACCCCGACGGAAAGACCGTTGCGGCGGCCGATCTTCTCGTGCCCGGGATAGGCGAACTCATCGGCGGCAGCCAGAGGGAGGACAACCTTGAACTTCTCGAAAAGAGAATGGACGAGCTTGGCATGAAGAAAGAGGAATATTCGTGGTATCTCGACCTGCGCCGTTACGGCAGCGTAACCCATTCGGGCTTCGGCCTCGGGTTTGAAAGGATGATAATGTACCTCACGGGAATCGCAAACATAAGGGACGTTCTGCCCTTCCCGAGGACGGTTTCCAATCTCGAATACTGAGAGGAATTATAGATGAAGATTGTACTTGACGCATTCGGCGGCGACAACGCACCGGGTGCCATTGTAAGGGGCGGGGTGGCCGCTCTCGCGGAGTTTCCCGATTTCGGCATTATCTTTACGGGTAAGAAAGACGAAATAGAAAAGATTCTTGACGAGTGCTGTGCGCCGCGCTTGCGCGAAAGGATTGAAATAATCGACTGCGACGAGTGCATAACCAACGACGAATCGCCGACGGCGGCAATAAGGCAAAAGAAAAATTCTTCTCTCGTCGTGGGTATGCGCGCCTTAAAGGAACGCGATGACGTGCAGGCTTTTGTATCCGCCGGCAGCACGGGCGCAATCCTGACGGGGGGAGTGCTCATTCTCGGCAGGATAAAGGGGATTTCCCGTCCTTCGCTTGCTCCCATTCTTCCCACGGTTACCGACGGCAACGTGATACTCATAGACTGCGGTGCAAACGCCGACTGCAAGCCCATAAACCTCGTGCACTTTGCCGTGATGGGTTCCAATTACATGAAGGCGGTGCACGGCATTAAAAACCCGCGCGTCGCGCTTTTGAGCAACGGAACCGAGGACCACAAGGGGAACATGCTCACGCAGGAGACCTTTGGCATTCTCAAAAATATAGAATGTATAAACTTTACGGGCAACATGGAAGCGCGCGACATACTCAGCGGCAATTACGACGTGGTGGTTGCGGACGGGTTCAACGGCAACGTTGCGCTCAAGAGTCTCGAGGGTATGTCGGGCGCCATGATGAAGCTGATAAAGAGGGGGATTAAAGAGTCCTTTACTGCCAAGATAGGCGCGCTTTTCATGAAAAAGGTTTTTGCAAGCCTCAAAGCCAAACTCGATTACACTTCCGCAGGCGGGGCGATATTCCTCGGCGTAAACGGCGTTGTTATCAAGGCGCACGGTTCTTCAAAGGAGGACGCGATAAAGGGCGCGGTACTTCAGGCGCGCTCTGCCGTTTCGGATAAAGTTGTGGAAAACATTGCCCAAAGTCTCGCTTCGATAGACTTTGACAACCTCGTCAAGACGGAGGAAGCATGAAGTTCGATTCCGACGGATGCGAGGAAAAAATAGGTTATACTTTTAAGGATAAAGCGTTGCTGCGCAGGTGTTTCGTTCACTCGTCTTACGCCAACGAACACGGCGAGGAAAGCAACGAAAGGCTGGAATTTCTGGGAGATTCCATCGTCAATTTCGTCGTGGCGGAATACCTGTTTCAAACCTACGGCAGCGACGAAGGAACGCTGACGCACAAGAGGACGGAATTCGTGTCCTCCCGCCCGCTTGCGGAAACCGTGAGGGCGATGGGGCTTGACCGTTTTCTCATAAAAGGCAACGGCGAAATACACAGAGAAACCAACGGAAAGATGTGCGAGGATTTATTTGAGGCGGTAGTCGCAGGTATATACCTCGACGGGGGACTTGCCAATGCGGAAAAGTTCATCAGGAGCAATCTCATCCGTTCGGGTTCCGTCATGAAGGAAGACATTAAAGACTGTAAGGGTTCCTTGCAGGAATATGTACAGAAGAACAAACTCGGAACAATCTCTTACGCCGAGACCGCAAGGAGCGGTCCCGACCATGCACGGCAATTCACTTGCGCCGTCGCGCTCAACGGCAAAGTCCTCGCGAGCGGAAGCGGCACGAGCAAGAAGCAAGCCGAACAGTGCGCTGCAGAAAAAGCCCTTGCTCTTTTCAAAGCGCAACCCAAACAATAACGGAGGTTTTTACTTTTGAATTTCACACAGATCGAAATAATAGGGTTCAAGTCCTTTGCGGACAAGACCCTCATCCATTTTGACCACGGTGTTACGGGTATCGTCGGCCCCAACGGCAGCGGCAAGTCCAACGTGGCCGACGCGATACGCTGGGTCCTTGGCGAACAGTCCGCAAAGACCATGCGCGGTTCCACCATGCAGGACGTCATATTCGGCGGTTCCAAGCAGAGAAAGGCCATGTCTTACTGCGAAGTTTCGCTCTTTTTCGACAACACCAACGGCCTGTTCAAGAGCGACCCGCGCACCCAGATCGTCCTCACGAGAAAACTGTTCCGTAGCGGAGAAAGCAGTTATCTCATAAACGGCGAAGAGTGCAGGATGAAGGATATCGTTGACCTTCTGCACGAGTGCAGCCTGAGCAAGCAGGGTTATTCCATAATAGGGCAGAACAAGGTTTCGGACATAATCAACTCCAAACCCGTGGACAGAAGGACCATATTTGAAGAAGCCATAGGCATTGCCAAGACGAGAGAACAACGACTCGAAGCGCAGAGGAAACTTCAGAGAGCCAACGACAACATAGCGAGATTTAGCGATATATGCCACAATCTCGAAGTGCAGCTTGCCCCGCTTGAAATACAGAAGAAGAAGGCGGAGGAATACAACGAATATTCGGCCGCCCTCAAGATGCACGAGATCAACGCTTACCTGTACAAAAAGATGAATCAGGGCATTGCCCGTCAGGCGATAGAACAGAGGGCCGACCAGTTCAGGGCGCAACTCGATTCCAAGAGGAAGGACTACGAGGCCGCGGACGAACTTTACACCAAGAGCGAGGAAAACGCCGGCCACATAGACGCCGACCTCAAACAAATGAACGACACTCTGGTTGCGTTGACCGAAAAGTACGGGCGGAAAATAGGGGAGGCCGGCAAGATCACGCAACAGATAGAATTCCTCGAGCAGAAAGCGGAAAGGATGACCGCTGAGAACGAGCAGTCCCAACAGAATCTCGAAAAAGACAGGGTTGCGCTTGCCGATAAAAACTCGGCTATTTCCAAAAACGAAAAGGAAGTGGAAACGCTCACTTCCAGGACGGCAAAACTTTCCGAGCAGATAATCAGCATGGGCAACGAACTTGCCGAGTGGGACGCCCAGACCAACAAGTACATAAACGCAATCAACGACAAGTGGAGCAAGAAGGCGGACATAGCCACCCTCAAGGGCGAACTTAAATCCCTTCAGGCACAAAAGGCGGAAAAGGCCGCAAAGGAAAAGGGCATAATCGCCAAGAAAACCTCCCTCGAAGCTGAAAAGGTGGTAAACGAAGAAGAGATTACGAGAATCAACAACGAGAATTCTTCTTTGACGGACGAACTTGCCGCAAGCGAAAACGGCCTTGCCGTAACAAAGAGCAAGAAACTCGAAGCGGAAAAAACGCTTGATACGCTCAACAGATTCATCGCCCAGACAGAGGCTAACATAGCCACTTACGAAAACCTCAAAAGTTCCAACGGCGCTTATCAGGAGGCTGTACGCACCCTTCTCAACGACGCCAAGCAGGACAGGAAACTTGCGCAGAAGATCAAGGGAACGCTCGTTTCGCTCATCAACGTTGACAAGGAATACGGCCTTGCCATAACCGTTGCGCTCGGCGGCAACGCGCAGAACATCGTAACGGACAACGACAACGACGCTTCCGACCTCATCGCTTACCTCAAGGCCAACGAGATTCCGCCCATCACCTTCCTGCCGATTAACACCGTCAAGTACAGAGAGGACAGCAAGACCGTTCTCGACGCCGTGAGGGAAAGGGGCGCTATTGACGTTGCGACCAGACTCGTCAAATACGACAAGTACTACGAGCCTGTAATAAGGTTCATCCTCGGCAACACCCTCGTGTGCGACAACCTTGACAACGCCAAACTCATAGCCCGCAAGTACGGTTACGCCTTCCGTATCGTTACTCTCGAAGGCGACGTTCTCACCGCGCAGGGCACCATGACGGGCGGCTCCATGAAACGGCGCGCCGGCGGCGTACTCATGATTGACGCAGCGATAGAGGATTTCAAAAAGAAGTACGCCGAACTTAACTCGCAGAAAGAAGAACTTGAACGCAAGATAGCAAGGCATCAGGCCACCATAAATTCGCTGGAAGCCGAAATTGCGTCCATGCATGAAAAGCAGTACGGTTTCAAGGAAACGCTGTCAGTTCTCAAAGAAAAAACCTCCAAATGCACGCAGGACATCGCCGCGGCGGAGGAAGAATACGTTGCATGGCGCAAGGACCTTGCCGACGTTACGGCCACCCTCAACCTTCTCGCAAAACGCATTTCGGATACCGAAAGCGGTGCGGTTGAAGAAAACGAGGGATCGAGGGACGGCAAGGAGGAGTATTACGCCAACCTCAGAAAAGAGAGAGAAAAGATCTTTGCCGAAAATACCGAATGCCAGAGCCGTCTCGGTTCTTTGAAATCCCAACTCAAGGCCGACAAAGACGAGGTGCAGCGTTTAACCGATGAAATCGCCAATTTAAGAAAGAGCATCGCTTCCAACGACGCCAACATAAAGTCCAACAGGGAAATTGTTGACAAAATCAAGGAAGAAAGCGAAAGAACCCTGTATACCGACGAGGAGCGCAAGAGAATTAACGAACTCAGGGAAAATATCAGGACTCTCGAAACGACCAAGGAGACCCTCCGTACGACCATTTCCACCGCCAATCAGGACAAGGAGAGGCTCAACACCGAGATACTCGATCTTACAACCGCCCTCAACAAAGAGGAGTTCAACCTGCAAAAGATCGAGGACGATATTAGAAACATGCAGCAGAAGCTGAAGGAAAATTACAATATCGACTTTGACAAGGCGGATGAAGGCGACGAAAACGACGCGACCGACAGCATTGAATCCTACCGAGTTCAGGACTACGATATTACGACGTCGGCTTCCGAAATAGAAAAACTCCGCAGAAAGATCAGGAGCCTCGGCGACATAAACCACAATGCTATTCAGCAATATGAGGAAAGCAGCACCCTTTACAGGGACAACCTCAGCCAGAAGGAGGACCTTGAAAAAGGCGCCGCCGACCTCAGGGAAGGCATAGACAACCTCACCCGTGAGATGAAAGAGAGGTTCGACGTCGGGTTCGCCGAGATTCGCGAAAACTTCAAAAAGACCTTCAGGGAGTTGTTTGGCGAAGGCAGTTCGGCCGACCTCGTGCTCGATTACGAAGAATGCGACGATCCTCTGGAAGCGGGCATCGAAATAATAGCCGAACCGCCGGGAAAGAGACTGCAGAAGATCTCCCTGCTCTCGGGCGGCGAAATGGCGCTGACGGCAATAGCCATACTGTTTGCAATTCTCCACTACACGCCCATGCCGTTCTGCGTTCTCGATGAAATTGAGGCTCCTCTGGACGAGGCTAACGTCGTGCGTTTCGCCAAGTATCTCAGAACATTCTCCAAGACCACGCAATTTATCGTCATCACGCACAAGAAGCAGACGATGGAATACTGCGACGCGCTTTACGGCGTAAGCATGCCCGACAGTACGGGCGTTTCGGTAATCTTCTCCGTTGAACTTGCCGAAGCGCAGAAGATGGCGGAGGATTGACATGGGATTTTTCGGCAAGATTTTTTCCGCGCTCAAAAAAACAAAGGATAAGATTTCCGAAAAACTTTCCGCACTTTTTTCAGGCCGCAGGATAGACGACGAGTTCTTTGACGAACTTGAGGAAATACTCATTTCTTCGGACATAAGCGTAACCACGTCCATGGAGATTGTGGACGAACTGCGCGAACGCGTCAAACGCGACAGGATATCCGAAAACGAGGGCGTTGTTGCCGCACTCAAGGAAATATTGACCCAAACGCTCGAAAAGGCCGAGCCGCTTGAAATCCAAACGCCTGCCGTAATAATGGTTGTGGGCGTAAACGGCGTGGGCAAAACGACCACCATCGGCAAGCTGGCAGCCATGCTCGCTTCTGGCAGAAAGAGCGTTACGATAGCCGCGGCCGACACGTTCAGGGCGGCAGCGTCCGACCAGCTCACCGTCTGGGCCAACCGTGCCGACGTCAAGATAATAAAATCGTCCGAGGGCAGCGACCCGTCGGCCGTCGTGTTCGACGCGCTGACCTCGGCAAAGGCAAAAAAGACCGATTACACCATAATAGACACGGCGGGCAGGCTTCACGTCAAGTCAAATCTCATGGAAGAGTTGAAAAAGATGTCGAGAGTCGTTGAGCGCGAATATCCCGAGGCTAACTTTTACAAACTCATAGTCCTCGACGCTACTACCGGGCAGAACGCCGTCAACCAGATAGAGTTCTTTGACGAGGCTATCGGCATAGACGGCATAGTTCTCACCAAACTTGACGGAACCGCCAAAGGCGGCTTTGTCGTGTCCATGTGCGGAGAGCTCGAAATCCCCGTCGTGTACGTGGGCACGGGTGAAAAACTTGACGACATAAGCCCCTTTGACAAGGACGAGTTTGTTGAAGGTTTGTTCTGACCCATCACCCACAAAGGGATAATGCCACAAGTTTACACATGTCCTCTTAAATTCCTTAAAACAAGGCGTTTTGCTAACTCCTGAAACAGAGGACGATTTGTACTCCAACACACAAGAGATTTATTGCCACAAGTTCACAGAGGCGTTAGGGGAAAATCTTAAAATGAGACGTTTTGCCCGAAATGCTTGAAAAACAGTTGACAATATTATAAGGATATATTATAATTTAAGTGTAAAGCGAAATGGCTTTACACTTTTGATTTATGGAAGACAAGCTTAAGTGGGCGATGCTCTTTTCTCTCTACGGCGACCTTCTCACGGAGCATCAAAAGGAAATATTCGAGCTGTATTACGTGTGCGATCTGTCTCTCGGTGAGATAGCCGAGATCAAGACGCTCAGCCGCCAAGGCGTGAACGACGTTTTGAGAAAGGCCAAGGAGCAACTTGCGGAATTTGACGTTAAACTTGGTTTTTCAAAGAAACTCAAAGATACTTACAACCTCATTTCTTTAATGGAAGGGGGAGAGATAACGCTTGCGGATGCGGCGGCCGAATTGAAGAAAATAACGGAGGCTGATGAATGGCTGTCTTTTCGGGACTGAGCGAAAAACTCAATCACATATTTGCAAAGATGACCAAGCGCGGCAAACTTGACGAATACGAGATCAAGCAGGCCATGCGCGAGGTTCGCATTGCCCTTCTCGAAGCGGACGTGAACATCGGCGTTGCCAAGCAGTTTATAAACAGCGTCAGCGAAAAGGCGCTCGGGCAGGACATATTAAAGAGTTTAAGCCCCGCGCAGCAGGTTATAAAGATCGTCAACGAAGAACTCACCGCGTTGATGGGCAGCACCAATTCCAAACTCGAAACGTCGTCTTCTCCCACCGTCATCATGATGTGCGGCCTGCAGGGCGCGGGCAAGACAACGCTGTGCGGAAAACTTGCCGTTTATCTCAAAAAGCAGAACAAGAAAACGCTGCTCATAGCGGGGGACGTTTACCGCCCCGCAGCCATAAACCAACTGAAGGTCGTAGGCGAAAAAGCGGGGTGCGAAGTCTTTGACATGGGTCAGGGCAATCCCGTGGAGATAGCGAGAAAGGGCGCGGAACGCGCAAGGTCGTTCGGTTTTGATTACGCCATAATAGACACGGCGGGCAGGCTTCACATAGACGACACGCTGATGACCGAACTTGAGGATATAAAAAAGGCGGTGAATCCTGCCGAAATCCTGCTTACCGTAGACTCGATGACGGGGCAGGACGCCGTGAACGTTGCGGACACGTTCAACAAGCGGCTCGACGTAACGGGCGTCGTTCTCACCAAACTCGACGGCGACACGAGGGGAGGCGCCTGCCTTTCCATAAAAGCCGTTACGGGCAAACCGATAAAGTTCTCCTCGGTGGGTGAAAAACTCACCGATCTCGAACCGTTTTATCCCGACAGAATGGCCTCGAGAATCCTCGGTATGGGCGACGTTCTGACTTTGATAGAGAAGGCCGAACAGTCCATTTCCGAAGAACAGATGAAGAAAATCGAGAAGAAGTTCAAGGAAAACAGCTTTACGCTCGACGATTATCTCGAACAGTTCGACGCGCTCAAGAACATGGGCGACATAAAGGACATTCTCGGAATGCTGCCGGGAGTCGGCAACAAGATAAAACTCGACAACGCGCAGGTTGACGAAAAGGCGGTGGAGCGGATGAAGGCGATCATCCTTTCCATGACTCCCAAGGAGCGGCGCAACCCGGCAATCCTCAATGCGTCGAGAAAGCAGAGGATATCCAAGGGCAGCGGAACCACCGTTCAGGAAGTAAACCAGCTCATCAAAAAATTCGAGATGTCAAAACAGATGATGAAAAACATGAAAGGACAGCGTTCTTTCAGGTTTTGAAAGTAAAAGATAATTTATATCGGAGGATATTACCATGGTAAAAATGAGACTTACGAGAATGGGCGACAAGAAATCCCCTTTCTACAGAATCGTCGTCGTTGACGGCAGACAGGCACGTGACGGAATGTACATTGACAAGATAGGTCATTACAATCCGCTTACCGACCCCGCCGAAATAGTAGTGGACGCGGAGAAGGCCAAGGCGTGGCTTGCCAAGGGAGTTCAGCCGACCGAGACCGTAAAGAACATTCTCGTCAAGGCGGGCGTCATTGAAAAGTCGGCCAAACTTTCTCCTTCCAAGACCAACCCCAAGAAAAAGAAAGGCTGAAAAGAAGGGGCGGTAGATGTTAGAACTTATTAAATACGTCGTCAACCAGTTTGCCGAGTTTCCCGAAAAGGCAGACTACATCGTAGAAGAAAAAAACGATGTGATCGAGGTTACCGTCGTTCTTGAAGAGAGCGATATGGGCAAGGTGATAGGGAGACAGGGCAAGATAGCCAAGGCTCTCCGCACGCTTGTGAAAGCCGGCACAAAGAAAGACGAAAAGAAGTATAACGTAGAAATCAAATCCAAGGCGGAGATCTGATTTTCGCCTGTACCGAGAGCAGGACGACGTCCTGCTCATTGTCATACGGTTATTCATACACTTATGCAAAGACTCCTTATCGGAAAAATTTCCAAAGCACACGGTATAAGGGGAGAGGTTAAAATAGTGCCTTACGCCGATTCGGCAGAGGTACTCCTTTCCATTCCCAAAGTCTACATCGAAGGGATTTCCTACGATATACTTTCCGCACGCTCGGGCGACGGGGTGTATTACCTGCTCAAGGGAATATCGGACAGGACGGCCGCCGAACGCTTACGCGGCAATGACGTGTACGCGGATAAACAAGACGTGAAAATCGATGAGGGGAGATGGTTTGTGTCAGACATAATTTCTTCCAAAATCACTTTTGATACGGGCGATTTTACCGCTGTGGTAACCGACGTTACGCGCCGCGGTTCAACCGACATTTTCACCGCTCGTCTCCCAAGCGGAAAGAACGTTTCCTTCCCCTTTCTCAAGGATATGATAATCTCCGTCGATACCGAAAATAAGGTTATTGTCTTAAAGAAAAAACGCTTTGACGAGGTGTCTTTGTATGAAGATTGATATCCTCACGCTCTTTCCCGAAATGTTCGCACCCATAAGAGAGAGCATTTTAGGCAGGGCGACCAAGGACGGAAAAATCGAGATAGCCGTTCACGATATACGAGATTTTACGCTTAACAAACACCGCAAGGTGGACGATTATCCCTTTGGCGGAGGGGCGGGCATGGTGCTTACGCCCCAGCCTATTGCAGACTGTATCCGCGCCGTCGACCCAGACCACGAGGCGAGGAGAATCTACCTTTCTCCCAAGGGCAGAACGTTCTGCCAGAGCATGGTGCGGGAGTACGTAGCCTACCCGCGCATCCTTCTCCTGTGCGGCCATTACGAAGGGATTGACCAGCGCGTCATAGACCTGTTTATAGACGAGGAGTTGTCCATTGGCGATTACGTCCTTACGGGAGGGGAACTGCCCGCAATGGTTGTTACCGACTGCATAAGCCGTTATGTGGACGGGGTTATAAGCAGCCAATCTCTCGAGCAGGAGAGTTTTTCCGACGGCATGCTCGAATATCCACATTACACCCGCCCGCAGGAGTTCATGGGGCTTACCGTGCCCGAGGTGCTCGTGTCGGGCAACCACGCAGAAGTGGACAAATGGCGGGCGGAAAAGTCGAGGGAGATTACAAAAAAGATGCGCCCAGACTTAATGGAGGGTAACAAGCGATGATTCAATGGTTTCCCGGGCACATGACCAAATCCATGCGGATGATGGAGGAAAACGTTAAACTCGTGGACGCGGTGGTTTACGTTACCGACGCGCGCGCCCCGTTTGCCTGCATCAACCGCGACCTCATCAAGGTTTTTGCAAACAAGCCCGTTCTCTATCTCATCAACAAAGCCGACCTCGTGGAGGAAAGGGACGTTTCCGCCATAGCGGAGAATTTCAAAAAGGAAAACAAGCGAACCCTTGCCCTCAACGGTACGCTGGCAAAGGACGGAAAGGCCGTGCTTCGCGAAATACGCGCCATGCTTAACGAAACCATTGAGCGGTACAGGGCGAAAGGCATGAACAAATGCCTGAGGGTCATGGTTGCGGGCGTGCCGAACACGGGCAAATCCACCGTAATCAACTCCATCTGCGGACAGAAACGCGCCGTTACGGGCGACAAAGCGGGCGTTACGCGCGGCAAGCAGTGGATAAGGCTGGGTGAAATAGAACTTCTCGACACGCCCGGTACAATGCCGCCCAAATTCGACAGCCAATATTACGCCCGCCACCTTGCCTACATAGGCAGCATAAACGACGATATTTTGGACATGGAGGAACTTATCAGGGATTTCTTTGCCGAAATATCCGTCCCATACCGCGCGAACATAACAGAAAAATATTCCGCCGACCCCGCCGCTCTCTCTTTGAGCGAACTCATAGACGCGGTATGCGCAAAGCGCGGTTTTGTCAAAAAGGGCGGAGAATACGACTATACGAGGTGCTCAAAGGCGGTGTTTGACGATTTCCGCAAAGGAAAACTCGGCAAGATCTGTCTCGAAACGGAAAATTACAATGACAAAGAAGATTGACGATATAGATAAATTCGAATACGAAAACAAGTATTACGCACAGGGGTGCAGATACATAGCGGGCGTGGACGAAGTGGGCAGAGGCCCGCTGTGCGGCCCCGTGGTCTGCGCCGCCGTCATTATGCCCAGAGACGATATTATAGAAGGAATAGACGACAGCAAGCGCCTCAGCGAAAAGAAACGGGAATATCTTTCCGACCTCATTCTCGAAAAGGCAATTGCTTACAGGATCTGCCTCAAGGACAACGTGGTTATAGACCGAATCAACATCCTCAACGCAACCAAGGAGTGTATGAACCAGTGCGTTGCGGAACTTTCGGTTCAGCCCGACGTCGTACTCGTAGACGCTATAAAACTCGATTGCGGAATCCCTTGCGAGCCGATAATCAAGGGCGATCTCAAGAGTTACACGATAGGTGCGGCTTCCATAATCGCAAAGGTTTACAGAGATAGACTGATGTGCAGATACGACAAACTGTTTCCCATCTACGACCTCGCGTCCAACAAGGGATACGGAACGGCAAAACACATTCAGGCATTGAAGGAGTTTGGACCATGCCCGCTTCACAGGAGAACTTTCATAAAAAAATTCTCGGTAAACACGGAGAAACCGCAGCCGTAAGCTACCTTAAAAGAAAGAGATACAAGATTCTCGAAAAGAATCTCAGGATAGGCAATGCGGAAGCGGACATCGTGGCTTTGGACAAGGGAACTTACGTGTTCGTCGAAGTAAAGACCCGCACGACCGACTTTTACGGCAGACCCGCCGAGGCGGTAACCTTTCAGAAACAACGCAAATACCGTCAGTTTGCGCTGGCTTACCTTTCGGGCCGCGGGCTTGACGACGTGCCCGTGAGGTTTGACGTTATTGAGATTTTTATGGGAGAGATAAACCACATAGAAAATGCTTTTTGACATTGCCGTATCTTCCGCCGCGGGGATAGAGGGCGTGACCAAGAGAGAACTTTTTGCCCTCGGGGTGAAGGATGCGCCCGCCGTCAACGGGAGAATCCTGTTCAAGGGGGACGAGCGGAAGATAATAGACTGCAACCTGCGCCTGCGCACGGCAAGCAGGGTATACATAGTGCTCGCCTCCTTCAAGGCGTACGATTTTGACGAATTGTTCGGCGGCGTTCATTCCGTTCCTTGGGGAGACATTCTGCCCGCCGACGCCGACGTGCAGGTTGAAGCCAAGTGCGTTTCGAGCAAACTCATGGCTTACGCCGCCTGCGCTTCCGTCGCAAAAAAGGCCCTTTTCCTCAAATTATCCGAAAAATACGGAGAACTCGTCAGAAAGGGCGAGAGGTACTGCGTGGAGATTTCCGTCTGCAAGAACACCGTTACCGTTTCGCTCGACACCAGCGGAGAGGGGCTGCACCGCAGAGGTTACAGGGGGCTTGTGGGCGAGGCGCCGCTCAAGGAAACGGTGGCCGCCGCCCTCGTTCTGCTCTCGGGCTGGGACGGAGGCAAGCCTTTCACCGACATATTCTGCGGAACGGGCACCATTCCGATAGAGGCGGCCATGTACGCCCTTAAAATGGCGCCCGGGCTCAACCGTCGTTTCGATTTTGAAAACTGGAAAGGCTTTGACTTTTCCGCCTTGGGCGAACTTAAAGAACGCGCACGTGCGGAAATAGATAATGACAGGGAGATTTCCGTAAGCGGTTACGATATAGACGAGGGGCAACTGCGCCTTGCGAGAAAGCACGCTGCGCTTGCGGGAGTAGAGGGCAGGATACATTTTCAAAAACGGGACGCGCGTTGTTTTTCCTCGGGACGGAACGACGGGTTCATGATAGTCAACCCGCCTTACGGAGAACGGCTGTCAGAGCGGAAAGAGGTCGCTGCGCTTTACAAGGATTTCGGAAAGGTAATGTCGCCTTACGGCGGCTGGAAGGTCGGCGTGCTCACTTCGGTTCCCGATTTCGAGCGGCTGTACGGCAGAAGGGCGGACAAAAAGAGGAAAATTTTCAACGGAAAACTCGAGTGCTGCTATTATCTTTTCGGAAAAAATGAGAAAAACGCCCAAAAGCCCGTCCATTCGCTTGATTTCGATGAAAAAATATGATAATATATTACAGTAGCTTCGGGCGTTCCTCTCGCCGAACGGTGCACGAACGCTTTGTAAAAGGCTTTCTTTTGGGAGATTTCTCGGAAATTTACCTTTGGGACAGTCAAATAAAACAGGAGGTAAAGTTACGATGAACAACATTATCGAGGCGATCAACCGTGAGAACCTCAAAGAGAACGTTGAGAGCTTCAACGTAGGCGATACCGTCAGGGTATCGGTCAAGGTCGTAGAAGGTACGAGAGAACGTATTCAGGCTTTCGAGGGCGTGGTTATAGCCAAGCGCCACGGCGGCATAAGCGAAACCTTTACCGTCAGGAGAATATCCTTCGGCGTAGGCGTGGAGAGAACGTTCCCGCTCCATTCGCCCAAGGTTGCAAAGATCGAGGTCGTGAGAAAAGGTAAGGTCAGGAGGGCGAAACTCTACTACCTCAGAGGGCTTACCGGCAAGGCCGCAAAGATCAAAGAGACTCTTTGATAAAAATGTCGAAAAGGGCTGTGTGCAAGGTTTGTACGCGGCTTTTTTTATTATCATTATATATATTATAATGAAAAGTTGAAATTTCATGCTTAAAAAGGTTTACATTTTCGGGCAATTAAGGTAAAATAGAGAAAAGACTCTCAGCGAGGTCAGTTATGTTCAGTAACAAAAAGAACTTGCGCGCATTCATCGTTCTTGCCGCAATCTTCCTGCTTCTCATCGTCAACGGTCTGTTTACCCTCGGTTCGGTAAACAACAATCCGTCCACAGCGTGGCGCACGCGCGTCAGAGGGGGCGGGGACGCTTACTTTACCGTTCACCTTGCCGACCAAGACGCGGCGGGCAACGACCGTACCTACGACAAAGACGACAGCAACAGGTACTACGTCAACGTGTGGCTTAACGTCGGCCGCATCTTCTACTCGACGGAAAGTTCGGACGCCGCAAGCGTTACGATATCGTGGAAAACTTCTTCCGGTTCGTCCTATTCAAACGGCAGCACTTTTTCCGTGCAAAAGGGCGTTGACGTTGCAAACGGCGGCGGCCAGTACGTCTGGGTGCGCCAGAGGGTCGGTTTTACGTCGCAGTCTTACACGGATTTTAAGATAGCCACCAAATCGGATATGGAAATAAACGAAGTTGTCTTTACCAAGGACGACGGCACGCTTTTCGTACCCGAACTCATGAAGTACACCGAACCCGACACCACGGCGTACAGCGGCACAACCCTTTCCGAAAAGGATTTTGACGCAGAGAAGCCCGCAACCGAACCCGCGCATCTTGTAGACGAACAGTCCAAGTTTGAAATGTACAGCAAGATGGGCAAGAAGTACAACTTCACTTCGGCAGAAGCGGGTATCGTCAACAGCATCTTCACCATTGAAAACGGCGACGGATTCTATCTTGACAGCCGCACGGGCGCGTTCGGCATCGAACTCATTGCGATAGGCGTTTACGCCTTCGGCGTCAATCCCGTGGGCGTGAGGATAGTGCCTTACATCTTCTTCCTGTTGACTGTGGGTCTCGTGTTCGCCTTTGGCAGAAGGATATTCAAAGACAGCGACGCGGGGCTGGTGTTCGCCGCGTTCTACGTTCTGCTGGGTCTCGGCTTGTCGGCGGGCAGCGTCGGCTCCGCCGTAACCATCGCGGCCTTCTTCGCCATGCTCTCCGTGCTGTTCATGTACGGTTTTTACGAGAAGGCGGCCGACTACGTCTTTACCAAAAAGAGCCACCGCTTCACCGCGGGAACAATGACCATACTCGCTCCCGTTCTCCTTTCCGCTCTCATGTTCTCGCTTGCGTTCAACTGCTCCGTTTATACGATATTCCTGCTCCCTGCGGTAATCGCCGCCTTCGTTGCGGGTCTTATCAGGGTGCGCAGAGTTTATGCCTTCAACGACAAACAAGCCGAATTTGAGGACGAAAAGGTCAGAAACAGAAAACAGTACAACATCAACATGTACGGCTCGGTGATAACCGCCGTCGTCTCCTTCGTCGTGCTGTGGCTGGTGTTCTCTCTTCTGTTCCATCTCTTCGTCAACGACGCGTACATCAACGTGTACAGGCAGCAGACGGGAAAAGAGGAATTATCTTTAATGGGCGCAATATTCGCTTCCATCCGCTCGGCGTTTGCCCAGACGGGTCCCAAGGGAGAATTTATCAAGTGGATTGGGGGCGTGGGCGCAACGCTCATATATTCGGGCGCTCAGTCCTCGGCAAACTTCACCGACGTGTACATTTCCATGAACATCGCCGTACAGTTCATCGCCCTGCTCAGTTTTATCTGCATGACGTTCATGTTTGTCAGATATGCCTGCCTTGCCAAAAAGGGCGGTGAAAACAAGAAGGAATTCAGAAAATTTGCCGTGCCTTATTCCATACTCGCCTGCGGCGCGATATTCGGCTGGGTGCTGTACGGATTTATAGGCGGCTCTACCGTGGTGGACTTCGTGCCCGCGTCGCTCTTCTTCACGGCGTTTATTCCGTTCGCCTTCGTTACCTATTTGCACGGTACGGACGGAACGGTGCGCATTGCGGGAAGGGAAGTGAAGGAAGCCGTCGTTGCCCTCATAATCGCGCTTGCGGTGTCCGTGATATTCTTCGGATTGGGCTACGTCATGTTCACGGGAATAGAAGTGCGCAAACTCGCCGCGCGGATACTTTACAGATGGTGGTTGATCTGAAATGCTGGCCAAGGTTACCGGTTACGCCCTCAACGGCCTTGAGGGCTTCAGGGTAGACGTAGAAGTCGACCTTCAGAACGGTTTGCCCAATTTCACAATCGTCGGTCTCCCTGACGCTGCGGTTTCGGAATCGCGCGAGAGGGTCTTTTCGGCAATCAAGAACAGCGGCAAAAATTTCCCGGCTACCAGAATCACAGTCAACCGTGCCCCCGCCGAACTCAGAAAGGAAGGTTCGTATCTCGACCTGCCAATCGCCGTGGGTCTCATCAAACTTACCTGCCCCGGTATGCCGACCGACATAAGCGATTACATACTCCTCGGCGAACTGTCGCTGGACGGAACGCTCAGGTCTGTAAACGGCATAATGCCGCTGCTCATCTCAGCCTCCAAGGAAGGGTATAAAAAATTCATAATTCCCGACGACAACGCCCGTGAGGCCTCGTATATCGAAAACGTAACCGTTTACACGGCGCACAACCTCAACGCGGTTGTCGAGCATTTTTTGGGTAAGAAGGAACTGCCCGTCGTAGAAAAGCGGAATTATTATTCGGAGGATCTCGAACTTTCCTATCCCGTGGACATGTCCCTCGTCAAGGGGCAGGCCGTGGCCAAACGCGCGCTTGAAATTGCCGTGAGCGGCGGGCACAACATAATCTTCATAGGTCCACCGGGTTCGGGCAAAACCATGCTTGCCAAGTGCATTCCTTCCATAATGCCCGACATGGATTTTGCCGAAGCGCTTGAAACGACCAAGATTCATTCGGTTGCGGGTTATCTCAACAAAGAAGAGGGAATAATACGGATGCGCCCGTTCATGACGCCGCACCACACAGCCACTCGCACCTCGCTCATCGGCGGAACGCAATCGGTAAAGCCGGGTATAATAAGCCTTGCGCACAACGGCGTTCTCTTCCTTGACGAAATGCCCGAATATCCGCGCAGCACGCTCGAATCGCTGCGCCAGCCTCTCGAGGACGGCGTCATATCCGTCTCAAGGGCAAAGGCCAACGTCGAGTTCCCCGCCAACTTCATGCTCTGCGGCAGCATGAATCCATGTCCTTGCGGCAACTACGGTTCCAAGACGAGGGTGTGCAAGTGCACGCAGGCGCAGATACTCAAGTACAAATCGAGAATATCGGGTCCGCTGCTCGACAGGATAGATATTCAAGTGGAAGTCGACTCGGTGGAATATTCCGACCTCGTTTCGGATAAACAGGAAGAAAATTCCGCCACCGTGCGCGCTCGCGTCAACAGAACGAGAGAAATACAGAGAGAAAGATTCAGGAACGAGAAGAAGGTAAACACCAACAGCGACATGGGCGAAAAACAGATAAAGAAGTATTGCGTACTCTCCGAAGAGTGCGAATATTTCCTGCGAAACGCCTTTGAGAGTATGCACCTGTCGGCACGGGCAAGGAGCCGTATAATAAAGGTTGCGCGCACCATTGCCGACATGGAACTTTCCGAAAACATCATGCCCGAGCATATTCTCGAAGCCGTGGGTTACCGCATTCTCGACAGGGAGACACTATGAACTATTCACGCGACGAGCGTGCGATCATCTGGCTCGATTCTTTCGCCGAACTCACAAGAGAACAAAAATTACGTATAATAAAGGCGGCAAAGACGCCCGCGGCTGCCGTGGAACGGTTTTCGGACATAGCCGATTCGCTCGCGAGGGAAATCGACCCTCAAACCCTTGCGGAAATGAAAAAATCTCTCTCCTTGGGCGGGGCTGAAAGAGCCGCCGACGAACTCGGGGAGAACGGGATAGTTCCCCTTACCTGCATGACCGACGGTTTTCCCGAAAATCTGCTTCAGATACCCGACCCGCCGCTCATGCTCTATCTCAAAGGCAACGTCGGTCTGCTCGGTTCGCTAAAGTTCACCATAGTCGGCAGCAGGAGAACGCTGCCCGCCATCCTGTCCCGCGCGGAGGAGTTTGCGCGCGTTCTCACCCAAAACGGCGTTACGGTGGTAACGGGCATTGCCGAAGGCATAGAATCGTCCGTCATCACTGGCGCGCTGCCATCGGGCAGGATAATAAGCATACTGCCCGGCGGGTTCGGCCCCGTCACAAACCGCTCGTTGACAAGATAGCACAGAGCGGGCTGGTGATTTCCGAGCATAATCCCGACGTTGCGACCAAGCCCTACAATTTCCCCGAGAGGAACAGACTGCTTGCGGCAATATCCAAGGGCGTGCTCGTGTGCAGCGCGGGCAAACGCAGCGGAACGAGTTATACGGCAGACTTTGCCAATTCCTACGGGAGAGACGTGTTCGCCTTTCCTTACACCTTGGGCGTTCCTTCT
>CANQUN010000022.1 GCA_947627065.1 uncultured Clostridia bacterium
ATATTGAGGTCGTTGCCGTCAACGATGTATTCGGTGGTGGTGCCGTTAACTTTGACGGTGAGACCGGGCTGGAAGTTGTAGGAACCGTCGGGCGTAACCTTTACCCACTGATCGCCGTAGAATCTGACGAGCGTAAACTGAACGTCAACCACACCGCCGGGTTGCGGCTGGGGTTGGGGTCCAACGCTTCCGCCCTTGTATTCGGGGTTAGTCCAATTGTCAACCTTGGCGACGACGGTGTCGTCAACGTAGAATGCAAAGGAGTAAGTTTGGTGTTCGGTATAATCGGTGCCGATGACGAACTGAACTTCATACCTGTTTTCGCCTGCGTGGAACACGTGTGCGCCATCGGCGGGGGTGCCGTCAACGGTTATCTTGTTAACGCGGGTAAGGTCGAAGTCGCCGGTGATGAACGCTTTGAAGTAGTTGCCGTTGTAGAATTCGGGGGTTTCAAGCGTTACGTCGGCGGGTTCCTGCGGGAGGGGCTGGGTGTATTCTTCCCACTTGAGGTCGGTAATCTCGATTTCGCCAGAGGGAATGCAGCCCGTTGCGAGCGTGCCCATCTGCAGTTTGAAGGAGGCCTGATTGGCGTTACCCTCGGTGTAGACTACGGAAATGTCGTTGTCGCCCGCGATTATGTCCCTCGTGTTGTCTCCGTTAAGGGCGAGTTGTTCGTGCACGGTTATCTTGCCCGCGACAGAAGATTTAAGTTTGAAAGAAAGGGTATATCTGGTGCCCTCGGTGAGGGTGGAGTTCTTGTAGAACACCTGGAAACCGTACCACGTGTTGCCCGCTTCGAAGTTGTAAGCGAACTTGGCGGACGCCTTGTCGTCGGACAGATATTCGTGAGTGGAAACCACAACGTTGCTCTCAGTCCACCATTGGTCGTTCCAATAGAAGATCTTGTCGATGAGGTTGTTTTCTGCAATATGGATTTCTTCTCCGAACGGAACCTCGTTTGCGGGGACGATTACCTCGCTGAACGCGGGAGCGGTGAGCGTGAAGGTTACGTTATCCTCTACGATGAGGCCCTGTCCGTGGCCGATGACTATGGAAAGGGAAGCGCCGGACGCGCCCTCGTCGTAGGTTACGGAAATGTCGTTGTTACCGACGGCTAACGTCTGCTGCTGACCGTTTACGGTTATGTTGCCCGCCACGCTCGAGTTGAGGGTGAAGGTTACCGTGTAGCGGTGGCCCGCAACGTTGTCCGTGCTCTTGTAGAACACCTGCATTCCCCACGTGCCGTCGCCCGTGTAGGTGTAGGCGAAGTGGGCAACGCCGTTTTCGTCAAGGTAATGGGTGTCCGCAACGCAGGTGCCGTCCTCGCCGTTGGCAGCCGACCAGTAAACGTACTTGTTGTACTCTTCACGGGTGAAGATGTCCTGCTCGGAGCAGAAGGCGATGTCCGTGCCCACTATCTCGCTGCCGCCGCCCGAACTGCTGTCGGAACCGGTGTCGCTGCCCGTATCGGGATCGGTGGACGAACTGTCGGTGGAATCCGTGGACGAGGTGTCGGTGGAATCCGTGTTGCTGCTGTCGGTGCTTAAGCCGGGATTCTCGGAATCCTTAAAGACTCCGTTGCAGCCCGCAAACGCAACTGCAAAGGCGAGAACAAGCGCGAGAAGCACAAACAGGCTCTTAATGCTTTTTTTCATCTTAAATTCCCTCCATAAGAATTTTTTATTTTTGCCTTGCGGCATATTTGTCGTTGGTTTATCTTGGTTGCGGCTCTGCGCCGTTGGTTTGTAGTGCGGGCTGTCGGTCGGGGCTTGGGCGTCCCCTCTGCCCTAAATCGGGAAAAGTGCCGTTTTTGTGCGTTTTAGGGCACTTCTTGTTTTTTCAGCCCTCCCGCCCGCCAAACGGGAAAATGCCGTTTTTTGTGAGATTTAGGGCACTTCTTGTTTTTTCAGCCCTTGAGGCCGCCCACGGTGGTGTTTTCTATTATGGTCTTGGAAAAGACCGAGAAGATGAGAATTATGGGCAGCAGGACGATTACCATGACCGCGAAAAGTTCGGGGAAGTTGGAGTTGTTTTCGAGAGTTTTGGTCATGAGCGAAACGCCGACGGCCAGCGTTGGCGCGTCTTTTAAGAAGATTGCGGGGGTGGTGTAGTCGTTCCACAGGCCGATGAACTGGATGATGAACACCGCGACGAGCGAGCCTTTTGACAGGGGCAGGATTATGTGGGTGTAAATCTGAAAGTCGTTTGCCCCGTCTATATACGCGGCTTCGGCATAACTCTTGGACAGGTTTTTGTAGTAGGCGTGCAGGAGTATGAAGTTGAAGCCGAACCCGCCCGAGTAGAGGAATATCACGCCGACGTACTCGGCAAAACTGTTTTTCATAAAGCCGAGGGTCTTCATGAACTGCATCTGCGCGGGCAGCGTGCCGACGATGGGGCACACGTAGGCGAAGATGACGACGGCGTACATGAATTTTGCCCCGCGGAAGTTGAATTTTGCGAGGATATACGCGGCTTGCGACGAGGTGAGCACGGTGATTATCGTGCCGACGGTGGCAACCGCAATCGTCATGCCGAACATGCTCATGAGCGTTGCGCCCTTGTGGCCCGAAACTTCTTCGGCAAACGCCTCGGCATAAGCCGTGAAACCCGGGTTCTTGGGAAAGCCCGTTATGTTGTTGATGTACTCCGACTGCTGTTTGAAGGAGTTCATCAGCACCCAGATGAGCGGGTAGAGGTAGGTTACCGTGAGAACGGCAAAGATTATGAAAACTATTACAAACAGCGCTTTTGTCCAGCCCGTGCGGCGGTAGATCATCTCTTTTTTCACGACAATTACCTCCTTAAAAATCCACGTCGGCAAAGCATTTTTCAAGGAAATGCTTGACGAGCAGGATGGTGGGCGCAAGTATCACGGTGCAGAACAGCCCCAGAGAGGCCGCCTGCCCGAGGTCGCCCGGCCTTCCCCCCTGCGCGTAGTCGTAAATCATCCACGCAACCGTCTTGCCGTATTTGTCCATGGTGAGAAACTTGGGCTGCATGTACACGTTTATGCAACTCATCATGCCGAGGATGAACATGGTGGTTATGGTCGGCCACGTGAGCGGAATGACTATGCGGAAGAGTTCGGTCATCGGGCCTGCGCCGTCAAGCATGGCGGATTCCTGCAATTCCTGCGGAATCTTGCCCATGCCCGAGTTCAACAGGATTATGTTGTAACCGATGCCCGCCCAGATGCAGAAGATGTAAACGGCACCCGCGGCGGTGTCCTCGCCAAACACGTTGAGGAAGGAGACGATCTCCCCCTTTTCGAGTATGTGCAGCTTTTGCAAAAGCACGTTGACGAGTCCGTCGGGCGCAACCGAATAGCGGTATATTAAGGTTAAGATGATCAAAGGAACGATTGACGGAAAGAAAAAGACCACCCTGAAAAACGAACTGCCCGCCACTTTTTTGTACATGAAGTACGCCGCGATTATGGAAAGGGGCAGCGTTACCAGACAACTTATCACGGGGTACATGAGCGAATTTGCAAACATCTCCCTCGTGTTCTCGTCCGACTTTATGAGGTTGAACAGGTTTTTGAAATTGTCAAATCCCACAAAATTCCAGCCCTTGTCGTAACCCGCGGGGCGTATGGTGGAAAAATACCGTTGAAAAGACAAAGCAATGCTGTATCCGTTGACAAACACCCACATTACGAGAAAGTGCAGCACCGGATAGGCGAGCATGAGAATGATGAAGAGCGTGCGCACGTTAAAGTGCCTGCCCCTCTTTTTGTTGTCGGCTTTACGCTCGTTGCCGAAAGATGAATTACCGTCCATTTTCCCCACCTCGGGCTTCCCTGTCGGAATCCCGTTAATTTACGATAACGCTTTGTTTAACCGTTCGGTTCCGCACCCTTTTGACAAGGTTGCTTTTTAGATTGCGGCCGCCCGCGGGAGTATTCCCCCCGCGGGGCCGAACGGTTTATATTATATAATGTTTAGCCTTTGGCTTAAACGAGACCGGCGTTGTACAGCCAACTGCGCCAGTTGGCCTTTGCCGTGCTGTACATTTCGGCAAACACGTCGTCGGGGTTGTCGGTCGTGCCCTTGCCCGCAAAGGCGGGAACGTAGTGGTACTTGTTGGCGAGCCACGGCTGAACGGTTGCCGACGTCAGGTAGGCGATGGGTTCGTTGGAGTAGAGGTTGAAGTTGGTCTCCGTTGTGAGTTTTTTGTTTACGCTTGCCACAAACGGGTTGGAGTTGAGGCGGGCGAGTTGTTCTGCAGGCAGGACGGAATAGTCAAACGCGGAGAAAGCGCCCTGGCTCTTTTCGGTAAAGGAAACGAGACTTTCGGGTTCGGCCATGAAACTGATGAAGTCTATGGCAAGGTCCATGTTGTGGCAGTATTTGGAAACGACTATGCTGTCGCCGAAACCTACGAGGTAGTTGTACCTCTGCGTTCCCTTGACGAGCGGGGTCTCCATGAGGTTCACTTCAAAACCGATGTCATCCCCGCCGTTGGCCTTTTTGAGTTCGTAATAAGCCCAGTGGGAGTAAGGCATCATCGCGGCTTCTCCGCGGAGGAACTGCCCCTGCGCCGCCAGTTTGGTCTGAGCGTTGCTGGCGGAAACCGAGTAGTTGGGGTTTTTGGCAACGAGGTCGTACCAATACTGGTAGGCCTGTTTGAATTCCTTGTAGTTGGTGTCGGGGTTGAAACTCTCGAATCCGTTCGTGTAGTTGTTCGCCTTGTCGTATTGAAGGAGTTGGCTTATCTTCTCGGTGCCAGCAAGTTGCGCCCACCATTCAAACACAACGTAGTCCCAAAGATATTCGTTCTCGTTTGTCCAGGTGAAGGGAACGACGGTCTGTCCGCCCATTCCGCCCTTGACGGGGCGCGCTTCGCTGACTATCTGCGCGCAGAGGTTCTTGAGGTCGTCGTACGTCTCGGGAACCTCCCAGCCGTATTCCTCAAACATATCCACGTTGTAGATGAGGCCGCCCGCACCCTGCGTCCAGTTTACTTTGTAATAATGCTCGCCCTCGCCCGCGTCAAATTTGGAATATTCGCGGTTGGCGGGCGACAGTGCGTCCGCAAACGTCCTGCCGTCGGACAGTTTCTTTGCGTAAAGCGCGTCGAGGTTGGCAAGGTAACCTTCCAGCGCGTAGTACTGCCACGTTATGTCGTGGGAGATGAATATGTCGTAGTCGGGGTCCTCCGATTGCAGCGCGCTCGTCATGGTGCCTAAAATTTCAAGGTCGGCTTCCATGGTAACGTCGGCGTCGGGGTGAATGGTCTTGTACCTGCTGGCAAGGTCGTCCGCCCATTCGCGGCCGTAGCCGCCGTCGTAATACTTGATGACTATCGAGCCGTTGCCGCCCGTGGGTCTCCCGCCTTCATTATCGCCGCCGCAAGCGGCGAGCGACGTTGCGGCTATTGCAGCCGCCAGCACGAGTAAGATTGACTTGAATGCTTTCATGATTTTCCTCCTTTTTGCTTATAAGGGGGGAACTGTTTTGACGCGCAAGCGTCAAAACAGGGGTACCCCTGTCTCATGGAAATCGGTTTCCATGTCTGTATTATAACATCGAAAAATCTTCCTGTCAACCCCCTTTTTGCATTTTTTTGAAAATTTTTCAACTTTTTTTTATACTTCTTTGCGCGTCGGGCAGGCTTGCCGCCCGAAAACCCGCCCAAACCGTCCAAACCCCGTCATATTATATAATATGCGCGATATTCTGTTTTGCCAAAACGCCTTTTTGCGTTTTCCTCCCTTCTTTGCCCCTTCCTCTCCATCGAAACCCATTTCGTTAAGCGTTGGGCTTGGCGTTTTTCCTTTCATTTTTTTAGGTGTTGGCTTGTTAGTTCTCGTTTGGGGGGTTCGTGAGGTTTATCCTCTCCTCATCGGGTGTTGGCTTGTCGGTTTTTCCCCGTCGGGCAAAGGTCGGTTTTTGTGCCGTTTCATCGGGACGGGAGGCCAAGGCTGCCCCATTTCATCTGGCGGACGAGGTGAGCCGCGTCCTCCCGAAAAGGGGCGTTTTTGTGAGAAAAAGGCCACTTTTACATTTTACCGCCCCATAAGATCCGAGGCGCAAGGGGACTGAAATCACGCTTTCCTGTCCGCATGATTTGCGGCCGCCCGTCGGTTTTATCTTCTGCTCTGTAAGAGCATTCTCCAAGCAGCCGAAAGGTTGCCCGCAAGAACAGAAAAGCGCGGGCGGATTTTGTAAATCCGCCCGCGCAGCCATATCTCAAAACTTACCCTTCGGCACGGGACAACAAGTTTATATCGGGTTATACATATAAATCCGCCGCCCATCAAGAGCGCGGCGCGGTTTTACGGACAATTTAAGGCTTGGGATATCCCGCCGACAAAACCCATTGAGGCCGAAAAGGCAAGCCTTATTCTTGCTCAAAGACATAATCCGCGCCGAGCAGCCTCTTTTCTATAAGTTCCACGGCGACGGGCGATTTGTCCATGCCGATGAACTTTCTGCCCGCTTGCGCCGCCGCGAGCAAAGCGGTTCCGCCGCCAGCGAAACAGTCCATGACGTAGCCGCCTTCTTCCGAGGACTGTTCCACCATGAGTTTGAGCATTTCAGCATTCTTCTGCGTGGGATATGCGGGATATTGCGGGTCTTTGAAGGTCCACACGTCCTGAATCTTCTTTCCCCTGTGTTCGTCGGCGTACTTTTTGATTCTCGGGTTGCCCGTGGCCGACCACTCTATCGCGCCCGCCGCGTCAAGTTTTTCAAACTCCTCGGGAGAAGTGCGCCAATGCCGGCCCGCGGGCGGCGTCATTCCGCGCCACGGCTTGCCCGTTATGCCCCTGCTCTCACCGGGCGCGTGCAGGGGAATGGTGTTGTAACGCCTGCCGTCGGCGTCGGTTTTGGGAAATTTCTTTTCCGTTTCGCTCCCCTCCACCGCCACGCGCACGTCGTTCCATATATTCTTGTTTGGATTTTTGCGTAGAACAGAATGGCGTCCTTTTCGTTGCCGTAAGCCCTTCTTTCAAAATTTTTGGGGTTGGACTTGACCCTCGTTATCTCGTTTTTGAAGCATTCCTTTCCGAATATCTCGTCGAGCAGAATCTTGAAATATCCGCTCATCTTAACGTCGATGTGCACGTAAAGGCTGCCCCTTTCGGACAGCAGTTCTCGGATTAAAACAAACCTTTCGTACATCATGGCAAGAAATTCGTCGTCCTTCATGAAGTCCGAATAGGCGACCTTGCCGTTGCGCTCTGCGCTGACCGTGCTCGTTCTGCCTTCGCCCACCGAATAGACGCGGCTGGTGTTGAAGGGCGGGTCTATGTAAACCATGTCCACAAACGCCTTGCGGCGGTTTAGCAGCCCGAGCATTCCCCCGTAATTGTCCCCCGCGTAAAGGTAAGAGAGGCCGTGAGTAAAAGCCGAGGACGCGCCGTGTTTTTCTGCGTCCGAAAGAATGTCCTCTCTTTTTCTTTTTCCTTCAAATACAAGTTCCATTGCGCACCTTTACAGTGAAAACAAAAATTCTCTCAGCAAAAGACAGGAAATTATCGTCTGCCCGTCATTGTCTTTGAGATGTTTGTACATCTTGTTGTTGCCCTTTATGTACAGCACGCCGTCGCAAACGGCTATCTTTACAACTTCCACGCCCAACTTGTTGGGGAGAAGAACGGAATTTATCGTGGACACGGCGTCCGCAAACTGCGCGCTATTGTGTCCGCCGTAATCGGTGAGGAATTTGGCTTCTCCTATGACATATTTGCCGTTGAATCTGGCGAGAAAATCCAAACCTTTGTCGTGGTTGTAACCGAGATTTTCCCGCGCAAACTTCTCGGTTGCCGCATCGGAGCCGTTGAACACGGCGTTACCTTGGTGTGCGAGGAAATCTTCCGCTTTATTGAACACGGGCGCACCCAAAGTCCCCTTTGCTATCCACCGTTTGAACAGCGGGCCTATCTGCCTGTTGGTCTCCTTGGGCCGGGTGCATTTGTCGTAAATTTCGGCAAGACCCATTTCGTAAAGATTGCCGGCAAGCCGCGCGACCGTGTCGTGGTTGCGGCCGATGGACGACGGGTCCTTTTTGAGATACGCCACGTAAGAATCCTTTATGGGGAACAGATCGAATTTGAGAAGGGAACGGACGAGTTTTTCGTCGTCGCGGCCAACAAAGGCCTTTTCCATCTCGTTCCACTTGGCGGGGTCTATTTCCCTCTTTACGTTTGGTGAAAGCGGATAGACCTTAAAAAGCGAATCCAAGTAGTTTTTTTGATTTGCAAATTCTACGCTGAGTTGCGTCCAATAATTCATGAACTCTCCCCTTTTCGTTTGTTACTTGCCCGCCTCTTGCTTTTGGCACGTGTTTGCGCTTGCACATCTGCGCATACCCGCATTTTAGTTTGAAGCGGCTTTACACCCGTTTTGGCTTGCCCGTTTTGTAATTTGGGTTTGTCTTATGTCATGCGCTTTTTTGCGCGTTGGCTTTATTGTAATTTGGGTATGTTTTGCGGGTTGTCCGTTTTGCAATTTGGGTTTGGGTATGTCTTGGGTCGCCCGTTTGCAATTTGAGATTTTGGCGTTTGTTTTGCGCTTTACCGCCGCAGAAAAGGGCAAACTCCCATTATTCTATTATATTATAACATTTTTATACACGCTTGTCTATTCTCTCGCCCATTATTTTTGAAACACCGTTCAACCTCTCGGCACGCGCGGAAAAGCAAAACGGCAAAGATTGCGCTAAAAGGGCATGAAAAAAGCAAGGCGGGGCCTTGCTTTGTGGAGCGGATGATGGGAATCGAACCCACGACCGAAGCTTGGGAAGCTTCTGTTTTGCCATTAAACTACATCCGCAAAATTATTGAGATGACGAGCGGGAACAAAATTTATACCATGAGCGAGGCTACCGCGAACACGACGGGCAGGGTCAACAGCCCTAAAGTGTGCGTTACCAGCGCGTAACGTGCGCCGAGCGAACCGTCCTGCCCTTCCGCCTCGGCAAAGATTACGCTGTTCAGCCCCGTTGGCAGGGCGAGGTAGATGACGGCTATCATGGCGACCCCGGGGGCGATTCCCGTAAGGCCGAACACCAGATAGAATATTCCGCCGACGGCCGCGGGCAGAACAACCAGCCGAAGAAGGGCAAACAGGTACAACTTTCCGCTAATGAGCGACCGCAGGGGTAGCCTTGCGAGCGTTACGCCCGCCACGAGCATTGCCACGGGCGACATGCACGCCGCAGCCGAGGATACGATTTCCGAAAAGAACGCGGGCATCCGCACGTTCAGGCCGCCGAGGAGAAGCCCCGCGAGCATTCCGAGAACCATGGCTATCATCACGGGCGAACACAGCCCCTTGAAAGACACCCTTCCGTCCTCTTTGAACATGGCCATTCCAAACGTGAAGATGTACACCTGAAACCCCATGACAAACACCATAAAAAGGAGTTCGTAATCGGGAAAAGCCGCCTTTATCAAAGGTAAACCGACATAAGTCATGTTTGTAACGATGAGCGAATAGACCACCGTTCCGCGGTTTATCCTTCCCGCGATTTTTCTCGTAAGCGGGTAGGCGATAAGCGCCGAAACGCCGAGCAATGCAACTCCGCTCAGAGCGTACGGATAGGCCTCGACGAGCGTTGACGGAGTAAAATTCCTGTAAAACAGGTCGAACACGGCGGCGGGGAGAAAGACGTTTACGAGCACTCCGGACAGCGTTTTTGCATCGTCCACGACTTTCAGACGTTTGAGCGCAAAACCGATCACCCCGAAACACACGAGAATGCCGAATTGCTTGAGCGTGAGCAGCAAAACTTGCAACATAGCGTACTTTAATATTATATATCTTCAAACCGAAAAAAGCAATCGTTTTAAGGCGTGAATGCAAAAATTGTAAAGTTTTATTGTGATATTCGGCAGGAATAAAACTTTTTCCGTATAAGAAATTCCTTTATAATAAAAGAAAAAAAGGGATTACCGTAAATCCGATAATCCCCTGTGGGTGGAGTTATATCTCCGACAGATTCCCTGTCCCTCATAATTTTTATTATACGTCATTTTTACTTAAAAGTCAAATGTTTTAAGGTGTGTGTAAAAATATCGGGCGAGGCAATCGGCAAATTGACGGGGTTTGGCAAGCAAAGCGTAAAAACGTTTTTCGGCCGGACGGATCGGAGCCGATGGAATCATGCCCCTTTTCAAAACGGAACGCGGTTGTTCGGCAAGCAAAAAACCGCGTTTTTTGTGCGTTTTAGGGGGCTAATTGAATTTTCAGGTTCCCGACGAGTCGCGGGTGTTTACGCGGTTTGGCGGAGGACGGCGGAAAAATCAGGGGTTGGAAGCGGCGGGATAGACGGAAATCTTACCCCTGTCGTACACGAGGACGTAATTTTCCAGCGGCAAAATCTGACCGCCGACGCCCGTGCGCACGGGTTTGCCGAACGCGGGCGGACAACCCGCGCCGATTTCAACGCTGTACGCGCCGTCGTTCGCGGTGTATCTGAGGGTTGGGTTTACGTTTTTGACAGCGCAGGTAACGCGCCTTCCTTTGGCGGCCCTGACGGCCGCACCGTTCATCTTCATACCTCTGCCTCCAAGGTCAATTTCAGCGTTTTTTGTGAGAAATAGGGGGTTTTTGTGTATATGACGTACTCGTCGTCGAGAAATTCGGAAGCGAGTTCAAACCGCTTGCCGCGGCGGGTGAAGGGGTAAAACGTGCCTTGATCGGAGAGCAGCCCGCTCGGGAGCGGAAAGACTTTGCCCTGCATTTCGGGCATGTTTGCCGACTTTATGGTGTAGGAAATGTCGAGAATCTTAGTCTCCCCGCCCGAGTACGCGGCGGCGTAAAACCCGTTTGCGTCGAGATAAACCTGCCCGCCTGTGTCGACGAAAGAGGTCCTGCCATCGGTGAAATTGTAGGTGCAAAGCGCCCCGCCCGCTACCGCAGCGATGTAACCGAACCGCCCGACCAGCCCTTCGGGCACGAAGGGTAGATTGTGCGTTTTACTGCCGAACATAGGTATAAATCCCGAATCAGTAACGTTGTATTGATACACGTTCGCGCCCTTGGCGACGGTCAGAATCATGTCGGGCGCGTCGAAGGACGCGGCGTCAAACGGCCCCTCAAGCGAAATCCTGCGGGTGAGTCCGCCGTTGGTTTCGGTGTAGACGTCGGCGGAGGCGGTGCCGAGGAGCAGAATGTCCCTGCCGCTTACGAACAGGGCCGAGGCGTCGGGACAGGCAACCTTGTCGTACAGCGCGCCGCTTTGCGCGTCGTACTTGTAAAGCGAACCTTCACCCGCGACGTACAGGTATTCTCCGTCGAACGCGACGTTTGCCGACGGCACGGCGAAAGCGGAAGAAAACGCCTTTTTCGCACAAAAACGGCCGTTTTTGCCCATGACGGCGTAGCGCACGGCGGAGGGCGTGGCAATGGCGACGGCGCTTCCGTCAAAGTTGGAAAACACCCTGTCCGTCTCCCCGACGGCGTACGGGAAGGGCTGTGCGGGAGCGGGCGAGTCGCCGCTGTATCTGACGACGGAAAAGAACACCGCGCTGCCCGCTGTATCGGTTATTTCTTCGCCGCCTGAGACAAACGGCAGAACCTGCCCGCTCCTTTTTGCAACGACGCCGCCTTCCGCAACCGCACCCGCGCGCACCGAGAACACGGACGCGCCTTCGGCAAAGAACGTGAGGTACTCCCCCTCTCCCGTCTCGGCGTAAAGCACGGGCGGATCCAAAGCGTATTGCACGGGCGACGCCTCGCCCGCGGCTCTGCCGAAGCCCATGGCCGAAGTCAGCGCGGGACGGGAAAGCCCGAGGAGCAGTTCGCCGAGCAGCGCGCCCTTTTCCCAGAGCACGACGTCCTTGAAATCGAGGGTAAGTTCCACGTCCACCGTCGTCCTGCCCTCCGTTGAAAAAGTCCCGCCCGAAGTTCCGCCTGAGGTTGAGCCGCCCGAAGTTCCGCCCGAGGTTCTGCCGGCCGAAGCGCCGACGAGCGACGCGGGCACCTTCAGGCCGTTTTTGAGGACAAGCCCCTCGACGGTCAGGTTTTTGTGTTCCCCCTCCGCATCGCCGCCGAACGCGAGCACGACGGCGTTGTCCTTAACGCGCCCGCCCGTGTACGCGGCAGGCAGGACAAAACTGCCGCCCTCATCCGCGAGCGCGATGGCAAAACCTGTATTTTGACTATCCATAATATCACTCCTCGTTTGATTTGACGGCGACCCCGAGTGAAGCCGCCGCGAAAGCGTGCGGAAGCAGCCGCGCCGCCAAAACGTAGCCGCCGCTCTCCCCGCCGAGCAGCACGCCCTCCTGCGTGGCGGCCGCAAACGGGTTGTCGATGGGGACGGAAAGTTCGCCGAAATAATGAACGGCCCCGTCCGCACCCGCCGTGAAGCACCCGACGGTCCGCCCGCCCGAGAACAAGGTGAGCGCACGGCCTCCACCCGAAATTCCGCCCAAAGTTCCGCCCGACATATCGCCAGATATTCCGCCCGATGTTCCGCCCGCGGTTTTGTCCAAAACGCCGCCGAGGGAGGCAAGCCCTTCCCACACGAACGTGCTCTCGGGTTTTGCGGGGTCGTCGGTAAAGTCGAGAATGTACGTCCCGTAAGCGGTTACGACGGCGGCCATCTTTCTGTCCGCGGCGTCGATGACCCGCGCGCCGAGCACCCCGCCGAAAGAGGCGAGCGCACGCGCCGAACCGTCCTCCACGGTGTAGTAGGTGAGCACGTTTGCGGCAACCACGATGAAGTCGTCGCCTTGGGCAAAGGTCTGGGCAAACCCGTCGTCCGCACCCATACAGCCGATGACGGTTACCGTCATGGCCCCGAGGGTGAAGGGGTGGCCTGTTATCGTTATGTAAAGGGAATGTTCGCCCTTGGCAACGTTACGGCAGACGGCGTGCGCGGCGCCGCCGTCCGAAGGGGATGTTACGCGCACGGTCATGCCGTCGAGTTCAATCACGGCAACGCCGCCCGTCAACTCGTAATTGAGCCTTATTTCAACCGTGCCCGCGGCCGTAGTGGTAAAGACAAAACCCTTGCGGTAATACTCGCCGCTCTCGATCGGGTCGAGGGAAAAATCCGTTTCCTCGGTCTCAGCCGATGGAACAGACGAGGTCTTTTTGAGTTTAAGCCGCTCTATCTTTTTGAGCGCAAGTTTTCCGTAATTCATAAATTAGTGCCCTTTTTCTCACATTATCGGCCCGTTTGCGCATATTCGTAGGAGACGGAAAGTTTGGAAAGAACGCTGTCCGCTTCTTCGACAGAGATGGAAAAGGAGAACACCCGCCCGCGGATGAACGTCCTGACGCTCCGCCGCCCTCCACCCTCTACGCGAAAACGGTGGGGCTTTCCGTCGGCATATATCGTAACGTTGACCGAACGCTTGGTATAAAGCGAAAAAGATGTTATCGTTTTATCCGAGCCGATACCGAAATCGGTGTCCGCGCTGATGAATCTGCCCTGCGGGACGGGCGCGTACGGCCGCCCTTCAAAGCAGAACACGCGTTGAATGCCGCCGACGGCGAGGACGATACCCGCGGATTGCGAACGGCAGGCAGCCGCAACGGAGACTTCAGCCACCTCCACGCTGTCGTCGTAAAAACGCAAAAGCAGGCGTTTTTGTGCGTTTTCGCGGGCTTTTACGCAGGCGACGTACCTTCCGTCGAGCATGAAACCGCACACGCCGCCGCCCGCGAGCCTGCCCGAACGGCGGTGGGAGAAGGAGGCGGACACGCCGTCGTAGACGAGCAGGCCGCCGTCGGTCATGACAAACGCGCCTTCCCCTCCCGCGCACAGCGTTTCGGGAAAGATGGTCTCGCCGCCCGTAAACGTCTTTTCCGCGGTGAAGGTCTCCTCCTCCCAATCGACGGTGAGTTCGGCAATGGCGTTGGCGCCGACGACGAGCAGGGCGTTGCCCGCTTCAACCGCGCCGCCCGCGCCGAACCCGCGCCCGAGCGAGAACTGCAGCCCACCGAGCGATTCGCCCAAGGTGAAGGGATCGTCCGTAGCCGAAAGGTAGACCGAATCCCCTCCCACGGCAACGATGCGGTCGCCAAAAGTGCTGATGGCGGCTACGTTTTCGGGGCACGTTCCGCTTTGGGCGGCAACCCCGTCGAACATGGCGATGTGCCCGCCCGAATCGGCCGCCAGCACGCATTGCCTGCCCGAAACGAAGGCCTTGCACATGGCGACGTCCGAGGTGAAGGAGACGTTTTCAACCATGGTAAACTCCCCGCCCGCGACGGCGGAATAGACGCGCACGGCGTCTCCGTACCAACCCGCGAGGAACATGATTTCCCCGTAAGCGGTGTCGGCCACGGCAAAGCCGCAGGGCGTAACCCCTTGGGGCAGGGACATGTCGCCGAAGGGCGGACGGCAGGGACGGATGCCGTCAACGAGCCGTCTGCCCGAAATGAGAAAGTTGACGAGTTCGCGCGAAGGGGCGTCGTTGAGGTCGGAAAACATCCCCTCTCCGAGGGTGGTGGAAAATTTTTCGAGTACGAAAGTTTTTTTCATAATAACTCCGTTTTTGTGCGTTTTAGGGGGTTTTTGGGGCGCAGGCCGTGGCCTGCGCCCCAAGAAAAAAGGTCTTGCCCGTTCGCCCCGGGTTACGTCCAGTTTCTGCCCGGCAGAACCAGCCTTCCCTTGGGACGGAGAGCGGCGAGGGCCGCCTTGTGAAAGCGGGAGCGCATGTCCGCCGCCTCTGAAAACGCGCCCGCGGCGTGCAGAAATTCGGCCGCCGTGCCAAGCGCCGCCACGCGCGGGGTGGTGCGGTAGCCGTAGATGTATTCAAATTCGTCCTCTGCCTGCCGCTCGGACGGGAGATAACGGTAGACGACCGTGGCCGAGGCTTGCGGCCTTGCAAAAGTCATGCCCGTTATGGAGTGTTCGCCGGGGATGTCGTCGCCCTTTGCGTCCTTGCAGGAGACGATGTCGAGCGGACGTCTGCCAAGTTCGGAAAACTCCAGCGAACTCCTGTCCGTAAAGGTGTCGGCGGTGAGCAGCGGCTCGAAGTCGGTGGCGAGTTCCTGCAGGGCGCGGTTGTAAGCCGAGAGCAGTTTTTTAACTTCCGCCTCCCGCTCGTCGGGTCTGTCGGCGGCGTTACCCGCAAGGTAGGCGGCGCATTCTTCCATGCCCAGCATCTCCGCCGCCATGGTGAGTATCTCTTTTATCTTCATGTCAAATTGTCCGTTTTTGTGCGTTTTAGGGGGTTTTTTACTTTTCGGTTATGCCGCTGAGCATGCCTTGACCGCAGGGGCGGGAACAGAGCAGGTCGGCGTATTTGACGAGGGTTGCCGTGTAGACGGGCTTGCCCGGGACCTGCCTTAAAATCTTGCCGTCGGCGCTTTCAAGCCATCTCCAATCGCACAGTTGGTGAAGGGCGAAGTCGGAGGTGTTGAGCAGGTACATGGTGCCTTCGGGGCAGAAGCGGTCGGACACGACGGGCACACCGTTGTAGGTCATTGCGGAGTACCCGCCGCCGAGTTCCGCCGAATTGACCGTGCGCCTGTAATCGGAAAGCACTTCCTGCAAGGCGCGCTTGACGCCCGAGGAGCAGACGATGAAGTCTATCTTGCTGCCCGTGTTCTCCTCTATCTCGTCGATGGCCTTCTGGATTGTGGTTTCGGTAAGCGCGCCGACCTCGGTTTGCATGTAAGGCTTGAGCCACGGGTGGGTGGCTCTCGAGAGTCCGTATATGCTTCCGCTTTCCGAAAAGATTGCCCCAAGCCCCGTTATCTCCTGATTGTAAGAGCCCTGCACGGTGAGGATGTCGCCCGCGGCAACGTCGCTCGAGGTTATCTTGGCACCGCCGAGGGTGATCTTCTTGTTTGCCCTGTCAACCGAAAGGACGGTTCTGCCCTTGGCGTTTGCAACTGCCGAGCCCGAGTGGATGAAGTCCACCACCATCCCTTCGAAAATGCACTTTACGGAGTCGACGGTTACCGTGCCGTCAGAGCCTACAGACGAGACCGACGCAAGTTTGCCGCTGCCGTCGCCGAAGAGCATCCTTGCAAAGTTGAAAGACGAGGAGCCGACCAGCCCTTCCATTTCGGAATTGAGCAGGTTGACGAACGCGCCCACGCTGTTTTCGGACGCGCGGACGGCCTTGTCGCTTATCTCGATGGTGCCGTAAAGATTCTTGAGCGTAAGCACGAACTGCTCGTAATTGCTGCCCGCGGAATCGGGGAGATCCCCCGTTTCGGTGCCCGCGCCTATTCCGCCGTTGACGCCGTAACGCGCAAGTTTGCGGATTTCCTTGCCCCACACGTCCTGCGTGGTCTGCTTAATTCTTGCGAGAAGGGGGTTGGCGTCGGTGTTGAGCTGGTCGGCAACTACGCCGAGGTAGAGACTCTTGAGCGCCTTGTCTGCGCTTGTCATTGTTACCATAATTTTTCTCCTTTATCTTTATTGAAAACCTTTGGCCGAAGGTTCAGCCGAGGTTGAGAATGTCGGTTGCGAGTTTGCCCGCCTCGTTTATGGAGTGCGGCTTTGCGGGCGGGGTGGACGCGGGCTGACCGGAAGGCGCGGGTCTCACACCCTTGGCCGCCCTGTCAACCGCGGCGAGGTAGTCCTTGATTATCTCCTCGGTTACCCGCCTGCTGTCCCGCGCTCTTTTGAGAACGGCCTCTTCCGAAGCGTTCTCCTCCTCCAGCCGCGCTATCCTCTCGCGGAGAGAACGGACGTATTCGCGCGTGAACGCTCCTTCCGTAAAGTCCCCGCGGCGCAGCGTTCCCTCCACCACGCCGTGCGCGTCCGCTTCGGGAAACTGTTTGAGAAATTTCTCGAAATCGGTCTCGGTATGTGCGGCGCTCGGGTCGGGCGCGGGCTTGCCGTCCGCCTCGTTATCGGTTTGGGCGGCGTGTGCGGCAAACGCGTCGGGAGACGGGAAACTCTTGTTCTTGCCTCCCGCGTTCGCCTCTTTGGCCGCGCCCTCTTTGGGTGCGCCTGCGTTTTTCGGCGTGCCCGCCGCGGCGAGGGCTTTTTTGATATCTTCGTCCACACCGTCGGGCGTTTCAATGCCCGCGTTTGCGGGTTCAATGCCCGCACCCACGGTTGCGGCCGCCGTGCCCGCCGCCTTGATTTGGGGCGCGGCAGCGTTTGAAACATCGTGCGGTTTGGCCGTGAAATCCATGCCGTTGTCCGCGGGTGCGGACGGGGTGAACACTTGTTTAATCTCTTCCATATTACTCTCCTTTTGTGGGATTCAGGGGGTTTTCGGCCTCTGCGAGCATGGCACGGTGCTGCTCTATGTGGGCGGCAAGGCGCTGCTCGGCGGCCTTGGGGTCGGCAAGGGCGTTGCACCCGCCGCCCACGAGGAAGCGGGTGTGTTCGCCGATGTGGATTTCGTGATCGTCATAGTTTGCGGCACGGGGTTCGACAAGTCCCGCGTTTTCGCTGTCCGCACGGGCTGCGTGAAGCGCGTCGTCCGATCGGGAGCCGACGAGCGCTTCGAATCCCATGATGGAAAGCAGCTTATCGCGCACGTTCTTGTCCGCCACCTTGCCTTCGAAGATGCCCGAGTCGATGAGTTCGAGGGCGATGCTCCTGCGCTGAGAGGGCGAGCAGGTAAGCTCGTTTTCGGCTTCAAACACCACGTCGTCGCTCGTAAGGTCGGACGCGTTGAAGTAAAACAGCTCTGCCTTTCCGCCTTCGCCCGCTATGCGCATGAGCCTGGGGCCCGCCGTGAACTGGCGGAACAGTCTTATGATACGTCTGGCCGTTTCCATAACGGAGCGCCTTATATTTTCCGCCGAAACGGTCAGACGTTCGTCGTCCTGTTCGAGCAGAATACGCAGCCCCGCCGCCGACGTTACGCCGAGGGTGGCCTTGTAATTCTGCGAGACCTCGTTGACGCCTCCGAGGAGCACGAACTCCTCGAGCAGTTTTTCTTCTTCACTGTCGAAATCACCGGGTATGTTGCCCGGGCTTAAAAGTTTGGGCGGTTCGCACCCCTGCCTGTAAACTATGACTTTGCCGGGACGCAGGCCGTCCTCTACGAGGGCGTCCACGTCAACCGACCCGTCCTCCACGGTAAGCACGCCCGCGGCAAGGCGGTTGAGAAACTCCTGCTTTCTGTTCCTCACGGCGTTGTAGGCACGCTGGACAGGAATGAGTCTGTCTATTATTCCCCTGCCGAAAAAGCAGCCCGGTTCGCCGTGGGACAACTGCCTGACGAAGGGGTAGACCCGCCCGCCTTCGGCGCCGTTGACGTAAGGAAACTCTTCTACGGCAAGCAGTTTGCCGCCCGCCACGGTAACCACCCGCCCCGAGGGGAAGGCCTTGCACGGCTTGCGGTAATGCTCTATGAGCATGACGCCCTCCGCCGTTTCGCCCTCCAGAGAGAGAACGGGCTGTTTCTCGGCGGCTACTTCAACGCCGTAGATCTCCTTTATCTCGCTTGCGCTTACGACCCGCGCCCGGATGAGGCTTTCACATTCGTCTACGTCTTTGCGCGTGAGGCTGTCGGGGAATATCTCAAACGGAGACACCACCTCCACCTCCGCGTCGCCTTCAAACACGGGCGCGCCGTCCTTGACGCCGAGAAACTTGCCGCGGGCGGCGTTCCAGCCCACGCGGTAAAATGCCGTGCCGCACACTTCGCTCCACTCGGTGGCCGAGGCTATGGCCGCGTCGCAGTCCAGCCTGCGCCACGTGGAATTGAGCACGCGTGCGGTTATGCGCGCGGCGAGAACGTCGCTGTCGTCCTCGGTTGCCGAACGCACGTTCATCACGGGGCGCACGCGGGCGAGTTTGGCAAGGCGGGTGTCCATGACGGGCAGGATGTGGTTGTAAACGTTCCTGCTCTGCCAATAGTAACCGCCCTCCGCTTCTTCCAAATTACCCGCCGCCCCGACGTCGGCGTACTGCCTGCCTTTGAGAAAGCAGAGGTTGAGCCTCCACTGGTTTTCGAGAGAGCGGCGCGCGCTCCTCCTCTTTTCAAAGTCCTCTGTTACCGCCGAGGCGAGTTCCTCGCCGAACGCGGCGGCATCAATCTGTTGTTTCATCATCGCTTTCCTTTAACAGTCGCAAAAGTCTCTGTTTTTCCTCCGCCAGCTCCCTGTCGTCAAGGCGGCAGAAATCCCTTCCGCACTCCTCCATCACCATCTTGGCGGCAGAGACGTCGGGCGGGACGTTTTTGGTCGATATTCTGCGTTTTACGAGCCTAATCTCACCCTCGCACTCCGCAAATTCCTCAACCGTTTCGGTCGCGTCGTAACCCACGGCGCGGCGAAGGAGAGCTTGTTCGACTAACTCCTTTTTATCCTTTTCCATAACCGCTTGCCGCCGCGCCCCTCAACGCGGCGCGGGCGAGCTTTTCCTTGTCCTTTTGAATTTCGCTCGGCGCCTCCAAAGCAAGGTGCGCCCTCGGCCTTGACATGATGTAGTAACGTAAGTCATCAACGGCGTGATCAAATGTTTTAACGGGTCTTTCGTCGCTGCCCCACCAATAACTTTTAAGTTCCTTTATGAGGTTGACGCAGTTTCTGAACACAAACAACTTTTTGGCCGATAATGTGCGTTTTACGCGGTTTATGCCCGTAAACACGTCCTTGTTGACCTTGGTGGAAACGGCGATTCCGTTCTCATAAAATAACTCCGAAACGCTCTTTGCGGCATTCAGCGTGTGCTGGTCGGCCGCGGGGTCGATGAGGGCGGAGATTCGGCCGTAAGCGTCCGTGTGCCAGCCGAGAGAGGCCGAGATTTCCCTTATCCTCGCGGCGTGGTAATCGACGCTTCTGCCCGCCTCGTAATGTTCGGCGACGACGTAGATGTTCCCGTCCCCGTCCACGGCGTACCAATGGCAGGACAGCGGGTTGTGAAGCCCGGGATCTATGGACAGATTGTCTTGCCATTCGGGCGGAACGGGAAAGGGATCGATTATCGCGTCGTCCGTAAATTCGGGGTAAACCAGCCCCTCGCTCGCGCGGAACCTGCCGTACTTTCGGCTTTCGAGTTCGTCGGGCGAGAGGGACGCGGTGAGCATTTCAACCTCTTCTTTAGGTAAAAACGGGTTGTCCGCCCACTCCATGAACTCGCACCATATTCCCTCCGTACCCGACTTTAAGTAGATGTCCGTGTAGGCGAAGGTGAGGCCCTTGAGCGGGGTCATTGTTCCGAAGATGTCGCCCTGCCTGTCGAGCACGCGCATGCGGCATTCCTCGTAAATCTCGCGGGGCGGCTCCTCGTCAAACCACACGTAATCGAGAGAGGTTCCCTGAAACTTCTCTCTCCCCTGGTCGCAGGTCTTGAAGCCGATGACCGAAATCCCCCCGAACACGTTGCGCACCTCTATCCTGTCGATAACGCCCGATTCGGGGTAATCCCGCCTGCCCGAGAGCATGACGATGTCCTGAATCCACGACGGGTCGATGAACTTTAGCAACTTTTTCTGGGCGACGTCCCTCTGCACCTGCGACGACAGCGACACCACCCACCCGAAAGTGTCCTTTCGGTTTTTGCGGTAAGGGTGAATGCCCCTCGCCATGTAAACGCATTCCATGGCTCCGCACTCGGTCTTGCCGCTCCTGTTGCCGCCGAACACCCACCTGTTGCGGGCGGGGCTCTTGTGAAAGGCAATCTGCTTTTCATGCTTTACGGGGCCGCTGTTGTAAGCGGCGGCTGCACCCGCGCGCCTGCGCCGTTCTTCCTCTTCCACGGCCAGCAGGTCGCAGACGATTCTGTTTTGCGTATTCGACAATTCTTCTCTCCTTAAAACAAATCACGCCTAAATTCGGTGGAACGGGCATTGTATAATCTCTGTCATGAAAAAGAGATTGCTGTGTGCGGCGCTCCTGCTGCTCGGAATGATCGTCCTGCCGCAAGGGCCGTTGCCCGCCGCCGGTTACGCCGCGGGCGAAGGGATTCTTGCCGACGGTTGCGCCGCGGATTCGGCCGCCATGGGTTCGGCCGCCGCAAACATAAAAGAGAATACCGCAAGAACGCAAGCCGCAAACGTAAACGAGATTACAACGGGAGCCGCAAACGTAAGACCTGCCGCGACTGCAGCCGCAACGGGGCAGACCTACGTTCTGACGTACGAAGAGGCCGAAGAAACCGCCGCCGCGGGCGAACTGTTTGCGAGAATCTTTACCGAGGGCGCGGGGCTGTACGCCGACGCCGCCATGACCGACATGCTGTTTCAGCCGTCTTTGAGTTATTACGTCAAGGTGCTGGCCCTCTCGCCGGAGACCTGCCGCGTCGCTTACTGCTACGAGGATTACGACTACGCGCGCAGCGTGGCGGGTTACATGGCGACTGCCGAACTCACCCTCGTGTCCTCTCCGCCCACGGGCAGGAGTTTTCCCAACGTGTTTTGCGAGTTTGAGGGCAACGGCACCTTTTACAAGAACAGCCGCTTTGACAGTTTTTACCCTTCGGGCGACACCCTGTCCTCTTCGGACGCCTTCTTTTACGGTTACTACCCGCGCGGCAGCGAACGGTACTGTTACGTGCTGCGGGGCGGCCGCCTCGGGTACTATTCGGCGGACGTGTTCCGTGAGATAGAAGTTCCCCTCCATCCCGATCCGCCGCCCGCCGTGCGTACGCCCGCGGCAGAAGTTCCCGCCGCTCCCGAACGCCCGTCCTTTTTCGACTCCGACGTCAACAAGACCATATTCATAGCCGTCGCCTGCATAGTCGCCGTGGCGGCCGTTTACCTCATCTTTCTGCCTCGCAAAAAAGAGCCGCTGCCCGAAGAGGACGACGGGGAATAACCGCTGCCTCAGGCGTCGGCGGGTACGCCCAAAACCCCGTTTTTTGTGAGATTCGGGCGGGTAACCGCGTTTCGGTAACTGCCGCGGGCAAACGTCTTGTTGAGTTTGACGGCGGGTTTTTCGGTCTTTTCCCTCAGGGCAAACGCGTCGTACACCGCGCCTATGCACGCGATGTCCGAAACGTAATTTTCCACAAAATCCGCCTCGCTCAGGCCGTACATTTTAAGCCTGTGCGTGAGTTTTGCAAGCGCGGCGTTCACCTTTCTCGTAAGCGTGCGTTCGGAATAGAAAAATTCCGTCTTGCGCCCGAGATACCTGCCCGCGAGCAGGCGGGCCTCTTCGTCCGTAAGTGTTGCCAGCGCGCGCCGCGCCATGACCTTGAGGTTTACGAGTTTGTTCTTCTTTTCGATAAGCCTGCAAATATCTTCCGCTATCGAAAGGCAGGGCGAGTTATCCGAAAACGAACGGACAGCCGCGGACTTTATCAGTCCCTCTATGCCCTCCGCCATCCGCCCCAGCTTGCCGTATACGGCCACGATGGTTTTTGCCGAAGTGTACATTTGTTCCTCCTTTGCCGAGCAATCGCATTATACCTCATGCGCCCGCCCGGAAAACGGTCGGCGGACAACTTTCGGCCGAACCGGGGCTTGTCGGCAAAAATTTGTCCGTGCGGCGGAATTTCCCCCGCGGTGCGTGTTATAATGTTTCGCCCGAAACATAAACGTTTGTTTTTATATATTCTAAAACATTAAATATGACACCCGCCTGTCATATTTAGGAAAATAATTAAAATAATTAAAGAGAATTAAAGGAGAAAACTATGGACAAACAACCGTGCAATATGTTATTATATTATAGAGTATACCGCAAAAGAGGCGCGCACGCGCACGCGAGCGAGGCGAACGGATTGCACCCGCACCATTCCGACACGCACGCGGATGAAACGCGCCGCGGATTTTGCGCGCACGCGCACGCACAAGGGCACAGAGCGCACAGGTTGGGCGCACACGGGAGAGACATGACGCTTGCAAGGATAAAAAACGTAATATTCGCCTTGGCGGCAATGATTTGTCTCATTCTGTCCGCACCCGCCCGCACGCCCGCACGCGCACAGAGCTTTGGCGGCGTTCAAACCGCACAGGCAACGGCGGAAAACGAGGAGATTCCTCACGTTTCGGCGGTGGATTATCTCGATTACCGGCTTGAATCCCCCCGCGCCGTCTTTGCTTCGGACGGCGTAATCGTCGTCTCCTGCGCCCCGGGCAACGGCGGCAACAAGATAGTTTTCTTTTACGACAACCGCATCGTCGAACTGCCGTGCAAGGGCGAGTTCGATCAGGAAATCTCCCCGCCGGAGGAATTCTTCTGCCACGGCAACCGCATATATTACCTCAGTTCCAACATCCTGCGCTACGTCGAGATAGGCGTGTTCGAGCAGCAGACCGTCCTGCCCGCGGTGGGCGGACAGTACGTTTCGTGCAGCGGCGACAGGGTTGTCGTGATTACCCAGAGCGGAATAAACTACTACACGTTTGAGGGCGACGCGCTCGTTACTTCGCAGGGCCCGACTTACGAGGAACTGTTGGGCGACGACCTGCTGATTGAAAACATAACGGGCGGCCGCGTGTACATGACCGGGGACGGGGACTATCTGTTCACCTCCAACTCCCTCATCTACCGCGACGGCGTGTACCTTAACGCGGGCATCGCAAAGTACATTACCGATATCAACGGAACGTTGTATTTCATATATCCCACATTCTCGGTTGTTTACGCCGTTGAAAAGGGAGCGAACGAGACCAAGGAAATCTACAACTTCAAAAAATCCGAAAGCGGCGGCATGACAGCCCAAGGCATAACGGCTTACGGCGACAAACTGATGGTGATTGCAAACGACAAACTCATGCTGCTCGACCCCGCCTCGGGAAAGGACCCCGAACTCTTCCGTTTTTCCATCGAGATTGACATGCCGACCGACGTGGCGTTCACGGCGGACCCCGCCGCCAAGCACGTGCCCGCGGGCGTCAACATCCACAAAGGAATCGCGAAAGAGGGCACTTTTACCTTTGAATCCACCGAGCAGACGGAAGAAGAAAAGGATTACATTGCCATTTCCAAGGTGTGCGGAACGAGCGATGACAGCCTGTATTGGCTGGTCGTGGGCAG
>CANQUN010000023.1 GCA_947627065.1 uncultured Clostridia bacterium
GCTTACCGCGGCCGCTCCCATCGCGGGCAAATGCGGAATCTACTTTGCGGGGACGGAAACTTCCGCCCTTCCCGTCGGCAAAAAGACGGGGCGGCTCACCCTCGCGGCGGGCGGAGAGGATCACCTCGTGTTTTCGTCGGATAAGGAGGCCGTGTACGTCGCCCTGCTCCCGTATCCCACCGAAGCGCGTTTCCGTGAAAAGATACCCGGGGACACCTACGCCGAAAAGATAACCTATTGGATGAACAAATGCACGGCCGCCAACACGGACGGTTTGCCGCAGATTCTCGTGTCCCACCTGTTCACCGCGGGCGGAATAACCACCGAAGGGGAGAGGGAAATATCCCTCGGCGGAGCCAAGGCCGTGGATAAAAAGAGTTTTCCCGATTCGGCGTACACCGCACTCGGGCACCTGCACAAACGTCAGGTGGTGGACTTGGCGCGCAACATAATCTACAGCGGTTCCATTCTCCAGTATTCGTTCGACGAGGTGAACGTGGAAAAATCGGTTACTATCTTCGATCTGGAAGGCGGAAAATGCCGTTCCGTCCGCGCCGTGCCGCTTAATGCGGGCAGACGTCTGGCAAGGATATCCGCGGCCTCGGTCGGAGAAGCGGACGCCTTGCTGAAAGAAGTTTCCGACAGGCTGGTGGAACTTACCCTCCGCCTCACATCGCCCATGTCGAGAGAGGAGAACACGGCGCTTTTCGCTTCGCACCCCAACATCGTGTCGCTCAGGCTCGACATTGCGTCCGAACGCCGCGCCGTGAGGGAGAGGAGGAGCCTCGGCGACGCCGAACTGTTTGCCAAATGCTACGAGAGCAAGTACGGCAAGGAGCCGGACAAAGAGTTGATGGAACTCTATCTGTCCCTGCTCGAGGAGGGCGAAGCATGAAGCCGATAACGCTTGAATTCAGCGGTTTCAACAGTTTTAAGGAAAAGGTCCGCATAGATTTCGAAGGGCTGCTCTCGGGCGGTCTGTTCGGCATATTCGGCAAGACGGGCAGCGGCAAATCCACCATCATCGAATGTATGATGTACGCCCTGTTCGGCAAGACCGCAAAAAAGCAGAACAAGGCCGAATTCATAAACAACAAGTCCGAAGAGGCCGTTATAGATTTCACCTTCGAGATTCTCGAAAACGGCGAGCGCAAGCGCTACAACATCCGCCGCATAATAAAACAGAAGAAGGAAAACGAGGTTCGCCTCTCGGTGTTCGACGGCAAGAATTTCATCCCCATCGAGGAGAAGGAGAGAGAAGCCACGGCGCGGATAGAACAGATAATCGGCGTAGGCTACGAGGAATTTTCCAAGTGCATCGTTCTCCCGCAAAACGAGTTTGCCGAATTTGTCAAATCCACAAGGACGGGCAGGCTCGTCCTGATGTCCAAACTGTTCTCCCTTGAAAAGTACGACGAAAGGCTGCTTGCCTCGCTCAAGGCAAGGCGCAGCGCTCTCGAGATACAGTTAGCCTCCGCAAACGGCGGCTTGCAGCCCTATCTCGAGGTCAGCGAAGAGGGGCTTGAAGAGAGAAAAGTGGCCGAAATCGCACAAAAACGGCACATTGACGAACTTGAAAGCGAGTTTGCCGCCCTCGACGCCGCCGTTAAAAACGACGCCGACAGATACGCCCTTGCCAAGCGTTTTGCCGAAAACGACAGAAAGTACGGCGCGCTTATGGCGGCGGAAAGTTGGGTGAATGAATTAAAGGAAAAAATCGCCAAGGCGGACGGCGCGAGCAAGATAAAAGAGATAAGCGACAAGATTCAGGCTCTTTCCGAAAAGCGGCTGCAAACGCTCGACGCCGCGGCCGCCGCCGAACGCGAAAAGACGGCCAAAGAAGAAGCGCACGCGCAGGTTGCGGAGGGGCTTTCCTCGGGTAAGGACGGAGATATTGCTCGCCACACCGCCGTAAAAAGCAGGATTGAAGAAAACGCCTACAAGGTTGACGAGATAGAAAAATTGCGCCGCGAGTATAGCGAAAAGACGAAATTACTCGCCGAGGCGAAAGACAAAAAAGAGGCGATAATGTGCGAAAAAGGCCACATTTGCCAATCCATGGCCTCTTTGGGCGACCCGAATAAGAAAATGGAAGCGCTGTTTGAACAGGCGGGTCTCGGTAGCCTTGCGGCCGAACTCAACGACGAATACGCCTATTTTCTGTCCGCCCGCTCGAGGGTGGAGCCTTACGCCGGCGGCGCGCTTTACGCCGAGGCCGTGCGCGAAATCGAAAGCAAGATAAAGGAGATAGGGGAGCGCATAAACGCCCTTCCTCAAGCGGCCGATGCGGAAGAACTCCCCCGCCGTCTCGAAAAGATACGTTCGGATGCCGAAAAACTCGCCTCTTTACGCGAAGAATCGGCAAAGAAGGATTCCGCGCTCGCCTCGCTCGATGCCAACATAGAGCATCTTACGGCCGAATGCGCCCGCCTCCGCGCCGACGGGGAAAGCAGGAAAAAAGAACTTGTCAAGGTTTCGGAAGAGATCGGTTTTGACATAACAACCGGTGAAAAACTCCGCGCCGCCCTCGCTTACGTCGCCCGCACCATCGACAGGATGGTGGCACAGCAGAAAAAGGCGGCTGAGGCCGAAAAGAAACTTGCGGAAGAAATCTATTCTCTCAGGGAAAAAATCGCCGTTCTCAAGACCAACGCGCGCGCCGTTCAGGAGGAGATGAACAAGTGCTTCAGCGACCGCGGAGTCGCCTTGCTCGATTACGGCTTTGCCGACGAAAAGTCCGCTTTTTCTCACATTATCGAGCCGAATCTCCTCAAAGACTTCCACGCTAAGGTAGACGCTCACGACAAGGAACTTGCCGACTGTCTGGCCGTTCGCAACGCCCTCGGCAACCGCGACGAGGCGCTCTCTTTCGATTCGGCAAAGTACGAAGAAATGTCGACTCGCTCGGAGGAGTTGCGCCGCCAAAAGGAGACGCTTGCCGCCGATCACCGCGTCTTTACCGTAGGCACCAAGGAGTACGAAAACAAACTTGCCGCCAAGAAGGAATACGAGAAGAAAGTGGGCGAAATCTCAAAAAAACTCGCCCTTTGCGACAAACTCGGCGAAGTTCTTTCTCAGCACAATCTGCTCAACTTCATAGCCGAAGAATACCTCGAGGAGATATGCGAGGGCGCGGCGCGCACCCTGCTCGTCCTCTCGGGCGGACAGTACGACATAGTTTACGACAAGGAATTTTACGTTTTAGACAACCTCGATTGCGGCAGCCGAAGGTCGGTTTCCACCCTTTCGGGGGGAGAAACCTTCCTCGTTTCGCTCTCGCTCGCGCTCTCGCTCTCGTCGGCTATATGCGAAAAGACCATGCGCCCCGTAGAATTTTTCTTCCTCGACGAAGGGTTCGGAACCCTCGATTCCGACCTCACGGACGTGGTGATCAACAGCCTCGACAAGCTGAGGAGCGAACATTTCGCCATCGGTCTCATATCCCACGTTCCCGAACTTAAACAGCGCATCTCGGCAAGGATAAACGTCATTCCCGCAACGGCAACCGAAGGCTCCCGCCTCGAGATAACCTATTGAAAACTTGCCGCCCGCCCGCCGCGGGACATGTTGGCAAAACGTGCGCCGCCTCGGGATAACCTGTTGACATCTCGGCCAATCCGCCGCAAAACGCAGTCTCAAACCGACCCGCAAAATTTCAAAAACCCCCTAAATCTCACAAAAACGCCTGATTTTGCAAACAAGGTGAACAATGAAACAGATATACACGCCCAAATCACTCTATCGGGATTTTTCACCCGACCTACCGCTCAAAGAGACCTTCGTCAGCGACGAACGCGTCGACGACATCGTGTACAACGAGATATATTTCAACGGCAGACAGACCGAAGAGGGGCGGGTGCTCATCTACGGAATATACGCCCACCACACGGACGGAAAGAAGCACAACGCCATTCTCGTGATACCCGATTACAACGAGCCGCTCAACGTAAATTTCATCAACATTTACGCCCTGCTCGGTTACGACGTTCTCACCTTTGACTACCGCGGTGAGGTGGACGGGTCGGAAAGCCACACCAACTACCCCAGCGACATAAAGTACGCCAACTTGAAGTACGCGGGCAGGCACCTCGATTTTGCCGACATCAGCGCAAAGGAAACCTGTTGGTACGAATGGTGCTGCGTTGCGAGGTACGCCCTCAGTTTCCTCGCTTCCCGCAAGGAAACCAACAAGATAGGCGTGCTCGGCGTAAAGAACGGCAGCGAGATAATGTGGCACGTAATCGCCACCGACGACAGGGTGAAATGCGCCGTCGGCCTGTTCGGCGCGGGCTGGCGTTCGTATAAGAACATGCGCAAGTACGGCAACGACGCACCCGAGATAGACGACGAGAGAATAAGGTTCATCGCGGGTGTGGATTCACACGCCTACGCGCCCTACTGCAAGTGTCCCGTGGCATTCTTCACCGCAACCAACTGTGCCGAATTCGACGCCGACCGCGCGCACGACACCGTAAAGCGCGTCAACGAAAACGTGGACAAATTCTTCTGTCTCGCTCCCCGCATGAAGGACGCGGTCAACATAAACTGCATGAGGAACATAGAGATGTTCTTCGGCGTTTACCTCAACGGCCAGCGCATACAGATAGTCAGCGAACCTTCCATAGACATATCCGTGTCGGGCGAGTCGGTGTGGATAAACGTGGAGACCCCGTTCGAACCCAAGCCGCGCACGGTGGACATGTACGTCTGCGAAAACCAGATCGTCCCGTCCCGCAGGAATTGGACCAAGACCGAGGAGGTAGAACGGCTTTCGGATTCCCGTTTCCGTTCGGCGTACAGCCTCGTCAACGGCGGCGGAATGCTCTACGCTTTCGCCGTAATAGAATACCGCAACGGCATCACGGTCAGTACCCCCATAACTTCCAAAAAGTGCCCTAAAACGCCGGTTATCAAGACAAATCTGCTCTACGAGAGCGCGGAAGGAGAGGGCAGTTTCACCTTCGGAGTAAGAGAGGAAGACCTCGTCGCGGGCGCCGTTTATTACCGCCGCAGCCCCATAGAGATGGTCAAAGGCCCCATGGGCATTAACGGCATCGCATCGTCGTCGGGCCTCATAACCTACATGCCCAACGAAAATCGCGTGGACATCAAGCCCGATTCCATCTTCAAACTCGACATCTATTGCAAAAAGGAGATAACCCTCCGCGTGTCGCTCGTTACAGAAGCGGGCACGGAAAGGGAGAGGACCTACCTGCTCCAGACGCCCGTCCCCGTCGGCGAAGTGTGGCAGAACGTCATCCTTGCCCTGCGCGACTTCAAGACGTCAGAGGGCAAGACGGTAACCGACACCACCCTCGTCGATTACATCGAATTTAACGCCGACGGCTTCTTTGCTATAAACAACGTCCTGCTCATATAAACGTCCTTGCCACAAATAGCGTTCTGCTCATTTAACTTATCGCCTCGTGCGTCTGTCCCCAAAATCCCGACGGCTCCTTTAATGTCAACGCTGTTTGAACCCCGTCCCGCAGCCGTCCAAAACCACACGCAGCACCAAAACCCGCAGCCCGTCCAAAACCACACGCAGCACCAAAACCCGCAGCCCGTCCAAAACATCACGCAGTACCAAAAATCCATACATTCGCATAACCCGCCCGCAAAAAATTCGCGGGCTTTTTCTATTTTTGCCCGCCCGACTTCGTATTTTTTCTTCATTTCCGCCCGCCTGAAAACCCGCAAAGTTCCGGCCTCCACGCGCTAAATTAAAAAGTTTTTGGTATTCGCTTGCAAATATCCCTTATATATGTTACAATTTATTAAGTATATCGGTTTATGGAGGGTAGCGCTTCCCGTCGGGAAAGCCTGAGATAATGTACGGTTATTCATCTCCGCGAGAACTTGCCGAGCGGCTGAGCGGCCGCAAGGAGAGTAAAACAGAGGATACGGTCATCTGGATCGTGCTTGTTTTGATGATCGTCGTCGTGTTTTTGCGCGGATTCGTCTACGTAACCATAAAGGTGGAGGGAGCGTCCATGGAATCCACGCTCGAATCGGGAGACATCGTAGTCGGCAACAGGCTCAAACCCTATTTCGGCATGGTCAATATAGGGGACATAGTTGTCGTTAAAACCCTTGAAACAGAAGGTTCGCAAAACAAACTCATCATAAAACGCGTCGTGGGGCTTGAGGGGGACGTGATCGATTTTGACGGCGTGTACCTCATGCGCAACGGCCAACGCGTGGAGGAGGCTTACGTCGACCCCGACAAACGCAAGGGAATAGTGGGTTACGTCGGCTCCTTGGTAAAATTCCCCTACACGGTCAGAGAGGGTGAAGTTTTCGTCCTCGGGGACAACAGGGCGCACAGTTCGGACGGCAGAAGTCTGGAGTATTGCCGCGTATCCATCTATCCTAAAAACGACATGTGCAGCGTTTACGCCGTGGTAACGCAAAGCTCGCTCGAGAATCTCTCGCACGCCACGTCAACCGCCGCGGCTTAAAACCCCAAAAACCGCCTAAAACTCACAAAAACGCCCCCGCACAGGCTCACACAAAACACGACCGCACGCACAATCATGAGCGCGCACGCATAAAAGCCCGCCCAACTTGCCGCCCGCATCCAACAAGATAAAAACCAAACCCCTTGGGGTTTCAGGAGTGAAAATATGGAAAAAATCAAACTTATATCGGACAGCACTTGCGACCTCACGCCCGAACAAGTCAAGACAATGGACATCGAGATAGTCCCCGCGGAGATAATCCTCGGCACCGAAACGCACACGGACGGCGTTGACATCGTTCCCAAGGACGTTCTCGACTTCTACGACAGGACGGGCATGCTCCCCAAGACGTCGGCCATAAACAGCGAGAGGTACAAGCAGGTATTTTCCCGCTATCTTGCCCAAGGGTACAAGATAATCCACTTTGACATTTCGTCCAAGGCTTCGGCCATGCACGTCAACGCCAAGGCCGCGGCCCAAGAACTCGGGGGAGACATCTACGTCGTGGACAGCAAGTCCCTTTCTTCGGGTCAGGGGCTTCTCATCATGAAGACGTACGACATGATGCAGGAAGGCAAGACTTACGAAGAAATATGCGAAGCCCTCAAGGTTTTGCCCGACAAGGTGCAGACGTCGTTCGTCGTAGACACGCTCGAATTTCTCCACAAGGGCGGCAGGTGCTCGCTCGCGGCGCTCATGGGCGCAAAACTTCTCAAACTCCACCCGTACGTCGCAATGTTCGACGGGCAGCTTAAGGCCAAAAAGAAGTACGCGGGCAACATGCCGCGCTGTCTCAACTCGTACATAAGGGACCTTGCTTCTGAATACACCTCTTACGACCGGACGCGCTGTTTCATCACGCACACCCTCGCCGATCAGGAACTTGTCGATCAGGTCATAAATCTCACCAAAGAACTCTTTTCGTTTGACGAGGTGCTGGAAAGCGTTGCGGGCTGCACCGTTACCTCGCACTGCGGCTACAACACGATAGGGCTGCTTTTCATAACCGAATAGGAGAGGAAGATGCTTTTACCCGGGTGCCGCGGATTCGGCAAAGCCGTGCAAACGGTAGATAAAATTTTTCAGGGAGTGTGGGGGCTTATCCGTTCGCTGAGCCTCCAGTTTCTCTTGACGGTCGGGACGGTGTGGCTCATACTCTACGCCTGCATCGGCAAGGAGTCGGTAACGCCCGTGTTCACAACCGTGTTCATAGTGCTCATGTGCATCGCCTTGGCTTACGCGCTCGCCGCCACGGCGTACAACGTCGTGCACAGCGTCAAAAACTCGGGGAAATCGGGCAAGAAAAAGGACAAAACCGAACTTTCCCTCCGTGAGATAGAAGAGTCCATAACGGGCACCCGCCCCAACCTTTACAGGGTCAAGCAGAACCCGAGTTACGTCATGGCCGAATACCCCGACCGTTACGAACTTTTCTACGACGGGGAGAAAGGTCTTGAGTACGTAAAGACGCTTTACAAGGAAGGCTACGGCAAGAAGGAGGAGCCTGAAGTTGGAAACGATGACGGAACGGAAGATATACAGTGAAGCCGACCTTGCCGCCGCCAAAGCGCAGAAGAAGAGGATGCTCATCGTCTTCCTTTCGGCAACCTTCGTCTACGTCGCGGTGTCGGCAGTGATACTCGTCTTTCACATTCTCGAACCCTTCGACGCACCCGCCCCCAAAAGAACCGTCCGTCTCGTCGCCGAATGCGTCATATCGGCGGTGTACATCACGCTCGCCTTCGTGTTCATCAGTATAAGGTACGCTCGCGTCAGGCGTTATTGCAAATTTTTAAGTTCGGTGCTCGTGCGCGTGCCGACGGAGGGAATCGCTTCCTTCATGCGCTTCAACAGCGACGTTACGGTGAAAGAGGGTGTGGATTTCAAGTCCATGACCTTGGTGGAATGGTCGGACAAACAGAACGATTATCTCGAAAGATACGTCTATCTCGACCTTGAAAAGCCGCTGCCGCCCTTCAAAGCGGGCGACGAGGTAAGGCTTAAAACTTACGCCAACGTCCTCGTAGCGTACGACATACTCAACCGCACCGACCTCACGGACACCCCATTTTCAGAATAAAACCAACGGAGAATAAATATCATGCCAAAAGAAAGATCGCAGGTAAAAAAAGAATATACTTGGGCAACAGAGGACATATATCCCTCGCTTGCCGATTGGTACGCGGCGTACGACAACGCCGTAAAACTCGTCGACTTCTCCCGCTTCAAGGGCAAACTCGGCAACAAGGAGAGTTTCGTGGCCTACTGCAAAGCGGACGAAGAAATCAACGTGGAATTTTCCAAACTGTGGATATACGCGTCTTTGAAGCACGACGAGGATACCCGCAATTCCGAATGCGCGTCGCTCATGGCCAAGATGAACGACGTTGCCGTCCGCTATTCGTCGGAAACGGCGTTCGTCATTCCAGAACTCACCGCTCTCGACGCTTCGGTTCTTCAAAGTTACATCTCCGACCCCGAACTTAAAGATTACGACTACATGCTGAAATGTATCCTCAAAGACAAACCGCACGTTCTCGGGCTGGAGGCCGAACAGGTGCTTGCCCTCGGCGGCACGATGTACGGCGATTTCAGGGACATCTTCGGCATGCTCGACAACGCGGACATGAAGTTTGACGACGTTGTGGTAAACGGCAAACCCGTAAAACTCTCCCACGGAATGTACAGCGTCCTGCTTGCCGACAAGGACCAGAAGGTGAGGGAACAGGCCTTCAAAACTTACTACAAGTCCTATATTTCGCACATTAACACGCTTGCGCAGATATACATCGGCAACGTGGATAAGGACATTTTCCTCACCCGTGCCCGCAAGTACGGCAGTTGTTTAGAGCGTGCGCTCTCCGTAGAGGACGTTGACGTAAAGGTCTACAACAATCTCCTCGAATCGGTGGACGGCGCCCTCCCCGCGGTGCACGATTACATCCGCGCCCGCAAGGCCGAGTTGGGTCTTGAAGAACTGCACATGTACGACCTGTACGTTTCTCCCGTAGAGGGTGCCGAAATAAAACTTGATTACGAGGACGCGTTCAAACTCGTCAAAGAGGGATTGAAGCCTCTCGGTGAAGAATACGCCGCCCTTCTCGACAGGGCCAAGAGCGAACGCTGGATAGACGTTGAGGAGACCGCGGGCAAGCGCAGCGGCGCATACAGCACGGGCGAATACGGCCTCAAACACCCGTACGTCCTGCTCAATTACCAGCCCACAATACACGACGTGTTCACCATAGCCCACGAACTCGGACACGCTATGCACACCTACTACTCGGTCAAAAACCAGCCGCAGGCCAAGGCGAGTTACAAGATATTCGTGGCAGAAGTGGCAAGCACGGTAAACGAAGTTCTTCTTCTCAAACACATTCTCAAATCCGAAAAGGACGTCAAGGTCAAAAAGTACCTTCTCAGTTATTACCTCGACATGCTGCGCACCACCCTCTTCCGCCAGACCATGTTTGCCGAATTCGAATACGAGGCGCACAGCAAGGCAGAAGCGGGCGAACCGCTCACCAAGGACTCTCTCAACGCCATGTACCTCGCCCTCAACAAAAAGTATTACGGAGACGGTGTCATCCACGACGACGAGATCGCCTACGAATGGGCGAGAATCCCGCACTTCTACCGTGCGTTTTACGTCTACAAGTACGCCACGGGCATCATAAGCGCGGTGTCCATTGCCGAACGCATCTACAGCGAAGGCGCGCCCGCCGTTGCCGACTACTTCAAGTTCCTTTCCTCGGGCGGCAGCGATTCGCCCGTCGCCCTTCTGAAACTCGCGGGCGTAGACCTCATGGGCAAGGCCCCGTTCGAGGCGGCAATGCGCTCCTTCCGCACCACGCTCGAGGAGTTCAAGAAACTGTAAAAGAGGACAAATCATGCCTAAATCGCGTGTTTTACCGCACAATCTCGAGGCCGAACAATCCATTCTCGGGTGCATACTGATGGACGAGGAACTCCAGTCCGAACTCATGGGCGAACTCGACGCCGACGACTTTTACGTCGAAGCCCACAGGGACATCTTCGCCGCCATGCTCGACATATACAACGGCAGCCGCCCCATCGACCTCGTAACTCTCAGCGACAAGCTGGACGGAATGGCCAAACTCGACATGGTGGGGGGAATAGCCTACCTCACCGACCTCGTGTCCGTCATTCCTTCCACCGCAAACTACGCTTCCTATCTCGAGATAATCAAGCGGGACAGCGTGCTGCGCAAACTCATCCGCGGCGCCAACCGCATAATAGAGGACTCTTACGAATCGACGGACGGAGACGCCTCGCTCAGAAAAGGCCATCTACGACATCTCCGCCGAGCACGACACCTCCACGCTCTCTCCCATAACCGACAGTTTCGGAGAAGTGCTCAGGAGGTTCGAACTCATGAGCAAGGATGCCAACGCCTTCACGGGGCTTAAATCGGGCTTCAAGATGATGGACAAATACTTCAACGGCTTCCGCCGCGGCAACCTCATCATCCTCGCCGCCCGTCCCTCAAACGGCAAGACCACCCTCGCCATGAACATCGTCGAAAACGCCGCCCTGCAGAGCAACGCCGTCTGCGCCGTATTCTCCCTCGAAATGACCAAGGACGAACTCGCGCAGAGAATGATGTGTTCGGTCAGCGGCGTAAGTTCGGAGCAGATAATCACGGGCGGAGCCGACGAAGAAGCGTGGCGCAAGATATGGACTGCGAGAAAAAAATTAAACGACGTAAAGATTTACATAGACGACACCTCGATAACCACCCCTCAGGAAATCCTTTCCAAATGCCGCAGGCTCAAGAGCAAAGTAGGGCTTGACCTCGTCGTCGTAGACCACATCCAGCTCATGGAAGTGAGGAAAGGGGGCGTAAAACGCAGCGACAACCGCCAGCAGGAGATCACCGAAATTTCGCGTAACCTCAAGATGATAGCCAAGGAACTCGACGTTCCCGTCCTCGCCCTCTCCCAGCTTTCCCGTCTCGTAACGGGCAGAAAGGGGCAGAGGCCCGTGCTTTCCGACCTTCGCGAATCGGGCGCCATCGAACAGGATGCCGACATAGTCATGTTCATCCACCGTCCCGACAAGGTTGCCGAAGAGGAGGAGATTGCCAAGGGTAAGGTCGCCCGCAACGTCGCCGAGATTCTCGTCGAAAAAAACCGTTCGGGCGCCACGGGCAGTTTCGAGTTGCTGTTCTCGGGCGGAACCACCAAATTCGTCGACATGCCCGCCGACTACAAATCCCGCGGCGACATCTATCACGCGGGCACTTCTCACAAGAACGAGGACGGCGCACCCGCTGACGACGGTGGCCTCAACGGCTCCGAATACAGCGATTCGGACATTCCTCCCGAAAAGAACGCCGACGGCGGAATGGGCGGTTCGGACGGCGGTTCGGACGACGCGCCCTTCGATACTTCATTCTGAATGCAGACAGTAATTTCCGATATAAACGAAGAGAGCCTTGCGCTCGCTTCTAAAATAATAAGAGAGGGGGGACTCGTGGCCTTTCCCACGGAAACGGTTTACGGCCTCGGCGCCGACGCCACGAACGACGACGCCGTTCGCGCCATCTACGCCGCCAAAGGCCGTCCGTCGGACAATCCGCTCATCGTCCACGTCCCTCCCGAATATGACGTTTCAAATCTCGTCTACATCACAGAAAGTGCCCTAAAACTCACAAAAGCGTACCTTCCGGGGCCTCTCACCATGGTGTACAAGAGCAAGGGCAAGGTGTCGCCTCTCGTCAGTTGCGGGCTGGATACGCTCGCCGTCAGGGTTCCCGCCCACCGGGGCGCCGCACGCTTTCTGCGGGCGGCGGGCGTTCCCATAGCCGCGCCCTCGGCAAACGTCTCCAAACACGTCAGTCCCGTCACGGCCCGCCACGTTTACGACGATCTTGCGGGTAAAATCCCGCTCATTCTCGACGGCGGGAGTTCATGCGGCGGCATAGAGAGCACCGTTCTCGACGTAACGGGAGAAGTTCCCGTCATTTTAAGGAGCGGCCTTGTTACCTTTGACATGATAAAGGCCGTTGCAGGCCGATGCGAATACGTCCATTCCACCGACGGACCCGTCCGTTCCCCGGGCATGAAATACAAGCATTACTCCCCGCGTGCCGAGACGGCTTACTTCGAGCGCGACCGTCTTGCCGAAGCCGTTTCGGAATACAAAAGTGCCCTGAATCGCGGATTATCGCCCATTTTTATATGCGACGACAAAATTGCCGCCCAACTTGAAGGAATGGAATACATATCGCTCGGCTCCACCAGCGAGCAGCTTGCCGCCAACGTCTACACGGCTTTGAGACAGGCGGAAAAAACCCACAACTTCATCATCGGCGTCGCCCTCAAAGGCGACTCTCAGGTGGACGTCGGGGTCATGAACAGGTTCGTCAAAGCCATGGGAGGCAAGACGTGAAAGTGCTTTTTGTCTGCACGGGCAACACCTGCCGTTCGCCCATGGCGCAGTACATACTCGCAAGGATACTGAAAGACCGCGGAATAAGCGGCGTAAGGGTCGCTTCGTGCGGGACGGACGCACGCGAGGGGGACGCGCTCAGCGCGGGCGCCGCAGCCGCCATGAAGCGGTACGGAATCCTTCCCCGCAAGTTCCGTTCCCACCCGATAACCCGTTCGCGCGTCGCGGGGGCGGACGCCATAATCTGCATGACGCCTGCCGCCGCTTCGGCCGTAAAAAACAAAAAAGCCGCCGATTTCTCACAATTATACGGCATTCCGCCCATCGCGGACCCCTTCGGCGGGGACGACGCGGAGTACGAAAAAACCTTCCGTTCCCTCGTGGACGCGTGCAGGCTGCTTGCCGACGACATAGAGGACGGCATACTTACACAAAGGATAAAAGACATAAACGGGCAATAACCCCAAACACAAAACAACAGGCAATAACCCCAAACACAAAACAATGGGACCAACCCCAAAACAACGGGCACCAACCCAAAGAGTAAACAAGGAGTAAAAATGAAGATAGCAATAGGTTGCGACCACGGCGGTTACGCTTACAAAACCAAACTCGTGTCCCACCTCGAGGCCGAGGGTTACGAGGTCAAGGACTTCGGCTGCTACAGCGAGGAGTCCTGCGATTATCCCGATTACGCCCTTCCCGTGGCGGAAGCCGTAAAAGACGGCGCCTTCGACTTCGGCATTCTCATCTGCAGCACGGGCATAGGCATAAGCATTGCCGCCAACAAGGTTCCCGGTGTGCGTTGCGCACACTGCCACGACGTCGTGTCCGCCAAACTTACGAGAAACCACAACAACGCCAACATCGTCGCCTTCGGCGCCAAGATCATCTCCGAGGAACTGATGTACGGGATAGTGGACACCTTCCTGACCTCGGGCTTCGACGGCGGCAGGCACGAACGCCGCGTCGGCAAGATAACCGCAATCGAACAAAAATACGCCAAATAAACGGAGGAATTTATGGGCAAGTTAGTGGTAGTCGACCATCCGCTCATCCAACACAAGGTTACGATGATGCGCGACAAAAACACCAACACCAAGGACTTCAAGCAACTTCTCGACGAAATATCCCTGCTTCTCGCGTACGAGGCCACCAAGGATTTACCGCTCATGGACGTAGAGGTAGAAACGCCTATATGCAAGACTAAATCCAAAATGCTCTCGGGCAGAAGCGTGGGCGTCGTTCCCATCCTGCGCGCGGGGCTTGGCATGGTCAACGGAATAACCACGCTCATTCCCAACGCCAAAGTGGGGCACATCGGCCTCTACCGCGACCCCGAAACGCACCTTCCCGTGGAGTATTACTGCAAACTTCCGCTCGATGCCGAAAAGCGTCTCATCATAATCGTAGACCCCATGCTCGCCACGGGCGGCAGCGCGGTCGCGGCCATACAATTCCTCAAAGACAGAGGATGTAAGGACATAAGGATGATGAACCTCATCGCCGCACCCGAAGGCGTGGCCGCCGTCCGCAAGGCTCATCCCGAAGTGGACATATACGTCGCCGCTCTCGACGAGCGTCTCAACGAAAACGCGTACATTGTTCCCGGTCTCGGCGACGCGGGGGACAGGATTTTCGGCACGAAATAACGAGGCGGACCATGAACAAGATAACCAAAGCGGTCATACCCGTTGCGGGTTTCGGCACGAGGTTTCTGCCTATAACCAAAGCCGTTCCCAAGATGATGCTCCCGATAGTCGACAAGCCCATTCTCCAACTCATCGCCGAAGAAGCGGCGGACAGCGGCATAACCGAAATACTGTTCATAGTCGGCAACCATTCGGAAATAATAGAGGACTACTTTACGAGAAACGAGGAGTTACTCTCCCGTCTCACCTCGCCTTCCAAGCACAAGTATTACACGGCTGTTGACGAGATTGACGGAATCGCCTCTTTCTCCTTCGCCATTCAGGAGCAGCAACTCGGCACGGGGCACGCCGTGGCCCTTTCGGAAGAATTCGTCGGCGGCGAACCTTTCCTTCTCATGTTCGGCGACGACCTCATGTTCAACGCAACCGACCCCGTGTCCCACCAGCTCATCCGCGCGTACGAAAAGACGGGCAAGACCGTCCTCGGCTGCAAAAAGGTGCCCGTGAAGGACGTGCCGAAGTACGCTTCCGTAGAGTACGACAGGGCGGACGGCAACATCTATTACGTTACGAAAATAACCGAAAAGCCCGCGCCGCAAGACATCAAAAGCGACCTTGCGCCGCTCGGCCGTTACGTCCTGACGCCCGACATCTTCGGCTACCTTCGCAAACTCAAACCGGGTATCGGGGGAGAGTACCAGATAACCGACGCCTTCGACGCGATGGCCGCTGAAGGCAAGGTGGTCGCCTGCGCCTTTGACGGAATGCGTTACGACACGGGCGACAAACTCGGCTACCTCAAAGCCGTCGTCGACTTCTCGCTCAGGGACGAGGAAGTCAAGGAAGAATTCCTCGCATACATAAAAGAAAAATAAACGTTTTATTGACTGCCGCCTGTTGCTATCCCGCAGCGGCGGCAGATTGATTGTTATGTATAAAATAATATTCGTCTGTCTGGGTAACATCTGCCGCAGTCCCATGGCCGAAATACTCATGCGCGATTTAATCGAGAAAAAGGGGCTTTCTGCTTTCGTCTCAGTATCGTCCGCGGCAACAAGCAGAGAGGAAAACGGCAACCCCGTTTACCCTGAGGCCGCCCGCACCCTCGCCGCGCATGGCCTGTCGTCAAAAGGTAAATATTCCGTTCTGTTGACCAAGCAAGATCTTGAGGAAAGCGATCTCATCGTCGTCATGGACGGCGGCAACAAGCGCAGTGTGGAGCGGATGGCGGAAAGATATTTCGGATCTGATGCCGGCCATTGCACGCAGAAGATAAGGAGCATGAAATCCTTCTGCGGCAAGGACGGCGACGTTGCCGACCCGTGGTACACGGGCGACTTCGACAGCGCATGGCAGGACATTTCCGAGGGCTGCAACGCAATCTGCCGCTATTTACAGGAGAAATTCAATGAAGTATAAATGCCTCGTGCTCGACCACGACGACACGCTCGTCCGCTCGACTTCCGAAATACATTATCCCTCTTTCAAAAAGACGATTGAAGAGGTAAAACCGTGGCTGCACATCACCCGCGAGGAGTTCATACTCAACTGCTTCGACCCGGGATTCTTCGACTATATGGAAAAGAAACTCGGCTTTACACAGGAGGAGATGAATTACCAACTCGAATCGTGGCTTAAATACATAGCAGAGAGGATTCCCCGTGCCTACGACGGCATGAATGAGATAATCGAGCGGCAAAAGGCGGAGGGCGGTCTCGTGTGCGTGGTCTCGCATTCTTATTCGGAGGTAATCCGCCGCGATTACGCCGCCCGCGTCGGCATCCTGCCCGACCGTATCTACGGTGGTGAGGAACCGCCCGAACGCCGCAAACCTTCAACCTTCCCGCTTTTGGACATAATGGAACATTATTCGCTTGCTCCCCACGATCTCGTCGTGGTGGACGATCTCAAACCGGGGCTTGACATGGCGCGTGCGGCGGACGTTCCGTTCATCTGCGCTGGCTGGTCGCACGAGGTGGAGAAGATAGCCGATTACATGAAGAAAAACGCCCCCGTTTACGCTCCCACGGTCGCTTCTCTCGTGCCCCTTCTTTTTGAATAAGTGGCCTTTTTCAAAGGTTATCGAGATAAAATGAAAAAAATATTGCTTATCGCAACGGGCGGAACCATAGCGTCCGGTCCCACAAAAAAAGGCCTTGCGCCCCTGCTCGGCACGGACGAAATCCTCGCCTGCGTGCCCGAAATTTCGGAGATTGCTCGGGTCAACGCCGTCCAACTTTTCAACATAGACAGCGCCATGATGACCTGCGAACATTGGATAGCCATCGCCCGCTGCATAAAAGAAAATTATGACAATTACGACGGGTTTGTAATAACCCACGGCACGGACACCATGGCGTACACCGCGTCCGCCCTTTCATACCTCGTCAAGGACAGCGTAAAGCCCATAGTTCTCACGGGTGCACAGAAATCCATATACATGCGCGACACGGACGCCCGCAACAACCTTTACGACGCCTTCGTCTACGCCGTTCATCCTTCTGCCTGCCTCGTGCATATAGTGTTTGAGGGGAAGATAATCATCGGCAACAGGGCGAGAAAGACGCGCACCAAGAGTTACAACGCCTTTTCCAGCGTGGACTTTCCCGAAGTCGGCGTCGTCAGGGACGGCAGGGTCGCCGTGTACATCGAAGAAAAGGCTTCCCCGTCGGGTCCCGAATTATCGTTCTCTCTCTGTCCCCGCGTCTTTGTCTTAAAACTCATTCCGGGTGAAGATTTCACCGTGCTCGACAGGATAAAGGACGCCTACTCCTGCGTCGTCATCGAAAGTTTCGGCGTCGGCAATCTTCCCGTATGCGAGGGGAGCGCCGCGGCCGAAAAGATAGCCGCGTTCATAAGCGGCGGCGGCACGGTGGTCGTTACCACGCAGGTCCCGCACGAGGGCAGCGACATGAGCGTTTACGAAGCGGGCAGCGGCATAAAATCCCTCAAAGGCGTAATCGAGGCTTACGACATGACGCTCGAAGCCGTCGTTACAAAGCTGATGTGGATACTTGCAAAAACCTCCGACAGAGAGGAAATCCGCAAACTGTTCTACACGACGGTGCAGAAGGACATTTTCTGAAAAAGTGGCCTGAATCGCACAAAAAACGGCATTTTTGGCTGTTGGTTGCGGCTTCCGGTATAAAAGGGTATTTACTAAAAAAGTGGCCTGAATCGCACAAAAAACGGCATTTTTGCCTGCGGCTGTGTTTTGGAAAAGATGGGGGGAGAGAGGCGTATTATGCGAAAAATAATGACAGAAGAAGAAAAATACGTTTGGATGACCGAAACGCCGATATCCAAACTTATATCCACGCTCGCAATCCCCACGATAATAAGCATGCTCGTAACGTCCGTCTACAACATGGCGGACACCTTCTTTCTCGGACAGATGAAGGGCGACAGGCCCACGATAGACGCGGCCACGGGTGCCGCGGCGGTCGTCTTTTCTCTCATGGCGATAATTCAGGCCTGCGGTTTCTTCTTCGGGCAGGGTTCGGGCACCTACATATCCCGCGCTCTCGGCAAGCAGGACAGAGAGGACGCTTCCCGCATGGCCGTTTTCGGTTTCGTAACGAGCATGCTCTTCGGCCTGTGCATAACCGTTCTGGGTTTCATCTTCCTCGAGCCGCTCGCCATCGGCCTCGGTGCGGACAAAAACATCCTGCCCTACGCCAAAGAATATATGTTTTACATACTTCTGGCAGCGCCGTTCATGTGCGGCTCGTTCGTGCTGAACAACCAGATGCGGTTTCAGGGTAACGCCGTCTACTCGATGGTGGGTATCGTGTCGGGTGCGGTGATAAACGTCGGGCTGGACGCGCTGTTCATCCTCGTGTTCAACATGGGCGCGTCGGGCGCGGGTCTCGCCACGGCGATAGGGCAGACCTCGGGCTTCATCGTGCTCTTCATCGGCATGAAACTCGGCAACAACATCCATCTCGAACTCAGAAAATACAGGTTCAGTTTCACGCTCTTAAAGCACGTTTTTATCGGCGGAACGCCCTCGCTTGCCCGTCAGGGTCTCGCCAGCGTATCGTCGATCATGATGAGCCACATTGCGGGAATTTACGGCTCCACCTCCGCCATCGCCGACATGGGCAAGATATCGAGAATCATGAACTTCTGCTTCTCGGCGGCGCTCGGTTTCGGGCAGGGCTTCCAGCCCGTGTGCGGCTTCAACTACGGCGCCAAAAAGTACGACAGGGTAAAGCAGGGCTATTTCTTCTGCATAAAAATCTCCGCGGTTGCCATCCTCGTCGTAACGGCGGCAATCTTCGCCCTTTCCCCGCAGATCGCCGATATTTTCAAGGGAACCAAACTCACCTCGGACGGGCTGCGCCTACAATGTATATCCTTTCAGTTTATAGGAATGATAACATTTACCAACATGATGCTGCAGACCATAGGCAAGGTCGTGCCCGCCACCGTGCTTTCCATGGCGCGTAACGGCATCTTCTTTATCCCGTCCGTGCTTCTGCTGCCGTTTTTATTCGGCGAAACGGGTCTCATACTCGTCCAGCCCGCCGCGGACGTGCTCGCCTTTGCGCTCTCGGTGTGGCTCGGCGTCAAAGAGGTTAAGGAACTCAACCGCCTCATAAAAGAAAATTCCGTCCCGTCCGCCGCGCTTGCCTCGGCAGCGTCCGCCGCTCCGTCGTCCACTGAAATCTCCGCCAATCCATCGCCCGCCGAAGAGGGCGTCGCTCCGTCTTCCGAACCTTCCCCCGCTTCATTGCCCATCGAACCTTTAGTCAATCCGTCGCCCGCCGAAGAGGCGCAATCCAACTCGGAAAGCGTGGATTCTTCGTCTGCTGATTTGGGTGATTTTGCCGAAAAGTCCCCTGAATCTCACAAAAACGACGATACCGATAATCCGTAATGACTGAATTTAACATATATCGGTATCGTCCGCCAAAATTTTTGCCAGAACCGTCGCCCGTATGCTTAAACTCATCGCATAACCGTCGGATTTTCTGCGAAAAAGGCCACTAATTTATTCTCACACCAAAAACCGCGCACCCAAACGGGTGCGTTTTTCATGCCTCATTTGCACCCGACGAATCAATCCGAGACCCCACAATAAGCCCGCAATGCCAACAACACGATGCTCCCGCTAAACCCGTTCACCCCAAACCCTCAACGCCGCGCACCCGTTAAAAATACTCAACAAACCCAAACCGATCCGCCGCAACAGAGCAATCCGCGCCCGCACCCGCCGCTTGCCCGTCCTTGAAATTACAAAAGGTATAAACTCCGCCCGACGGGCAATAATCAATGAGAACCTGCGCGACGGGCGTATCGTATAATGTAACGGGGCTTCGGCAGGTAACGGGGGTCATCCTTATGATTAGACGTGGTGAATTGTATTACGCCGATCTGAGTCCTGTCGTCGGCAGCGAACAGGGCGGCGTCCGCCCCGTTCTCGTGGTGCAGAACGACGTCGGAAACAAATACAGTCCGACCGTGATCGCCGCCGCTGTAACCAGCCGCATAAATAAGGCGCGTCTCCCCACGCACATCGAGTTGTGCGCCAAGCAGTTCGGCCTCGCAAAGGATTCCGTCATACTCCTCGAGCAGATACGCACGATAGACAAAAGAAGACTCAAAGAGCGTATAGGAATGCTGCCCGAAGGCACGATGTCGCGGGTAAACGAGGCGCTGCTCGTAAGCCTCGGCTTCGGTGAAAGCGGGGAAAGGGTCAATTGAACTCATCGGCAAGGACTCCGTTTCGGCAAACCGCAGCGGGGTCCTTTTTTGGTGCATAAGTGGCCTAAAACGCACATTATCGCATATTTTTGTCCTTCCAACCCGTCGTGCCGAGGGTGCGGCAACAACCCGTCAACTCTTCGTCCCGAACATTACACGCCAACGCCTGCGCATCTGCACATAACACCTAAAACGCGCATTATCGCACATTTTTGGCTTTTAACCCACCGTGCCGACGGTGCGGCAACAACCCGCCAACTCTTCGTCCCGAACATTACACACCAACGCCTGCACATCTGCACATAACCCCATAAAACGCATGTTATCGGGCGTTTTGCCTTTGGTTGCCAACCGCCGATTTACAAATCAGCCGCAACGCCCCGCCGCAATCAATCCGCTGCCTGTTCCGCAAATCAAAGCGCAACGCCGTAGTAGCAGAGGGCAGGGGGAGCGCCGTCCGCCGTCCGTTTTTCGGTCTGAGCATTATTTTTGTCCCGTTCAATCTCATTTTTTTCGGCACAAAAGGTCAATTTTCACAAACTTTTCACGAAACAAGGACATTTTCTGCGGAAAAACCCCGAAATACGCTTGATTTATTACGGAAATTTGCTATAATATAATTACCGAAAAGATGGGCGGCGTTCGTCCGTCCCGGTAAACCTTTTGCATAAACGCGGCGTTTCGCGCATATTGTAGAAGGAAGGGGTTTTACAAAGGTATGTACGGCAAAGGCCGCATACAATATTTTACAGCTTCAAGGAAAGAAGCAAAGGAGAAATCTTATCATGAACGGACTCAAGAAACAAATTGAGGATCTCAAGCTCAATAAGTTCACGCTTATTGCAGCAGCCGCTGTGCTCGTCGCAGCTATCGTACTCGCTATCGTAGCGGGCGTTGTTGAAGGTGGTCTCAACCTTTGGCACGTTGCTCCTTGGCTCAGCGCTCTTCTCGGCGTACTTGCTTGCGGTGAAGGCCTTGTTCTTTACCTCCACTATTTCTATGCCAAATCCAGCGCTCTGTGCAAGTGGCTCGGCATCTGCCTTCTCGTAATCGGCTGCTTCTGGGCTGTTGTTGAAGGCGTAAGCTTTGCCAAATGGTGGATCGGCCTCATCTCGGCTGTTGCAATCGGTCTCATCACTTACTTCGTTCCTTTCATTATAGAAAAATATCTCAACAAGTAATTTAACGGACACGAGGAAAATCCGATAAATGGAAAACAGAAATCTTACCCTTTTGACCGATCTCTACGAACTTACGATGATGAACGGTTATCTTAAGGAAGGGTACGAAGATCAGGTAGCCGTTTTCGACGTTTTCTTCCGTCAGCATAGCTTGATAACGTACTCCCTGGCCGCAGGTTTACAGCAGGCCGCGGAGTACGTTAAATCGCTACGCTTTGAAAAACAGGATCTCGAATATCTGGAAAGTTTAGGCCTCTTTAACGAGGCTTTTCTTGAATATTTGAGAAACTTTGTTTTTACGGGAGACATCTACGCCGTGCCCGAAGGGACGGTGGTTTTCCCGGGGGAGCCCATCCTCACGGTGAAAGCGCCCGTCATGCAGGCGCAACTCATAGAAACGGCCCTTCTCAACATCATCAACCATCAGACGCTTATTGCCAGCAAAGCGGCAAAGATTTGTTATGCCGCGGGCAACGGCGATTCGGTTATGGAATTCGGCCTGCGCCGCGCGCAAGGGCCGGACGCGGGCATTTACGGCACGAGGGCGGCAGTCATAGGCGGCTGCGGTTCCACGTCAAACGTGCTTGCGGGCAAGATGTTCGGCATAAAGGTTTCGGGAACCCACGCGCACAGTTGGGTCATGAACTTCCCCTCCGAACTGGACGCCTTCCGCGCTTATGCCGACACTTATCCCAATGCCGCCCTGCTCCTCTGCGACACTTACGACACGCTGAGAAGCGGCGTTCCCAACGCCATAAAGGTGTTTGACGAACTCAGGACAAAAGGCCTCAAACCTTTGGGAATAAGGCTCGATTCGGGCGATCTGGCGTACCTATCGAAGGCTGCGAGAAAGATGCTTGACGCCGCCGGTTACAAGGACGCCATAATCTGCGCCTCGGGAGATCTTGACGAATATTCCATCCGTTCTCTCAAGAGTCAGGGTGCGGCGATAGACCTGTGGGGAGTGGGGACAAAACTCATCACTGGCGACGAACTGCCCGCTCTCGGCGGTGTGTACAAACTTGCCGCCGTGGAGGAAAACGGAACGCTCGTTCCCAAGATCAAACTCAGCGACAACGCCGCCAAGATCACCAACCCCGGGTTCAAGAATATATTGAGGATATACGACAAGAATACGGGCAAGGCAGAAGCCGACCTCATATTCCTGAGGGGCGAAAAGTTTGACGAGAGCAAGCCTTTGACCGTGTTCCACCCCGTGGACACGTGGAAGAAGACCACCTTTGAAAACTACACCGTCCGCGAACTGCAGGTTCCCGTCATACTCGGCGGCAAACTCGTTTACAACTTCCCGTCGGTGTCCGAAATCAGGGAATACGCAAACAGAGAAAAGGAAACCTTCTGGGACGAATACCGCCGTATAGACAATCCTCACATCTACAAGGTAGACCTTTCGGACAAACTCTACAACCTTAAAACGGAAATGATACGCGCAATACGCGGATAACGATATGATTTATTTCTTACTTCTCGTCGGCGTAATATTCCTCGACCAAATAACCAAGATAGCGGTGCAGGGCAAGGCTCTCGCCTCGGGCGGAGAGTGGAAGGTAACGCTCATCGACGGAGTGCTCAACCTGCGCCTGCAGAGGAACTCCGGCGCTGCGTTCAGCTTCATCGCGGGCGAAGAGTGGGCAAGGGTGTTTTTCATAGTCATCACCTGCATCGCGCTGCCGCTTTTGTACATCGTCTTTTTAAGGCTCGGCAAAAACAGAAAGTGGCTTAAAACAGCGATTATCCTCATAATCGGCGGCACGATAGGCAACTTTATCGAACGAGTGGTGTTCGGTTCCGTAACCGATTTTATAGACGTCGTGTTCTTTGCGAACTTCAACGTTGCGGACTCGGCGCTGTGCATAGGCGCGGCCATGTTGATCGTGTGGTTTTTGTTCATGGACGAGGACGCGCTGCTCAGGTTCCATCGCAAGAAAGCGGATAATGGATAAACGCTTTTTTGTGGCTGACGCCGCCTTTCCCCGTCTCGACGTGTGCCTTGCTTCTTTGACGGAATTTACGCGGAGCAGGATAAAAAAACTCATCGACGAGGGAATGGTTCACCTCAACGGAAAAACCGCTAAACCCAAAGACCCCGTGGCCGTAGGCGACGGGGTAGAACTTTTTCTCCCCGAACCCGAAACCATAGACGTCCGTCCCGAAAATATTCCCGTGGACATAGTTTACGAGGACGAGTGTTTAGCCGTGGTAAACAAGCCGCAGGGCATGACCGTCCACGCGGGCAGCGGCGTAAACTCCGGCACGCTCGTCAACGCCCTGCTCTACCGTCTGGACAGTCTCAGCGGCATAAACGGCAAGATTCGCCCGGGAATCGTCCACCGCATAGACAAGGACACCTCGGGGCT
>CANQUN010000024.1 GCA_947627065.1 uncultured Clostridia bacterium
CGCCGCCGACCTCGAAGGCTGCGACGGCAACTGCGACGACTGCGATCTCGACGAATGCCCCGACGACGGCGAGGTCAACTGAACCCTCGGGACGAGGAGAAAGACATGGAAGATTACCAGAACGGAGAACCCCGCAATCCTTCCGATAGCGAATCTCCCGAAAACGTCGGCGAATCTGTCGGCAGCGATTGTAACGGCAACGCCGGTTACGACAACGGCACCGCCCCCGTCGGCGGCACTATGAACGACGGCTACGTGAACGGCGCACCCGTAAACAACAACGGTTTTGCCGCGGACGATAATACCTATTATAACGGTAACGCCGCACCCGTGAACAACGGCTTTTACGGCGGACCGGGCAGCGACGAACAGCCCCGGCCAAACGCCCAACCTAACAACGGTTACGGCGGAGCGGCCAATCACGGGCAATTCGGCAATTGTGTCAACAACGCCGCAGGTTACGGCGCACCCAATTACAACAATTATAACGCGTACGCCAACGGCGGTCGGCCCAATTACAACGGCCAACCCAACTACAACGGACAGCCAAACAATGGCCAACCCGACGGCGAACCGAGGAAGAAGGGGCTTGCTATTGCTTCGCTCGTTCTCGGCATAATATCCGTGGCGCTGACCGTGTGCTGTTGTTGCGGCTACCCGCTCATCCTGCAGATGATAGTGGCGGCCGTGGGCATAGTTCTCGGCGCCATCGCCGTGTCTCGCGCGCGTAAAGACCCCGAAACTTACGACGGCTTGGCAATGGCTGTCGCGGGTCTCATAACGTCGTGCGCGGGCTTTGCGCTCTCGTCCGTTCTTATCGTGCTCTACGCGGTGGCGGTGTATCTCGACTACATAACCACGCTTTACAATACGCTGTACATCGTGCGTCTTGCAGGCCTCATATAGCCGCTTAAACTTACCGAGCGGCGTGGCATAAACCCAAAAGTGGCCTGAATCGCACAAAAACGGGGTAAAAATGGAAAAGACAAAACGCAACGCAATAAGGTGGTCCACCGTCGGCGCGCTTGCGGCTTTAGCGGCGCTGCTCGTCGCGGTGCGGTTTGTCAACCCCACCGAACACGAATTTTTCCCCTGCATCTGGCGCAGGCTGGGGATAAAATGCCTCACCTGCGGGGCGACGCGCGCGGCGTACTCGCTCATGACCTTCGACTTCTATTCGGCACTCCGCTACCACGCCGTGTTCACCGTGCTCTCGCCCGTGTTCGCTTACGTGCTGCTGGCGCTTGCCGTGGACCTGATTGCAGTAAAGCGGATAATTCCGCTGCCCACCAAAAAATGGTGGATATACCTCGCCGTTCTGGGCGTAATTCTCGTGATATTCGGGATCGTAAGAAACTTCACCCCGTATTCGCAATGGGAGCTTGCATGACGAGACTCTGGGCTAAAATTATAAAGGACAACAAGATAGTCAAACAGACCGTGTTTGAAAAGGAAGGCCGCCTCGTGTGGGGCGAACTTCACGAATACCTTGCCGAAATCGCCTACGCGCTGGACATTCCGACGCCCGTGCTGCTCCGCGCGCACATCATGAATCTCGCCAAGTTCAACCACGTAAAGTTCAAGGAGAGCGACTTTGTAGAGCCTGTCGGCTTCGACTCTCTGTTTGTGGAAAACATCTCCGACCGCTGAACGGCCGCCGCCGTTTTGCGTGATAAAGGGCACTTCTCAACATCCGCCACAAAAACGGAAAACTCCGTTTTTGCGCGATAAAGGCCACTTTTCAATATCCGCCACCAAAACGGTAAAATCCGTTTTTGTGAGATATAGGCCACTTTTTAATATCGAATCGCAAACGGAAAACCCAGTTTTTGCGCGATAAAGGCCACTTTTTAACATTCGCCACCAAAACGGTAAAATCCGTTTTTGTGATATAGGCCGCTTGCGGCCGCCGTATCTGTTTTGTTTTTGTGGGAAAAAATATAAAGAGGTACGGTAATGAAAAAACTTTTGATCGGCCTTCTGGCCATGCTTTTCGTCCTGTCTTTGGCTTCCTGCTCGATAAGCGCACCGTCGGATGACGACATCGGGGTTCAGAACAAGGACTCCTTTGCCGAACTCCCGCCCGAGGACGGAACCACGCCCGAGGAGTACGGATCGATTGAAAATCTCAAATTTGTCGCGGGCAAACTTGCCGGTGCGGACAACTATTGTTCGGTTACGGAAGGCAAGGCTGAAGCCGGCGTTTTAGGCATACCTTACAAACAGATAATCCACAACAGAAAGGACTATCTGGACGGCAAGGTCGTTACCCTCGCCTGCTCCACGAGCGCGTTTGTAAACATTGCGGAGGAAAAATATTTTGCACCCGACCGCGTGCTGCTGCGCAGGCAGAAGGACCGCTCCAAGATAAACGGAGACGCGACCGTCTTTGACGAAGAGGCCCCCGCTGGCCTTTCCATGGAAGAGTACGGCCGCCGTTACGGCCTTGTGCCCACTGGACTTGTCGATTACATATTGAATGAGGAAACGCTCATTTCGGCAAGCGAAACGGAGAGAAGCGGCGACCTTTACACGGTGAAAACCGCCCTGAATCCCACAAAATCCACACTTTATTACAGGCGGCAGGTCAAGACGATGGCGGCCTCGGGCAACTACCCGGTGTTTGCGGAGGTGGGCCTCGACTTCACCTTTGACGCCGAGTGGCGTATCCTTAAAATAGAAGTCAGAGAGGTTTACGACATAGACATGCTCGGCGGCGTAACCTGCACGGGCAACATGACCATAACCTACTCTTACGGCACCGCCGACCCCGACGCTTTCGGCTGGTACGAGCATTTTTTGGACGCCGACGTCGCCGACGACGAGGAGCAGGAACTGACCGCCGCTGCCGCCCTTGCGGACGGGTTTACCGACGTTATAACGGGCGCACAGGCCGTGCGGCTGGACGTTGAAGCGGGCGAATCGCAGTACAACGCCTTTGCCCGTCTCGATGTGGAAGGCGGATTTTTCGAGTTGAAAATCGGCAGTTTCGCCGCCGCTTACAAGGACGGCTCGGTCTACTTCCCCGCGGGCGGAACGACCTATTCCGTCAACGCCAAAGCCCTTGCCGAACAATTCCCCGCAGGCGGAGAACAACCCGCTCTGCCCGATACCGACGAGTTGCTGTCGGCCCTTGCGGGCGGCGCGTTCGAGTACGACAAGGAGAACGGTTCGGCTACTCTCACGGCAGAACTTCCGCTCTTTGAAACCACTGTTCCGCTCCGCATGGAATTTGCGGTAAACGACGGAAAGTGCCGTATTTCGCACGTTTTCGCTACTTTTGACTACAACGGCCTGCCTGTTTCGCTCACGCTTTCTGCCGTTTCTTGCGACGGGCTGTTCTATCCCTTTGACTTTGAAAACGCCGTTGACCTGACGCCCGCGGCCGAGCACCTCGCCTCGATTTTCACGGGCGACGTAATCTCCGCTTCCTTCGCGTTCGCGCTCGACGTAGACGCCGTTCACGCCGAAGTTGCGGGTTCGCTGCACATCGACATTCCGTCGTCCTCGGCGGCGATAGAAGCCGCGGTTACGGTGGACGAATATACGTACAACGTCAAGGCCGTGCTTACGGGCGACAAACTGTACGCCGACATTGACGGCTGCAAATACATGTTTGGCGGAAGCGACGCCGACATCGTGCGCGACTTTATAAACGATATAAAGAGCGGCGTAAATAGCGGCGAGGAAGGCGGGGAGGCTCTGCCCGAAATTCCCGCGGGGACTCCTGCGGTGGACCTCGCGTCCGTGCTGGACGGCGTTTATTCCGTCTTTGAAAATTGGGACGCTTCCGTCCTCGACTTTGCCGCCGCGGCCGAAGATTTCGCCATCCGCCTTGCCGCTACCGTGGAAAACCCGCTGTCGTTTACGGTAAACGACGTTGCCGTTTCCATTCTGTACGCCCGCGTTTCCTTTGACGCCCAACCTTACGACTACACGGTCAGTGAGCAAGAATACCTCGACATGACCACCGTTGTCGCACTCGCTTCCACGCTGGCGGACTACGTCGGCGGCGCGGTGGACGAACAGGGCGCGTCCGTCGCGTTCACGGGTTCGGTCAACCTCAACATCACGCTCGGCGGGCTGGATCTCATCAAGATACCCGTCGCCGTTTCGGCCGAGGGCTTAGTGCGTGCGGACGGAACTTACGACGTAATCGCCACGGTAAGCGCAAAAAGTTACTATCTCGGCGGGCTTACTTACACCCTGTCTACTCCCGTTATTCTCGGCAACGTGGAATCCCGCATCACCGTGTCCGAAGGCCGCGTTTTCATCGCCCGCCACATCACCACCGAACGCGTGGAGGACAAAAAAGTCTTTGGCAAGGTCTTTTCTTATAAAGAAGTTGAGTGCGACAGGACGGAGTACATGAACGCCTCCTTCGCTTACGTCGGCGCCGAATACATGCAGGTGGTGGGCTTTGCCCTCAACATGTCGGACAGCCTGCTCGGCAAGATAGATTCCGCCATCCAATCCTCCTCGGGCAAAGAGGAGCCGCCCGCGCAAACGGACAAGTTTGTCATGAGCAACTACCTCAAGGACTACGCGTATGCGGACGGAACGTGGACGGTCGTCCTCTCGGGCGCAGGCCTCACGGGAGACAAGAACATAGGGGACATAACCCTCGTGTTTGCCTCCGAGGAAGGCGCGCTCTCGGCAGTCTCCGTCTCGTGCAGCATGGTAGGTGTGGTTACGGTTTCGGCCTCGCTCACGCCAACCCCGCCCTCGGACAGGGAGACCCTCGCCGCCACCGCCCGCGCACTTAAAGAAGAGGTTCTGGCGTCGTCAACGCCCGCCCTCGACACAGAGGCGGAACAAGAAGCCCCCGCGGCTTAAAACAACAACATCACCCGCATTGTCCCGCGGGCAAAAAAGGCGCGAATCACGCCCCAAGCCCCGCGGGCAAAAAATGCAAACACCCCGCATTGTCCCCGCTACACAAAAGGCGGGGCTTTCATGGCGTAAAAACACGGCCGCCAAACGCCGGGCAAACGGGTAAACCACACCCCAAGCCCCGCGGCTTAAAAAAGCAAAAACGGCCGATAATGTGAGATTTAAGAGGTTTTTTATGAGAATGAGGAGAAAGCGCCGTCTGGACGAACGGCTCGCCTCCGCGGGCGAACTTCTGCTCCTCGTGGAGGGCAGCGGCTTTTACAGCCTGCCCGAACAGGAGAGGAAGAGGCCCTTCGACTGGGCGCGGGTTTTCGGCAACGGCAACCCCGTTGAGGTGGAGATTGGCTGCGGCAAGGGCGGGTTTATAACCGAACTTGCAAGGCGCAACCCTTCCGTCAACTACATCGCGGTGGAAAAGATAAGCAACGTCATTATAACCGCGGTGGAAAAGGCCAACGCCGAAAACCTGAAAAACCTCCGCTTTCTAAACGCGGACGCTTACAACCTCTCCTATTACTTCACCTACCCCGTCGCGAGGAAAATTTACCTCAACTTTTCCACGCCCTACCCCGCAAAGGGTTACGCGGGCAGACGGCTCACCCACCCCAAATACCTCGCGCTGTACTCGCAAATCCTGCTGGACGGCGGCGAAATATGTCAAAAAACCGACGACCGTGCGCTGTTTGAATACTCCCTTGTCAGTCTTTCATCGTGCGGTTACGTCCTCGAAAACGTTACGCTCGACCTGCACGCCAGCCCCATGGCGCAAGGCAACGTGATGACCGAATACGAAAGGGGCTTTGCCGAAAAAGGCCTACCCATCTACGCCCTTACGGCGGTTAAACGCAATGCAAACGCTTGACGCAATCGCCGAAAACACGGCCGCCCTCGTCAAATACCTGTCGGCACGTTCGGCGGCGCTCGGCAGGGAGATCTACCTCGTGGGCGCGGTAAAAACGCGCACGGCGGCGGAGATTTCGGCCGCGGCTTCGGCCGGTCTTAAAATCATAGGCGAAAACAGCCCGCAGGAGTTTAGGGACAAATTTTCCTCTTACCCCGCGGGTGTGGAAAAGCACTTCATAGGCCACCTGCAATCCAACAAGATCAAGTACGTCGTCGGCAAGGCCGACCTCATCCAATCGGGAGACAGCCTTGCCCTGCTCGCCCAAATCTCCGCCCGTGCCGCCCGTCTCGGCGTGGTTCAGGACGTGCTTGCAGAAGTCAACATCTCGGGCGAACACGCCAAACACGGCTTTTCTCCAAAGGAACTCACGGACTCGGTTTCAAAGCTTAAAACCCTTGAAAACGTGCGATTCAGGGGACTTATGGCCGTTTTGCCAAAGGAGAGAGGGGCGGCCGAAGCCTGCATGGACGCCATGCGCGGGCTTTACGGAACCCTTTCCGTTTTTTTTCCCGATTTCAAGTACCTTTCCGTTGGCATGACCGACGATTACGTCATGGCCATAGAGCGCGGCTCCAACATGATAAGGCTGGGCAGGGCGATATTCGGCGAGCGGAATTACCCGCCTTCACCTCAATTAACCCCCTAAATCTCACAAAAACGGACATTTTATCATGAAAGACGAAAAGACAAACGTCATGCGTATGCTCGACAAGGCGGGCGTGCCTTACACGCCCCACACCTACGATCCCGCGGTGGACAAGGGTGAAGAGGTTGCCGCCCTCATCGGCGCGGAGGGGGACAGGGTGTTCAAGACCCTCGTAACCGTCTGTCCGCGGGGCGGAAACTTCGTGTTCGTCATTCCCGTAACCGCCACCCTCGACCTCAAAAAAGCCGCCCTCGCCGCGGGCGTCAAGTCGGTGGAAATGCTCAGGCAAAAGGAACTTTTGCCGCTCACGGGCTACGTTCACGGCGGCTGTTCGCCCGTCGGCATGAAAAAGCCCTTTCCCACATTCATCGACGAAACGGCCGTCCTGTTCGACGCCATCGCCGTCAGCGCGGGGCGCCGCGGCTATCAGGTGGAACTCTCGCCCCAAGCCCTCGCGTCCTTCGTCGGCGCGTCCTTCGTCCCGCTCACCGTTTGACTTTTGTGTAGCTATACGCAGTTTTAATAATATTATTTTGATTTAACCAACTCTGTGTTGCCTGCCTTTCGGCTTGCAAACTTTCCCGCTTCGGCGGGTTTTTTATTTTCCGCCGCTCTGTAAACCTGTCCGCAACCCCCGCTGCAAAATCACGCCGCTCAAGCCTCCGCGTGTGCGCAACAAAACTACGCACGTGCGCCCCACTCGTCGCCTTACGACCGCGCCGCCAACTCAAAACCGCGCGAGCCGTAAAACCCAAAAACCCCCTGAATCGCACAAAAACCCGCACTTTACCGCCATGCAGACAGAAAATCCGGCCACCCTCAAACGCCGTCAAAGTAATAAAACCGCCCGCAGCCGAATATGATTTGCGAGGAGGCTTTAACATGAAAAAGATAATGGCTGTTATTTTTATATGTCTGGCGGTTGTGCCCGCGGCGGCGTGCAAGGGCGGCGGCGCTTCGACCCGCGTAGAACTGTCCGCCGTGTTCGACGGAGAATGTACCCTTTCGGGCGACATGACCGTCCGCTACGTCAACGATACCGAAACCGAGATTACCGAACTTAAGTTCAACCTCTTCCCCGCAGCGTTCAGAGAGGGGGCGGAGCACCCGCCCGTGTCGCCCGCAAACGAGGCGAAAGTCTACCCCGAGGGCGTGAATTACGGTGGCATAATAATTGAAGAATGCCGCGAAAACGGCGAGATCGCCGATTGGCGCATTGCGGGAAACGACGAGAACATCCTCGTAATTTCTTTGAAAAAGGGGGTTTTTCCTTCCGAAAGCACGGCCGTGTCCGTCGCGTTCACCGTTAAGATCCCCAAGGCGCGCCACCGCTTCGGCAGTATGGACGGCTGCGTAAACCTCGGCAATTGGTTCCCCGTTCTGTGCGTGCACGAGACGGGTGGATTTTACGAATGCGACTATTCTCCCTTCGGCGACCCGTTCTACTCGGAAGCGTACGATTACAGCGTGTCGCTCACGGTCCCGTCCGAATACACCGTCGCCGCGGGCGGAAAGTGTGCGCTCACGCAGGTTGACGGCCCGTCCACGACCTACACCTACGAGTTGAAAAACTACCGCGACGTCGCCTTTGTATTATCCAAGGAGTTCAATATTTCATCGTTAAAATCGGGTAATACGGATATATATTACTATGCAAAAGGAGAACATGATTCCGCCGTCGTCAATGCGGTGGGAGAGGCCGTTTCGCTATTTTCCCGCCTGTTCGGAGAATATCCCTTCGACTCGCTGTCCGTCGTTTCCACGCCCTTTCCCGAGGGCGGAATGGAGTACCCGGGCATCGTTTTCATCTCCGACTCGCTCGACAAAGAGACCGCCGTGGAGGCCGCCGTTCACGAAACCGCCCACCAGTGGTGGTACGCCGCGGTGGGCAACAACCAACTTGAAACGGCGTACATAGACGAGGGTCTTGCCGAATACTCGGTCTGCCTGTTCTTTGAAAACACGCCCTCGCACCTCGTCTCGAGAGAAGGGTTCATGAACGGCAAAATTGCCGAATTTCGTGCGTTTTACGGGGTTTATGACCAACTTGCAGGCAAGGCGGACGGCACGATGGAACGGCCGCTTTCCGGCTTTACTTCCGAGTACGAATACGTCGAGACCGTCTACACCAAGTCCGCCATCATGTTCGACGCTTTCCGCTCGGGCGTCGGCGACAAACGCTTTTTCGCAGGCCTCTCGCGTTTTTATTCCGAAAATAAGTTTGGCATTGCCGACACGCCCCGTCTCATCTCCGCCTTTGAGCGCGCGGGCTGCGACGCCGAAGGGTTCTTCACCTCCTGGCTCGAAGGCAAGGTCATAATCTGACCCGCCGCGGCCGCCCGTATCGTGTACGTTCCTGCCGCGTATCCTTTCCCGCTTGCAGTTCCGTCGTCCGCACGACCGTCATTTTTCATTACCCGCGCCGCGGCAAAAGCCGCGGCGCGTCTCTTGTCAAAACCCGCAACCGCGTCTTTTATTTCCCGCGGCCGCCCTTGCGGCTCTTTCCTTCAAACGCTTGCAAAATCTGCGGCAAAGGATTATAATTTTTGTAAACGACGGAGGGGAAGGTTATGCCCGTATACGAATACCAATGCGAAAAATGCGGCAGAAAATTTGACGAATTCGTGCGCAGTTTTGACAGCGAGGTCCGCTGCCCGCACTGCGGCGGAAGGGGAAAACGCAGTTATTCGGGCAAGATGTACTCGTCCACTGGCAAGGCCTCGGGCGGGTGCGACGGCAACTGCTCGACCTGCGGCGGCTGCTCCTCACGCAACGCCTGACCGCTAACGGTTATTACCCAAACGCCAACGCCCAACCGCGTTCAATCCAACCGCACCCCGCATAAAACTCAAAGCGGAAACCAAAAGCCCAACGCCCAACCGAACGCAAAACCCCAAGGCACGCGCCCAAAGCGGACAAAAATCCGCCCAAAAGGACAAAACCCCGTTAAAAGGATATAAAACCCTTGAAAATTCATTGACAAACGCGCGCCCGATATGTTAATATTTATAATACATGATTATGTGGAGAGAGCAAGGCGGAACGATTCCGTCCCCTTCTCCAAGGAGAAAAACATGAAGAAAACGGCAAAGATCATAATTCTGTCGGTGTTGTCGCTCATTCTCGCCGTGGCGCTGTGCGCCTGTACGGACGACGAGACGAGCGAGCAGAGCAACGCCACCGAAATCACCTTTGAACTCGTCAATGTCGAGGATGACGACGCGATAGCGGACGAGCTGTTTGACCAAGGCGAAACGGCTTACTACACGCTTACGGGCTACAAATATTCGTCAAGCGACTCCGCAATAATAGCCAACGCCGCCTCCAATCCTTATTACTACACCGACCTGTATCAGGGTTCGAGAAAGGATTCTGCCGAATACAAGGCCGAAAAAGAAAGATACCAAAAGTTGTCCGGTCTCGTGCTGCCTTCGGTAATAAAGTCCACCGACCGCCGCGTAACGGTGAGTTTTGACGACATAGCCGCCTCTACGGACGGCACCGTTCTCACGGGTACGGAAAGCCGCAAGGTCCGCGCCATCGGAGACAGCGCGCTCATCAACCACACCGAACTCAAGACGGTTACCGTTCCCGCCACCGTTCTCAGGATAGGCGCGGGCGCCTTCTCGGGCTGCTCGTCCATAGAGGAAATAACCCTTCCCTTCGTCGGCAGACAGGCGGGAAGCACAGACAACATCAACGGAGCAAGGGTGTTCGGCTTTATCTTCGGCACCACCGAATACACGGGCGGCGCTTCCGTCAGCCAGAACTACAACACCTCGGGTTCCGCCACTTATTACATTCCTTCCACGCTTAAAAAGGTAAATATAACGGCTTACCCCGTCCCCGCGTACGCCTTCAACAACTGCGTTGCGATAGAAGAAATCACCTGCCCCGTGACCGACGATAACGGAATACCCGCCTCGGCGTTCAGCGGCTGCAGCGCGCTCAAGAGCGTAACGACGGACGGCACGGCGGAACTTACCGCTTCGGCAAAGAAGATAGGCGACTCGGCGTTTGCAAACTGCACCTCCCTCAAGAGCGTAACCTTCTCGGCGGAACTTGAAAGGATAGGCGCGTCGGCGTTCAGCGGCTGCACGGGTCTGTTCAAGGCGGAAGGCACGCTCACCGTTCCCGCGTCCGTAACCTTCATCGGAGAAAACGCCTTCTCTGGCTGCTCGTCCATAAAAAAGGTCGTTGTCAGCGCCACCGCGGAAGTAACAGTCAGGCGCGGCGCCTTCAACTCCCTGTCCGCTCTGGAGACGGTCGAACTCACAAACGCCACGCTCAGCACGGACGTGTTCTCGGGCTGGAAGGGCGATGACGACGGCGTTCTTAAAGTAACCTGCACCAACTGCAAGTGCGTTACGGGAGATGGCAGAATAAAGGACGCGTTCAGTCAGGCGTTTGAAAGTAGCGACGGCGGCCTTATCGAAAAGAACATAGAATTCACGTTGGCCTGACAGGTCGGCTCATCGGGCATTGTACCTCGGTACGATGCCCTTATTTTATGAGGAAAATTATGTACAGGATAGGCATAGATCTCGGCGGCACCAACATAAAGGCGGGCGTTGTCAAAAACGGCAAAATCCTTGCCAAATCAAGCATAAAAACGGGTAAGAACAGGCCGTACGGCGCGGTTATAAAGGACATGGCGGAGCAAGCCCGTTCGCTTGCCGAAGCGGCGGGGATAGCCCCGGAGGAGGTCGAATCCGTCGGCGTGGGCTGCCCGGGCGCCGTTACGGGCAAGACGGGCACCGTCGCTTACGCCAACAACCTCGGCTGGAGGGACGTTCCGCTCGGCCCCGTGCTGTCGTCGCTCATGGGTGTCCCCGTCAAGGTTTCCAACGACGCAAACGTCGCCGCCCTCGGAGAGGCGCTGTACGGCGCCGGCAAGGATTATCGGGACATGATAATGCTCACCCTCGGCACGGGCGTCGGGGGCGGAATAATCATTGACAAACGCCTTGTGGAGGGCAACGAGAGCAAGGGGGGAGAACTCGGCCACGTCGTCATCCGCACGGGCGGCCGTCTGTGCACCTGCGGCAGGCGCGGCTGTCTCGAAGCGTACGCCTCGGCCTCTGCGCTCATATCCGAAACGGTCAAAATCAGGCGTAAAACGCCCGATTCCGCCCTCTGGAAGATTGCGAAAAGCGTTGGCGAAGTGAACGGAGAAACGGCGTTTGCGGCCGAAAAACTCGGCGATACGGCCGCCAAAAAAGTGGTGGACGAATACGTCTATTACCTTGCCGAAGGGCTGATGAACTTCTGCAACATCTTCCGCCCGCAGGCCATCGTACTCGGCGGGGGAGTCTCGGCCGAGGGCAGGAACCTCACCGACCGGCTCGTCGCGCTGATGAAGGCGGGCAACTACGGCTACGCGGGCACCCCCGCGGTCGAAGTCTTAACCGCCACCCTCGGCAACGACGCGGGCATTCTCGGCGCGGCTTCTCTTTGACCCAAAACCCACAAAAGTCCCCTGAAACGCACAAAAACCCGCATTTTTATGTCGGGCATAATTCCAAAAAAATTTCAAAGATAAAGACAAAAAGCAGAAAGGCGGCGGCTCCGAGGAGCCGCCGCCTTTCTGCTTTTCTGCCCGAACGGGCGTTTTACTTCATAATTTCAAGCGTGCGCTTAACCACGTTTTCAACGGTGAATCCGTACTTGACAAACAGTTCCTTTGCGGGTGCGGACGCGCCGAAGGTATCCATGGAGATTATGGCGCCGTCAAGCCCTGCGTACTTGTACCACGAGTAGGAAGAACCCGCTTCCACGCACACGCGCTTGCGCACGGCGGAGGGGATGACGCTTTCCTTGTATTCGGCGCTCTGCTGTTCAAACAGTTCCATGCAGGGCATGGAAACAACCCTTGCGTCCACCCCGTGCGTTTTGAGTTCGGCCTGCGCCTTGACTATGAGTTCCACTTCCGAACCGGAGGCGATGAGCACGACGTCGGGCGTCTTCTTCTCGCTGTCGGAGAGTATGTAACCGCCCTTGAGCGCGGCTTTTCCGGAGTTTTCGTTCTGTGCGAGCGTCTGACGGGTGAGGACGAGGCAGGTGGGCGACTCGGTGGTCAGTGCGGTAATCCAGCCCGCGGTCGTCTCCTTGTTGTCGCAGGGGCGGAACACCTTCATGTTGGGTATGCTCCTCAGTCCCACAAGTTGTTCCACGGGTTCGTGCGTGCAGCCGTCCTCGCCAACGCCTATCGAATCGTGGGTGAGGATGTAGATTGCGGGTATGTTCATCATGGCCGAAAGCCTCATGGCGTTCTTCATGTAATCGGAGAACACAAAGAAGGTTGCGCAGTAGCAGCGCAGCCCGCCGTGGACGAGCATGCCGTTGGTTATGGCCGCCATGGCGTGTTCTCTTATGCCAAAGTGAATGTTGCTGCCCGCCATGTTGTCCGCAGAGAGATACTCCCTGCTCTTCATGTTGGACTTGTTGGAAGGAGCAAGGTCGGCGCTGCCGCCGATGAGGTTGGGCACGAGAGCCGCAAGTTTGTTGAGCACGGTAAAGCTGGAACCCCTCGTCGCGTCGGGCTTGGGGAAACTCCACAGGTCGTCGTTACCCGCAAGGTCGGGCAGCGTGCCCTTCATGTAATCTTCGTATTGGGCGGCAAGTTCGGGATATTTGGCCTTGTAAGCGGCAAACAGTTCCTTCCACGCCTTTTCTATCCTCGCGCCCTTGGTCCTGTAACTTCTCGCAACCGACTTGACGGACGCGGGCAGTTCAAACGGTTCGCACGTCCAGCCGAGGTTCTCCTTGGTCTTTTTCAGGTTTTCCTCTCCGAGGGGTGCGCCGTGGCAATCGTGCGTGCCCGCGAGGGGAGAACCGTAACCTATCGTCGTGTGGCACACGATGAGCGAGGGCTTGCCCGTTTCCGCCTTGGCCTTTTTAACTGCGCGGCGTATGCTCTGCACGTCGTTGCCGTCCTTAACGTCGATGACCTGCCAGCCCTGCGCCTTGTGGCGGGCGGCAACGTCCTCGGTAAACGCAACGTCGGTGCTGCCCTCAATGGTAATTTCATTGTCGTCGTAGAAAACGATGAGTTTGCCGAGTTTGAGCGTGCCCGCAAGCGAGGCCGCTTCGTACTCTATGCCTTCCTGCATACAGCCGTCGCCGCACAGGGCGTAGGTGTAATGGTCGACTATGGGGAAGCCTTCGCGGTTGAAAGTGGCCGCAAGGTGCGCTTCGGCAATCGCCATACCCACGGCGTTGGCAACGCCTTGGCCGAGCGGCCCCGTCGTCGTTTCAACCCCGGGCGTGTGCCTGTATTCGGGGTGGCCGGGGGTCTTGGAACCCATCTGGCGGAAATTCTTTATATCTTCAATCGTTACGTCGTAACCGAAAACGTGCAGCAGGGCGTACTGCAGCATGGAGCCGTGCCCCGCGGAGAGTACGAACCTGTCCCTGTTTTCAAAGGCGGGATTCTTGGGGTTGAATTTGAGAAAATCGGCAAACAGCGTGTAACCTATCGGCGCGGAGCCGAGGGGCAGACCTGGGTGGCCGGAGTTGGCTTTCTGAATGGCTTCCGCCGACAGAATTCTGAGGGCGTTGATCGTTTCGTTGGCGTTGGGCATGGAAAAATCTCCTTTTCATAAATTGGTTTAACCTATATCATTATACATACAACGCAAAAATTTTTCAAGCGTTTTAGCGCACAATGGCCAAATTGTGGGTTTTGGCTTTTTCGGGATCGTGCGTTTTGGCGGTTTGCGGCGGCGCCCGCTTGGGATTTAAGTAAGACTTTTGCGTCAATGTTTTCGGGTACGCCCTGCGATTTTTCAGGCTTTTGCTCGGACACGCTTGGGATTTAAGTAAGGCATTGCGGGTCTCGGGCGGCGGCCGGACGGAATGAGTCTTTGTCCATGACGGCCGTTGAAAGCCCGGAACGTCATCGGTATCCTCGGCGCGCCGCTTTACCGTTTTTGGTAAAGCGCGTTACCGTTTTTGGTAATACTCTTGAAAAAAGATTTTTTCCTCGCCTGCGGTTTGGGCAAGGTCATGTCCGTTCGCCTCGGACTTGCCTGCGCTCGGCAAACGTCGTCGGCCTTTCGGTACGAAGAAAACCAACAAAAAAGAGCGGGAAAAACTCCCGCTCAAATCCGCCGCGGCGGCAAAATTGCGCCGTTTACGGTCGTTTGGTTTTTTATCACAAGTGGCCTTTTTCTCGCAAAAACGGCCTATTTCTGTTCTTCTCCGCCCGTTTCCGCGCCGTCCGCCATTCCGTCCGCGGACCCGTCGGATTTCACGTCCGCGTTCACGCTGTCCATAGATCCGTCCGCCGTTCCGTCCGCAGGCATGTTGCCATCTTGTGCGGCGTCGGCGTTCTGCCTGTTCTCCACAAGTTTGCCGATGGGCACGACGTAGTGGAGATCGTGCACGAGTTCGGTGGGAGTGTCGGGGTGAATTTCGCCCGCGCGGGTTAGCGCCCACTTGGTGAGCACGGGGCCGACGAGTTCGTAGATGAGCGTGGCGCACAGCACAACGGTGTTAATCTGCGTGCCTACGTATGCAAACTCGGTGTCGGCAAACTTGGCAACCACCATGGTCGCCATACCTATCGCAACGCCAGCCTGCGGCAGAAGGGTGAGGCCGAGGTAGTGGGTTACGTTCTTGTCCGCCTTCACAACCTTTGCGCCCGTAAACGCGCCGAAGTATTTGCCGAGCGACCTTATTATGAGGTAAACTATGCCTATTATGCCCACCTGCGGTATGACGGCAAGGTTGAGTTCTGCGCCCGAAATGACAAAGAACAGCATGAACAGCGGGGCCGTCCACCGTTCGGAAAACTCGTTTAGTTTAACGTCCTCTTTGTGAATGTTGCAGTAAACCGCGCCTATCATCATGCAGACGAGCAGGTTGGAAAGGTCCCACATGTCCGCCAAGGCAACGCCCGCAAACACCACGGCGAGTTCGGCGCCCATCCTGTTGGCACGGCTCTTGAAGAATTTCATGGAAAGGGCGAGTATTGCGCCGAGCGCCGCGCCTAAAAGAAGGGAGAACACTATTTCGAGTATGGGCGAACCTATCATCTCGAACACGGACACGTCCTGACCAGAAATCATCACTTCCGCAACCGAAAAACTAATGGCAAACACCATGAGGCCCACGGCGTCGTCCATGGCAACCACGGGCAGCAGCGTGTTGGTTACGGGGCCGTTCGCCTTGTACTGTTTAACCACCAGAAGCGTGGCGGCGGGTGCGGTGGCGGTGGCTATCGCGCCGAGGATTATGGCCACGGGCATGGGGCAGGTTTCTGGGCTGATGAGCGACACGACTATGAGCGCCGCGTCCACCAAAAACGCCGTCATCAACGCCTGAAACACGGTGATTACGGTTACGCTCTTGCCAAGCGTTTTCATGTGTTTGAGTTCAAACGACGAGCCTATGGAAAAGGCTATGAACCCAAGCGCAATCGTCGTGATAAGATCGCCGTTTACAAACGGCAGCGTGCCGAACACGCTCTTCGACCCGTCCAGCCCGAACACGTTGAAGGTTTTCGTCCCGTCGGCAGAACCTATAAAGTTGAGAAGGTGGGGGCCGACGATCAGTCCCGCAATGAGATACCCCGTAACGTTGGGGAGTTTCACGAGTTTCATCAGCCTCGTCAGCAGCAGCCCGAATACCATGGCCACCGCAAGGCTCAAAACCGTTTCCAGCTGGCCCGAAAGTTCGCCTGCAATCAGTGCGTTCATACTTTACCTACCGGTATAAATTTCATTTCCCCTTTATGCGCAAATGCTATTTTATCCCTTTTTTTCGTAATAATCAAGCGTTTTGCACGGGTAGCAAAAAAATTTTGTAGTCAGCGGCTCGGTAAATCGGTTTTTTGTAACAATCGGGCGTTTTGCGTGGCAAACCGAAAATTTTTATTTTGTGCTTTTACTATTGTGCAGGTTAATCCGATGCCCCCTCCCGAGGAGGGGGATTTTTTTACTCCCAATGAGGGGATTTCTTTCATTTGCCCCCTCCCGAGGAGGGGGATTCAGGGGGTGGGCAACGACCCTGTTAGTGTCCCATCTCGTCCCTTTGCCGCGTATTGCCCACCTCAGTCTCACTCCGTTCGACGGCTCCTCCTTGGGAGGCGCCACTCTTTCTCATGTTAAACCCCGCGCGGGCAAATTTAACCGCCGACATCAAGCCCCCAAATCAACACAGGATAATCCCCGCCGCGTTTTCTCCAACTGCCGACGACAAATTCCCAAGTCCATAACGCCTAACGCGGCAGGACAAAACAGAGCGGCCGTCCGAACGGACGGCCGCGGAAAGACACTTCAAAACCAACACAGGATAAACCCCGTCCCGCATTTTCAAACCATCGACGTCAAATCCCAAAATCACATCTTGAGCATGAGATATTCGTTGGTCAGTTTGCCCGCGGCAAAGTTGCGGATGTCGTTGGCCTCGGCGTCCTTCTTGAAGCACTCGAGCGCGGTCCCCCGCAGCGAAGAAACGTCGTTTTTGCGTGTAATAAGGGGTATTTTGCAATTTTGCCTGAATTCGGCAAGCAGCGGCGCGGCCTCTTGTTTGACGGCGAGAACGTTGAGATACAACTCCGAGCGCATACATTTTTCTATGAATCCGCGCGTTATGCCGAGCAGCGACGCCGTCATAATCCGGTTGATACGGGCGGCGGTGTAACGCTTGGTTATCACCTTTTCTTTGAGTTCGGCAAGCGAGAGCGAAGCCTTGAGGCAGGACTTAATCCTGTTTTCCAACCCTTCCGTGCAGTCGAGCACCGAGGAGAGGAACTTCTTGTCGTGAGATATCAAAGAATAAAACGTCAGCGCGTCTACATCGGGCAAAACATTCGGTAAATCGTCAAAAACGTAAGACGGCACGCACGCGGCGACGCGCCGCTTTTTCCCCTCTTTGAGCGCCTTGCGGATGGCGGAAGCGGAGGAGAGGGGACCTTGCAGTTTGTCGTCGTTGTGCCCCGCGCCCTCGCGCGGGACGGGCAGAATCGAAATGTCCGCGCCGCTCTCGATAATGGCGCGCGTGTACTCCACGCCGAGTATGTTGTTGGGGCTTTTCATAAGTTCGGTGTCGGCGGCAGGGTCGGTCTCCCCCGCGGCCATATACTTGGCCTTTGCAAACGAAAAACCCTGTTTAAGCTTTGTTTTAAGGGACTTTTTGAAATCTCGGCTCTCGTTTGACAGCATGTTTGCAGTCTCGTAAAAGCCCTCCGCGTCGGCGTTTTCCGCCCCGAAACACAGCGTCTTGTCCCCGGGCAGTTCATTGAGGAGTTTGACGGCACCCTTGGCAAATATCTCGGCGTTGGCGGTGGCAAAGACGGCGGGCAGTTCAAACACGATGTCCGCGCCCGCCAAAAGGGCATGTCTCGCCCGCGTGTACTTGTCCATCACGGCCACCTCTCCCCGCTGGGTAAAGTTGCCGCTCATGATAACGGCGGTAAAATCGGGGCTGACTTCTCCCTTCATCTTGGCAAGGTGCGCCGCGTGCCCGTTGTGGAGGGGATTATATTCGCAAACGGCAAGGCAAATTTTCAAAATATCACCTCAAATACTTTTGTTTTTTCGTAAAATGTATTATAATAGTCGGTGGAAATACTTCCGATAACTATTGTACACCATTCGGGCGAGAATATAAAGCGTTTTTAACCTCCTGTTTTCCCCGTGTGGCAAAAATCGGAAAAAGGAGAATTTTTATGAGTAAAGTTATGGAAACGATCAAGAGCCGCGCCGCCCTTCTCGGCAAGCATATCGTGCTGCCCGAAGGAGAGGACAAGAGAGTGGTTGCGGCAGCCGCTTCCGCCGCGGCGGAAGGTATTGCAAAAGTTACCGTTTTGGGCGATTCCGCCGCGATAAAGGCGGCTAATCCCGAAATTGACCTCAGCAAAATCGAGATCATCAACCCCGCGGAAAGCCCCAAGAGAAAGGAATACGCTGCACTTCTTTACGAACTGAGAAAGGCCAAGGGCATGACAGAAGAGGACGCCGACAGGCTCTCTTTCGACAACACCTATTTCGGAGTTCTGATGCTCAAGGCGGGCGACGCCGACGGGCTTGTTTCGGGCGCCTGCCACTCCACCGCCAACACCCTGCGCCCCGGCCTTCAGATAATAAAGACGGCGCCGGGCGTTCCGCTCGTGTCGAGTTACTTCCTCATGATAGCGCCCGAGGGCGGCAACAAATTCTGCGAGGACGGCTGCTACATTTACGCCGACTGCGGTCTCGAACAGAACCCCGACCCCGACAAACTCGCTTACATAGCCGTGGCTTCGGCAAAGAGCGCCGTGAGCATAGCGGGGCTTGAACCGCGCGTCGCCCTGCTTTCCCACTCCACCAAGGGCAGCGCAAAGCACGCCGACGTGGACAAGGTGCTCGCAGCCCTCGCCAAAGTAAAGGAGATCGCCCCCGAACTCAACGTGGACGGCGAACTTCAGGCAGACGCCGCAATCGTTCCCTCCGTGGCCGCTTCCAAAGCGCCCGGTTCTCCCGTCGCGGGGCACGCCAACGTGCTCATCTTCCCCGACCTCGACGCGGGCAACATCGCCTACAAACTGACCGAAAGGCTGGGCGGCTTCATGGCCGTCGGCCCGCTCTGCCAGGGCTTTGCCAAACCCATAAACGACCTTTCCCGCGGGTGCAAGGCCGAGGATATAGTCGTGGCCATAGCCATCACCGCCCTGCAGACCCAAATCAACTGGTAAGGCGTTTTTGTGAGAAAAAGGCGGCTTTTGCCCTTTTTCGGGCGATGACGTATGCCCCGCAGCGTGCATTCAGGTAATCCCCGCGTGCAACCGTGTGCGCCCCGCAACGTGCGTCCTGTACAACCCGTGCGTATTAAACCCCGCGGACGATAGAGCGCGGCGCACCCAACGCCACGGTTGACCAAAGCAAGCCCCTTTACAAAAACCCCGAAAAACAAAACAATCGGAGAAGTTAAAATGAAAATTCTGGTAATAAACGCAGGCAGTTCTTCACTCAAATACCAACTCATCGACATGGAGACCGAAAAGGCCGTTGCCAAAGGCGGATGCGAGAGGATAGGGATAGAAGGTTCCTTTCTCAAACACAAGGCCAACGGCAAGGAGATAGTCATAGAAACCCCCATGCCCGACCACAAGGTTGCAGTAAAACTCGTGCTCGACGCCCTCGTCGACAAGGAGCACGGAGCCATTTCCTCCATGAAGGAGATAGACGCGGTGGGGCACAGGGTGGTTCACAGCGGCGAAGATTTCGACAAGTCAGTCCTGATTACTCCCGAAGTGCTTGAAACCATAGCCTCCAACGCCGAACTTGCGCCCCTGCACCAGCCCGCCAACATAACGGGCATAAACGCCTGCCGCGCAATCATGCCGTCAACGCCCATGGTCGCCGTGTTCGACACGGCGTTCCACTCCACCATGCCCGACTACGCGTACATGTACGCCGTTCCTTACGAAGCGTACAAGAATTACAAGATCCGCCGCTACGGTTTCCACGGTTCCAGCCACCTGTTCGTCTCCGACGAAGCGGCCAAATACCTCGGTAAACCCAAGAGCCAACTCAAGATAGTAACCTGCCACCTCGGCAACGGTTCGTCCATCTCCGCGGTCGACTGCGGCAAGTGCGTGGACACTTCCATGGGCTTCACCCCGCTCGCGGGCGTTCCCATGGGCACGAGGAGCGGCGACATAGACCCCGCGGTCGTGGAATTTCTCGAGACCAAGACGGGCATGACCACCGCCGAGGTGATAAATTACCTCAACAAAAAATCGGGCATGATGGGCATAAGCGGAGTGTCCAGCGACTTCCGCGATCTCTCCGCCGCCTCCGCCTCGGGCAACGACAGGGCGCGCCTCGCCCTCGACATGTTCGCCTATTCCACCAAGAAGTACGTCGGCGCTTACGCCGCCGCCATGGGCGGAATCGACTGTCTCGTGTTCACCGCGGGAATAGGGGAGAACGACAGTTTCATCCGTGAAAAGGTTACCGACGGACTCGGCTTTTTGGGAATTTCCATCGACAAGCAGGAAAACGCCCGCCGCACGGGCGACATTCACGACATAACCGCCGCGGGCGGCAAGGTCAGGGTGCTCGTCATTCCCACCAACGAAGAACTCGTTATAGCAAGGGACACCGCAAGGCTCGCCCTCGGTAAATAACCCAAAAACCCCCTAAATCGCACAAAAACACCACTTTTCGGCTTCGGCGGGCTTTCCGTTTTTTCAAACGGCCGCCCGCTGCAGCCCGAGCCAAACGCGCGTTTTACACGGCTGCCGTTACGGCTGCCGCGCTCGGCGCACTTACAACGGCCGCAACCCGCCTTATGTTCTTTTTACCTGATTGGGTTGCGGGACGCGTTCGGCAGCATGCAAACCATGACATGCGGCGGCCGTTACCTACAACCACCTCACGCAACCAACGCCGACCGATCCGAGCCGACTCGCACGCACCGACCCAAAGCACCGACCCGTACACCGACCACAAGTGTCGATGAACCGCGGCACACCAAGGCGCAAATCCGCGGTAAAATTCCTTTTTTATGCTAATTTTAATTAAACAGTGTAAAAAGGTTGACAACCGCGCACAAAATATAATATAATTTTAAGGCTACATCAATGGGCGATATGCAACAGACAGGCAAAGCGGCTCCGTGCTGCTTGCAGATCGATATAAACAAGCTCGGCTCAAGCGGAAAGACAGAGGAGAACTTCACGTTCCCCTTCGTTCCCGAAAGGCAACTTCTGTCCCTTCCGTCGGCAACCATCGGCAAGGCGACCGTTTCGGTTACCGTCCGCCTCGTCAAGGGCGGCGCGGTTGCGGAGGGAAAGGTTACCTACACGGTAAACGGAGAGTGTTCCCGCTGCTTAAAGCCCGCTTCCGCAACGTTTACAGAGGAATTTACGGCGTCCTTCGGCACCGCGAAAGATGCGGAATATCCTGTCAGGGCGGGAATTATCGATCTGACGGCTGCGGTAGAAGAGCTCATCGTAACCGCTTCCCCGCAGGTCATCTATTGCAGGGAGGACTGCAAGGGTTTGTGCCCGGATTGCGGCGCGGACCTCAACGCAGGCGAATGTAATTGCAAAAACTTTAGAGAGGTGAATCAAAATGGCAGTTCCCAAGGGTAAAGTATCCAAGCAGAGGGGCAACAAGAGGTATGCCGGCAACAGCAAGGCGGCAAAGCCCACCCTCGTCAGATGTCCTCAGTGCCAGGAGTGGAAAGTCAGCCACCGCGTATGCCCCAAGTGCGGTTATTACAACGGCACACAGGTAAAGTCGGACGATTCCGAAAACAAGTAATCGGCGTTCGATAACGTAACCACGGCAGGCGTGAAGCATTTTGCGCTTGCTTTTTGTTTTACCGTTCCATCATGAAAACAGGCAGAATCGTCAAACTTACCGTATATTCGACGGCAACCGCGGCATTCGTCGCCTTTGCCGTCCTGCTTTACGTAAGGCTCACGTCCCTTTCGGGGCGCGGGTTCGATGCTGACCGTTATTGGGCAATGGTTACCTTCGGCGTCCCCGTCATGTTCATCACCGCCGCGTTTTCCTTTGTAATGGCGATACGGCAGGTCTTTCTCCTCGTCGGGGCGGGCAAGGCCGAACGGGAAGAAAGGGCGATTAGTGGCCTGAATCTCACAAAAAACGGCGATTCGGGGCAGAATGAAACGCAGGACGGAGGGGCTTTTGCGGAAGGTTCTCATACGGACGCACGCATGCCCGAAGGGGACGCGCAGACCGCCGCACCGATTGATTCATATATCGATTCTGATGACGAAACCGCCCGTGCGGGGCAATCTTCACCTTCCGCCGCGCCCGAATCCGCAAGGACGGACGGCAAACGCCGCAAACTCACGAGAAAGGAAAAGCGCAAGCGCAAACTCCTTATGGAAAAGGAGAAGAAAACGCACAGGCATTTCGGCTCCTTCTTCGGCGTTGCGGTCGCCGTTATCACACTGGTTTTTTGCGGTTTTTATGCGATTTGGGCGGCTTTTCCCAACAATCTCTGTTTTCACGACTACACGTTTAAGGACGCCGCGGACGAGGGAAAGACCGAGGACGACTACCTCCGTTCCTATCGGTTCTATCAGGACTACCTCGGAAAACCCTATTATATTTACGAGTACGACAATGTCGAATACAAAGTTCGTCTTGCGGACAAACGCAAAGAGGGTAACGCCACCGTTTACGTTTTTTCGCTTGACACCCAGCACAAAAAGTTGCTCGACTATTTGTTCAACCGTACCGTAACCGTTACCGTCAGAACGGAAGTCAGGTATTACGACGACGGGCACATTCTCGTAACGCACAGCGAGCGCACCGCCAACACTCAGGGCGACAACGAAAAGGTCAGCGAGCGCGTTTACGAAAACAAGAACTACGCTTACCGCTGAGGCATACCGAATTATAGTTACCGTTGGGTGTCGTACGTCGTATAGCAATGTAGTTCTCGTTGCGGACATACCGAACTATAGTTACAGTCGAGCGGCGTAAGGGCATTTTTGCCGCCTTTGCAAAAAAATTTCCGCCCCCGCCTCAAATCATTTGATTTTTCGGCGGTTTTAGTGTAGAATGGTATGCAGTGAGAAAATCCCCGCCTTACGGATTATCCTACACAAACGCATTGAGGCGGCATCTTCGCGTCTACGCACGAATCATCTCGGCCCGACGTGTTACGCGTTATTTCCCAACGGATAACCCCGCTTGACGCATTGACGGTAATTCCGCAACAATTCAACACCACGCTTCCGTAGTTAAATGGATATAATAAACCCCTCCTAAGGAGTTGTTCTATCCGCCTGATACGGCTTAAAACGCAAGAAAATTGCAATGGAACGTCTGTTTTTAAGCGATTTTCAAAGCGGCAAATAAAATTGGTTGCATTTCCGGTTGCATTTTTCGGAAGCAACTTTTCCGACAATTTCATATCATGCTTCCGTAGTTAAATGGATATAATAAACCCCTCCTAAGGGTTAGTTATGGGTTCGATTCCCGTCGGGAGTACCAAATGATAATAATCCGAACCTTGTAGTGCCTGTTGGCGACGGGT
>CANQUN010000025.1 GCA_947627065.1 uncultured Clostridia bacterium
CCTCCTCGGGAGGGGGCATGTGGTGGTGTCTCCTCGGGAGGGGGCAAGGAAAAAATAATTTCTCCTCGGGTTGGTTGGGGTCGGTGCCCACCTCAGGCGCGTACGCGCCAGCTCCTCCTCGGGAGGAGCCACGTTAAGGAAGGGCAAAGCCCGAGGCCCGCTCCCCGAAAGGGGAGACGGGCACGGGTTGAGTTTGGTTTTACGGCTGAGCCGTTTGGGGTTGGATTAGTCGATGGATACCGACTTGACGGTGTGGTCGCCGTTGAGGGTGATGGTGAAGGTGCAGGTGTAATCGTCGGACATGGTGCCTTCGTAACCGATTACGCAACTGTTAGCGCCACTTTCGAGCGTCCAAACCGTCCAATAACCGTCGGTCTTGCTCGTCTTGTACTTGTCGCCGCCAACTTCAAACGCGAGAGGCGTGGTGCCGTTGTACCAAGTACCATCGTCGCCGCCGACAACTATCATGAGGCCGGGCCATCCATAACCCGACAGCAGTTTGTGGCTGCCGTTTACGGTGAGGGTTACCTTCATCGTATCGGGATCGGCGGGATTAAACTGACGACTGCTGATACTTGCCACGGTGCAAGCGCTGAGATAACCGGTTGAGATGTCTTGCTCTGCAAGCACGAGGGCTACCGACGTATAGAAAGGATCGGTGGGCATTTCGGCACTTGCGGTGAGTTTGACGATTACTCTGGCAACGCCCCTGCTGAGGTCGAGGGTAACGTTGTAGGTACCCGATTTGGTGATGAGGATGTTGTGGTCGCTGTCGCCGGAAGAAGTAGCGTTATCCGATTCGGAAGCGAGGTAATCATAGCCGAGACCGGCACTCCACTGCATACCGGTGGAGGACTTGCTGGTGCACCAAACCAATCTGAACTTCTTTTGAGCGGTGAATTCAACGCCGGTGAGTTCCCACTTTTCCTTGTTGCTGTCGGCAACTTCTTTCATCGTTGCGGAGGTACTGTACTTCCAACCGTTGTGGTCGCCGGTGAGCTGAAGATAAGTAGGATAGAAGGTAACGCGGGTGGTAGTGGTATATTCGGGATCGTCGTTAGCGGTTGCCTTGACGGTGTAGGTACCGAACTTTTTGGCGGTAACAATGCCGCTTGTTGAGCCAACGCTTACGGCGTCGCCATAACCTTCGTCTACGCTGTAGGTAACGCCCTTGACGGTAGCGTCGGCATTAACGGAGGCCTTGACGGTCTGAGTCCAAGCGGAAGTGGTGGCAATCGACTTGATGTAGTGGTCTTGTGCAAACGTGATGGAGCTGACGGGAACCTTCTGTACGCCTTCGGGCATAACCTGAAGTTCAAACGAACCGCTCTTGCCGTTGATAGCGCAGGTAACGGGAATGGTTACGCCGTCCTCGGGGATAACCGCTTCTTCCGCGATGGTAACGGTGCAGGTAAGGCCGTCGGGATTGAGGGTGAGATAGGTGCTGTAGTTGGTGCCTATCGACCACTTAACGTCGCTCAATTGGTAATTGACATGACTTGCGGGGGTAATGGTTGCCTGAAGAACGGTGGATTCGGTTTCGCCGACTTTGAGGGAACTGGACGAACCTTCCTGAGGAGCAACGGCTATACTTGTAATGTCGAGGCTGACGAGAGCAACGCTTATATAAGCCTTGGGACCCGTGAGGTCGAGGGTTACAGTGTATTCGCCGGCTTCTTTAACGGATATATTATCGCCGGTAACGGTGAGATAATCCTGTGCGGGCGAGTTGTAATCGAAGTTGCGGCTGCCGCCCATCATGCCGTAATCCCACCAGTCGCCTGTACCGGAACTCATACCCGTGTAAAGAATACGGATATCGTCGCCGACGTTGAAATGACGGGTAAGTGCATAAGTGTTTTCGGAAACGGAAACAAGGCTGTTAGCCTCGGTTGCGACGATACCTTCATACTCACCGCCTAAGCCGATGATATAGAAAGTATTGGCCGTAACGGTAACTTTTACGGGTGCGCTTTCATAGGTGTTGCCGTCGGTAGTCGTAACTTTGCAGCGGAATTCGCCAAGGCCGAATCCCTTGGGGTAAACAACAACATAGTTGCTGGTGGAAGAACCGGCAGCAAGCCTGAGGTTAGAGGTGCCGATCCATTCGTAGGACTTGGCTTCGACTGCGCCGCTGAGGGTGGCGTGAACGGTTACGTGCTGGTTGGAAAGGGACCAGTTGAGGGTGAAGTCGGTTACGTCGAGGACTACGGAGACGTAGCCTTCGGGATGGACGGTTACGGAGAAGTTGCAGGTTGCCTCGGGATTGTCCTTGCTGGTAACGATGACTTCTGCCTTGCCTTGTTCAAGACCGGTGAGGAGGACGCCGTGAGTTTCGGGGTCTTCTTCGGCCTTGACGTACTGCTCGCCCGAGACTACCGTGGCGGTAATGTCATGAACGGTGGAGTTGGTGGGCTGGAAGGTAACGGCAACGAGTTGCGGGGTGCCGATGACGACGTCCACAGCGGGAGCGGTGGAGATGCCCGTAACAGGCTCACGAACCTTGACGGTGCATTCGGCAACGATGTTTGCGTAGTTGGTGAGTTTGGCGGTTATCTTGGCGGTGCCCGAGGTGGTGGTGGCCTTTACTACGCCGTCCTGACCAACGGTGGCAACGGTGGCGTTGTCGGTCTGCCAAAGGATGTCCTTGTCTTCTTCGGGAACGTTTTCCGGAAGGACGGTGGCGGTGAGCTGGAGGGTGGCGGACTTGTCGATGACTACTTCGTCATAGTTGAGTTTGATGGAAGTAGGTTCGGCAGGGGCGTTGGAAACGGTGATGGTAACCGTTGCGGACTTGCCGCCTGCGGTGGCGGTGAGGTCGGCCGAGCCTTCGGCAATCGCTTCTACCTCGCCATCTTCGGAAACGGTGAGGACGGCGGGATTGGACGACGACCATACCACATCGTGGCCGGTGGTGCCGCCGACGAAGTTGACGGTTGCTGCAAAGGTGTAGGTTTCGCCAACGCCGAGGCTGGTAACCGCGGTGTCGATGGTAACGGACTCTACGGGTGCGCTGTACGCGTAGTCGAGAGTGTAGGTTTCACCTTCTACCTCGAGGGTCAACGTGTAGGTGCCCGGGAGGGTTGCGGTGAAGCGGTTGTTGTCGGCGGGTTCAAGTTCGGTGCGGGTGGAGAATAAATCCACCGACACGGCGCCCGTGCCGACTTTGTTTACGGAGATCTGCTCGTTTTCTTCGAGTTCTGCCGTAAGGGTGTAGACATCGCCGCTCTTGGCAAAGAGGACGGACGAAGGAACCGAGGACGCGGTGTCATAGGTTTCCCACCCCGTAGAGGATGTGGAAAGGTAGTAGGTGTCTGCCTTGGGTGTGTTGTCAACGTTTGTACAGCTGACAAAACAGACGAAGCAGGTGAGAGCGATGACGCTCAGGATAGCCATCAATGTGGCTTTGGTGAAGTGTTTCATAAAATTCCTCCTTATTTAGAGTTTATTTTATTTGCGGGATTTCTCCCGTAGTTAATTGGGTTGTGGTGTTTTGTGGTGTTTTTGTGTGTTTTAGGGGGTTTTTGGGTTTTTTTGGGATTGTGGTTTTGTGCCCCGCTGGGTGTTGCGTTGGGGCGGGCGTTGCCCGTTTGTTGTTTAAGGTCGTTGCCCACCCCCTTGAATCCCCCTCCTCGGGAGGGGGCATGTGGTGCGTCCTCGGGAGGGGGCATGTGGTGGTGCGGTTCCCCTATTCGTTGCCCACCTCAGTCGCTTTCGCGACAGCTCCTCCTCGGGAGGGGGCATGTGGTGGTGCGTCCTCGGGAGGAGCCAAGGAGTGGCGGGAGTTCCCCTATTCGTTGCCCACCTCAGTCGCTTTCGCGACAGCTCCTCCTCGGGAGGAGCCAAGGGTGGCGTTGGGTTTATGTCCCTCTCCCCCCGCCGCGCCACTTTTTAAGCGCGGCAAGGAAATCGGGCTTTTAAGGATTTGGAGATGGTCTTGTTAAACTCCCCCCCCCCCGCCGCGCCGCATTGACGCGGCAAGGGATGGTTATTGAAGCTGTTTATTCCTTGGGTTCGACAAAGTAGAACTGGCAGTTGTCGATGTTGCCCCACGGACCGTCGCCCGTCGCTTCGGCATAGACGCTGATACCGACGATGACGGATTGTACATTTTCGTCAAGTTCGACGTCGACGCTTGCGCGGACGAAGTTCTGCCAGCCTTCAAAGCCTATCTTGGTGCCCGATACGGTGCGGCTGGAGCCGTCCTTATTGGTGATGGTTACGTAAGCGTGGATGTCCACGTTGATGCCGGCGTCGCCCTGAACGTCAAAGCATGCGGTGTAGGTGCCCGGACCGTAGGTTTCCAACTCGGCGGCCGTTATTTCCTGATAGAGGACGAAGTTGACGTTGCCGTTGTCCCAGAAGTGGAAGGAGTTGGCGCCCGGTTTGGCGTTTTGCGATTCGCTAGAGACGTAGAGCTGAAGTTCGGACGTGCCGTCTATCCGGCTTTCAAACGTCCACGCTTTGCTGCTGGGCTGCTGGATGAGCGATTCTGTCTGCGCACCGTAACCCGTGGATTCTTCAAAACTGTAGTCCTTGAGCAGGTTGGGGTTGGAGACGTAAACGTAGACTATGCAGTCTCCGCCGTAAGGCGTGGTGCCGTGGATTTCGTACTCGCCGACGTTGGCGATGTAGTCTTCAAGGTCTTTATCGGTCGCTTCCCACACGACGGACGCGGTCATGGACGAACCGTCGTTCATGATGACGTGGGCGGTGGAAGGCAGGACGATGGGACCTACGTTGACGGTGTAGTAGAGATACTGGGCTTCTGCCTCGTCAACGGTAACCTTGACGTCGGCACCCGTGTAGACGCCCTTGAACACTTTGAGGGACGGAATGGGCGTGCCGTCCGAATTCCAGAAGGCCTGGTTGTCTATGACGCAGCCGCCGTCGTTGGCGGAGGAGTCGTAACCGTGGGCGTAACTCGTAGCCCAGCCGCAGCCGTACTCTTTGCAGAGGGCCACGTTGTAGGACGAACTGCGGCTTGTGCTGGCCGCTATCCACGTTCCTTCCCAATATGATATGCCGAGACCCCATTCGCCGAGGTTGGCTATGGTCTTTATTACTTTGGAAACGGCGTTGACCTGACCCTGCGGGGTGAGCGGTTCGGTAACGGTGGTAATCTGGGTGTTGCCGTAACCGTCGGCGTCCGAACGGGTGTTGGCGTAAGAAGTTTCGAGACACATTACTTCTTTACCGGTTGCGTTGTGGACGATGCTCAGCTGGTCGGACAGGTTTTCGAGCGTGCCGTGCCAGAAGGGATAATAAGAGGTGCCGAACACGTCGTAATCAACGTGGTGCTGCGTGAGGGTGTTGGCAAAGCCGTAGTATCCGCCGCTCTCGGGGTTGGTGAAGTGAACGGCGACTTTGGCTCCGCCCCCCGCTACCGTACCCGTTACTTCACGGACGGCGCGGGCGCCCTGATTCATGTAGTCGCAGTAAATGTCGGGCTGGTCCTCGTAACTCGCTCCGCAGAACATGGCTGTGGTTTCGTTGCCTATCTGCACCATGGCGATGTCAACGCCCGTTGCCTTGATTTCGGTAAGGCTGTCTTTGGTGAAGGTGTAGATGGCGTTTTTGACCTGATCGGTGTCGAAATTAGCCCACGCCTTGGGACGGGTCTGCTTGCCGGGGTCTGCCCAGAAATCCGAATAGTGGAAGTCTATGATTACGCCGAGGCCGATCTTTTCGCAACGCTCGCATATTTCAAGGGCGTTTTCGAGATCGCAGTTGCCGCCGCCGTAAGGCTGGGTTTTATCGGCGTCCGCGTACGGATCGTTCCAGATTCTGATGCGGATGTGGGTTATGCCGTTGTCCTTAAGGATTTCAAAGACGTCTCTCTGCTGGCCGTCAAAGTCGAGGTAATAGAGGTTTTGCGTTGCGCGCGCCCTTTCGATGGAAGGAACGGCGGACGCGTCCATTGCCATGATGAACGGGGTTTCACGGTTTACGAGGGTCTGTATCTTTTCGACGTAGAGTTCCTCAACGGGAGTGTCGGTAGACGAACCGTTGACCGTTACGAGGCAGGAAGCCGTGATTTTGCCTGCCGTTGCCTGAATGATGGCCTTGCCCGCCGCGACGGCGGTTACGAGACCTGTCTGGTCGACGGTGGCGACGCTCTGCTGGGTGCTCTTCCACGTTACGGTCTTATCGGTGGCGTTGGCGGGGAGCACTTCGGCCGTGAGGGTTTCGGTTTCGCCGACGCCTGCAAGCGTTATCGCCTGCTTGCTGAGGTTGACCTCGGAAACCTCTACTCTCATCGTGGAGGAGTCGGTTACCGTAACGTTGCATATCGCGGACTTGCCGCCCACGGTAACGCGGACGTTGGCGGTGCCTGCCGCAACGCCCCTGACCGTTGCGGTGTTGTTGCCGCTTGCGGTTACGGTTACGACGGCGTTGTTGGAAGAAGCCCAACGTGCGGAGTCGTAGGTTGCGCCTTCGGGCAGGACGAAGAAGCTGAGAGATTTTTCTCCGCCGACTTCGAGATTAAGCGTGGAATTGTCGAGTTCGACGCTGGTGACGGTGTTGCCGGTGCTGCCCGAACCGGTGTTGTTGCCGGAACCGCCGCCGCAGGACGCAAGCGCGAACACGAGCACGATTGCGACGACGATTCTCATGACTTTGAGTTTACTTTTCAAAGTTGATTGGTTCATAGTTCCCTCCTCAATTTTTCAAATGCCAATTTTTGACGGGCATTTCGTCTTTTTCTTGTTGATTTTGTGTGATTTGCGGCACTTGTTGGCCTGCTTGCGCATCCGTGAGCAGGTTGATTCCCGTGTCTTGGGAGAAGAAGTGCATTACCTTGCCGCGGAAGGTAACGAATATCTTTGCGCCCGCGGTGAGCGCGGCGACCTGCGCGGACGTGAGCGACACCGTTGGGATACGCACGATGAGCTGTTCCCCTTGGGGTGCGGTAACGTGCAGGTGGAGTTCGCTGCCCATCATTTCGGTAACGCGGATTACGCAAGGCAGCGCGGCGGGGTTGGCCCTGCCCGTGAGGGTTATGTGCTCGGGACGGACGCCGAGGACTATTGCCGAGGACGGGATCTGCCGCTTTGCAAGTTCCTCTCCCTTCTCGCCGTCCACGGGCATCTTTACGCCGCACACTTCCACAGTGTAGCCGCCGTCGTCCTTTATGAGCCGGGCGTTGAAGGTGTTCATCTTGGGCGCGCCTATGAATTCGGCCACGAACAGGTTGCCGGGCATTTCAAAGACTTCGGTCGGGGTGCCGACCTGCTGGATGAAGCCGTCCTTCATGATGACTATCCTGTCGCCGAGGGTCATGGCCTCGGTCTGGTCGTGCGTGACGTAGATGAAGGTGGAGTCGATCTTTTCTCTCAAAAGTATCAACTCGGCACGCATCTGGTTGCGGAGTTTCGCGTCGAGGTTGGAGAGCGGTTCGTCCATGAGGAACACCTGCGAGTCGCGCACCATGGCGCGACCGATTGCCACACGCTGGCGCTGGCCGCCCGAAAGTTCGCGCGGGCGTCTCAGCAGGTATTCGCTTATGCCGAGGATGTCCGCCGCTTCGGTAACGCGTTTGTAGATTTCGTCCTGCGTGAGTTTGACGTATCTGGTGTTGCCTTTTTCGTCGGTTACGGGCACTCTTTTAAGGCGCAAGGCGAAGGCCATGTTTTCAAAGACGGTCAGGTGCGGATAGAGGGCGTAGTTCTGGAAAACCATGGCTATGTCCCTGTCCTTGGGCTGCAGGTCGTTGACAACCTTGCCCCCTATCTCGATGGTGCCTTCGGTTATCTCTTCAAGCCCCGCTATCATGCGCAAGGTGGTGGATTTGCCGCAGCCCGACGGGCCGACGAACACGATGAACTCCTTGTCCGCGATTTCAAGGTTGAAGTCGTGCACCGCAACCGTGTTTTTGCCGTATATTTTCTTTACGTTTGTCAGTTTTACCGTTGCCATAATTTCTCCCTTATCCTTTGACTGCGCCGCCCGTGACGCCTGCCACGTAGTATTTTTGCAGCAGCAGGAAGAGCACGGTGATGGGCACCGCCACTACCACGCCGCCCGCGCAGAAAGTGGTGTAGTAATCGTTTTTCATTGAATCGGTGAGCAGCCATTGCAGACCCGCCGCGGCGTTGTAACCTGCCGAGGAGTTGTTGGCCATGAAGGTTGCCATTACAAAGTCGCCCCAAGGACCCATGAACGCCATGAGCGTGGTGTAGACGATGATGGGCTTGCTGAGCGGCATGATTATCTTGTAGAAAATCTGAAAACGCGTTGCCCCGTCAACCCGCGCAGCCTCGTCGAGAGAGTGCGATATGGTGTCGAAAAAGCCCTTTGCGATGTAATAGCCCATGCCCGAACTCGCGCAGTAGATTACGATGAGTCCCCACGGGGCGTTGGCGTCCGTAAGTCCCCAGTCGTTCATCCACGTGTAGAGCAGTATAAGCGTTAAAAATCCCGGGAACATGCCGAATATCAGCATGAGGTTCATGAGGAATTTTCTGCCCTTGAAACGGTGGCGGGAGAGCGCGTAACTGACGGCGAGCACGAACACCGTTTGCACCACTGCGGTTACAAGACCCATTATGAAGGTGTTTAGAAACCACTTGGGGAACTTTGTTTCGGTAAACAGGCGGATGTAGTTGTCAAAACCCCACACCTTGGGGAAGATGTAGCCCGCAAGCCCCGTGCTTTCGCAACGGAAGGATTCGAGCACGATGCCCACAAACGGGAGTATCCACACGAAGGACATGACGGCGAGAACGACGTGGATGACGGTGTTTACAATCCTGTTTTTGGTCCGCTGGGACATGTGGCGCTTTTCGGGCGCTTCTTCGGGAAATTCCGCCGCCTCCCGACGGGAGACCGTGGCCTCCGCGCTTACGTGCGGGGTGTAAGGTGCGGGTTCTATGTCTATGTCGCCCGCCATTTCATCCTCGGGCACAATGTCGAAATCGAGGAAATCTTCTCTTTCTTCTGTCATGAGAAATCATCCTCCCTCTTTGTAGACGGCATTATGCTGAACACGATTAAGGACAGCACCGAGACGACGATGAATATCAGTATACCTATCACGGAGGCCATCTTGTAGTCGGCCTTGACGCCCGTGGTTATGCCGAACAGCCACGTTATGAGAATGGTGGTGTCGCCCGCGACAAAGCCGCCGACGCTGCCCCACGCGGGGTGCTGCGGGCCGCCCTGCGTCAACAGGTAAATGACGTTGAAGTTGTTGATGTTGCTGACAAAACTCGTAAGGAGATACGGGCCTGTTACAAACAGCATGTAAGGCAGCGTTATCTTAAGAAATTGCTGGAAGCCGTTTGCGCCGTCTATCTTGGCGGACTCGTACAGATCCTCGGGTATGTTCATGAGTATGCCCGTTGTTATCAGCATGAGGTACGGTATGCCGACCCAGATGTTGATGAGGATAACCATCACTTTGGCAAGCGTGCCGTTTTCCCAGAAAGGTATGGGGGAATTTATCCAGCCCCACTTCACGAGCGTGGCGTTGATTATGCCGTTTTCCTCAAACAGGTTGGACACGTAAAGCAGGGATATGAACTGCGGAATGGCTATGGTCATTACGAGCACGGTACGCCAGAATTTCTTTATCTTTATCCCCTTTTTGTTTATCATCATGGCGACGAACATTCCGAGGAAATAGTTGGAGAAAGTGGCGAAGAATGCCCAGATGAGCGTCCACGCGAGTATCTCGCCGAAGGCGACGGACAGACCCGACCCGAAATCCAGAATGGAATTGAAGTTGTCCAGCCCCACCCAGTGGAAGAGGTTGCTGTAACCGTTGTGGTTGCTGTCGTAATTGGTAAACGCCACGAGTATCATGAAGATTATCGGCAGAATGGTGAACATTACTATGCCGAACACGGGCAGGGACAGCAGGGTTTTGTGGAACTGGTCGTCGAGCACGGATTTGAGGTCGTCCTTGGTGGATTTTACCTTTTTGCCGCTTGCGGTGATCTCGTCGCATATCCTGCACTGCTTGACGTTGAGCCGCCACGTGTAGATGAACGCGACGATGAAAAACAGCGTGATGAGGCTGTATAGCAGAATCTTGAAGGAGTTGTCTACGTGTATGACCTGCTCCTGAAATTCTTCGAGTTCGGGAATCCACACGTCTGCTTTTTCGGTTGCGACCGTGCCGAGAGAGCCGAGTTGGGAAAGCCAACTTCCGCCCCACAGCGCCATGTACACTATGAATATGATTTCAAACAGCAAAAACAGTATTCCCCTCAGCCACTGCCCGTGCGAGAGGTTGCCGAAACCCATGACGAGGTAACTTACCCTCGTCTTCCAGCTTCCGTTTTTGAAAGTGGTGCCGATATCCTTGACGTTTTCTGCGATTTTTACGCCAAACGAGGCTATGGCGCGGCCGAGTTTTTTGAACTTTTCGGCAAACCAGCGGGGTATTCCTTTGAAGAATTTTACCGTTTTGTAGCCAATCTTACCCAAGCGGTTGAGGCTGAGGTACTCGAGCGAGGCGGACGACGACGAGTTTTTGACGCGCGAGCGGAATGCGGAGAACAACTCCTCGGCAAGTTCCCCTTTGGCCTGCACGTATTCCCCCTTGTCCTTGTAACAGATAAGAAGGTCGGCCTCGTCGCCCGTTTGCCCTTCCGGCGTACAGGCAACGTATTTTTTACCCGAATAGGTAAACGTCATCACGGGAGCCAGGCGGAGAACTTCCTCTCCCCCGCCAAGCTCTATGATTTTTTGCTTTTTGTCTTTCATATACGCCTCGTTTGTTTAAGAACGCATATCTGCCAATTTCGCTTCGTATTCTTGCAAAAGGGTTGAGAACATCGATTCGTTGCTCGTTTTGGAACTGCCGACGAGAACGTCGAGTTCGGTCCACCATTCTTCGGGATACTGACCCTGCGGAACCGTCTCGTTGTTCTTCAACACGTCGAGTGCGGGAGAAGAAGCGCCTTTTGCGGCCTCTTTGTTGGAGGGACCCCAACCTACTTCTCTATAGCGTTCTGTCTGGCATTCTTCGTCCGTGAGGAACATTGCCAGCTTCTGGAGGTAAAGGGCCTTGTAAGCGTCCTGCTGAGGCTTGACGCACATGAGTTTGCTGCCGAGGTAGGTAACGAGTTTGTAAGACTGTCCGTCTACCGTGAAGGAAGGCAGCGGAGCCACGCCGAGGTTGTCGCCCAGCGCTTCCTGCGCGGTTCTGTAATCCCATATACCGCTGATGACTACCGCGGAGGGAGTTGCGGCGTTGAAGTCGGAAGCCTTGGAGGAATCGATGTGCTGGGTGCTCCTGAGCAGTCTCTGCATTCCGCGCAGGGCTATGACGCCATTGTCGGAATTCAACGTGTCGTTGTAATCTATAAAATGTCCGTTTTCGTCAATCGTCCATTCGCAGTCGCAGCCCGTTGCAAAGAAGAAGAGAACGGAATACCAGCCGCCCTCATCGGCGAGAGGCATGGAGAAATATCTGCGCCTGTTCTGGTCGTCTCTGTAATTTTCGACGTCCTCGATTATCTTTTCAAGGCTGCCGATGTCTTCCTCGGGAATTACTCTCTTGTCATAATACATGAATATGCCGTTGTCGGAGGTCATGGGGAAGGCGCGGACGGTTTCGCCGATAGAGGCGGCTTCAACGGAGGCGGCGTCGTTGTTGCTTTTAATGAAGTCTACGGACGCGCTGTTGAGTTTTGCGAGCAACTCGGTGCGGACGCCGCGTGCGAGTTGGTCCTGCGCCACGCAGAAGATGTCCGCGCAGGTTGCGGGCGTGGATTCCGCATTGCCCATGGCCTTGGATTCGCTGACGACCTCGACGGTGGCGTTGAAGGTAACGCCCCACTCGTTGGTCTTGTTGAAGCGGTCGATCTGATTCCTCGTAAGGGCGTCGGTCCTTTCGCCGACCCAAACGGTGATGTCGTACGTGCGGTTGCCGTCGCCCGTAGAATCGGAATTGCCGCCGCCGCAAGCGACGCCCATTACGGACAGCGCGAGCACGAACGCAAGACTGAGTGAAAGAATTGTCTTTTTCATTTTCATTTCCTCCTCATATTGGATTATTTTTCAGGCAAATGTGCCTTTTGTGAGATTTAGGCCACTTTTTGAGTTTTGGCAGTAAGTTTTAGCGGTTGTGCCGTTTTTTGGGTCAATGTGCCGTTTTTGTGAGATTTAGGCCACTTTTTGGGTTTTGACCGTAAGTTTTGGCGGTTGAGCCGTTTTTGGGTCAATGTGCCTTTTTTGTGAGATTTAGGCCACTTTTTGAGTTTCGACCGTAAGTTTTGGCGGTTGTGCCTTTGTCGGGTCAATGTGCCGTTTTTGCGTGATTCAGGGCACTTTTTGCGTCGCGGTTGTTTCTGTACTCGTCAAAGGCGGGGAGTTTGTGTCCGCCGTAATCGAACAGGCAGTGGTTGGCGTATTCGTTGCGGTTGGACTTTTTGTCGCTGTGGATGTACTCCTTGCCCGCGTCCGAAGCCCAGCAGTTTTCGCCGTAAGGCGTCCAGAGCGGCTCCCAATAGCACACGAGTTCGACGCCGTGCTTTTGCGCGAGGTCGAGAAAATCTTTAGTGAACCTGCGCTGGCCGTCAACCGTCAGGGGATACTTGGCGTTGAACGCGCTGTCCTCATGCGTGCCGTTGTTGACCATGAGCGCTTCGCTGTCCTCGCTCTTGATGTAATCCTCGCTGGTGAAAGCGCGGCCGAGTTCCACGACCATTATGCGCTTGCCGAACTTTTTGCAGTTTTCCACATTTGCGAAAAATTGCTCGAACGGGCCGTGCCAATAGGAATAATACGACATTCCGATGATGTCGTAATCGACGGCGGCTTCCTGCATCTTGCCGTAAAACTCGTTGTAAATCTTTTGGTCGTAACTGCGCTCGAGGTGGAGGATTATGCCCGCCTTGGGATAAACTTCTCTGCAAGCCTTTATACCCGCTTTGAGGAGCCTTATGAGGCTTTCGTAATTGGTGCGGGAGCCGTCGGGCTGTTCGTTCAGGTGTCCGAAGGGCCACAGCGTGCCGTTGGTTATCTCGTTTCCCACCTGTATGAACTCTATGTCTATCCCCTCTTTCTTCGCCCGCTTCAACGTCTCTGCGGTGAAGGAGTAGACGTGTTCGACAAGACCGTCGAGGTCAAGCCCGCGCCATGCCTTGGGAACGACCTGCTTTGCGGGGTCCGCCCAGAAGTCCGAATAATGGAAGTCCGCCATGATGCGGTAGCCCTTTTTCTGTGCGATCTCGGCAAGTTTGATGAAGTTGCCCACGTCGCAGGTGCCCGCAAGGTAAGGTTCGCCGCGGTCTCCGTACGGGTCGTTCCAGATGCGTATCCTCATGCAGTCAACGCCGTTGTGCCTGAAAGCGTCCAGAGGTTCGACTTCTCTGTCCCCGTCAAAGTATTTTGCGTGATGAACTTCTTCCATTTCGAGATATGTAGAAGTATCTATTCCGAGTCTCATAAATTATTGTTCCCCCGCTTTGTGTTTTACGAATTTGGGCGGTTCGTTATCCGCGCCGAAGTCTGCGACGCGTTCGCGCAGTCTGCCGTATTTCTCCTTGTACTGTTCGTTGAGGCGCAGCACTTCTTTTTCGCTGCCGCGGAAACAGCACCTTATGCAGTAATACTCTTTTTTCTCCTCGTCGTAAAACATATCCATGTCGATGTCCCGCATGAAGCAGCGGGGGCATCTGTAATTTAATCTGCCTTTTCCAGACTGAGCCATGTTCTGAACTCCCCTCCTTTCATATTTTTACCGACGCGCAGATGGTATACGGGAGAAAACGCTATGCCCTCCTCTGCCGAGCAGGTATCCGCTTCTTCACCGTGCAGACCGACCTTGGTCTGTATATCCGGAATCACGGCTACGGCACCGTTGGTCTTGCCGTGTCCCATCGTAATCTTTCTGCCCTTGTAGGCAAACTGCATATTCTTGCTTTCCTTCTTCCCGCCGTTGTCGGTGTAAGTTTCAAAACGGATATTTGACATATCCGGCTGGTATTCCGTCGTGCCGAAACCGCCCGTGAAATACTCCTCAAGTTCTACTTCTTCGCCGTGCAAATCATTGAGAATCTCGCGCTTTATGTTGATGATTCCCGTCGAGCAGTTGGGGAAGAAGAAGGTGGACTGAATGACTATGTCAAGACCCGCGAGGGAAACCGTGACGGGATTGGTCTTTATCTCAACGCCGTCGGGCCGCCGTTCAAACGAAGCCATGGTGCGGCACAGGCACAGGTCGGCAGTTTGTCCTTTGTAATGAACCTTGCAGGACTCTATGGTTCCCGCGCCCGCGTAGTGGGTGAAATACCCCGCGCGGTAGTTTGCCTGAATGAGATAAGGATAACTCGCGTCGTACACGTTGTCCGTGCCGATGCCCGTTTTTTGTGGGATTCGGGCCACATACGGGCGGAGATCTATCATGGCGCCGCCTTGGTTGAAATCAAGACAGCAGCGCATGCGCCAGTCGGCATACCAGAAATATTCTTTGTCGCTTCCGTAAAGAATGTCCTTCCAGAGCGCGCTTTCGGGGTCGTGGTAACGGTGGGTGCTGCGGTAGTAGTCGGCAAGTTCGCTCATGGTCATATCTACGCACTTGCCCTCTTTTTTGAGCCTGCCGTAATACTTCATCACGTCCTTGTACGACTTGGCAAGACGTTCGTAAGGAGATTCCCACCTGCCCGCCTTGTTCAGCCAGCCCGGACCGACGAACATCATGTTGTAACAGAACCCGTCGTTGTACTTGGCGAGGTGGCGGTATTGGTCGATGAGGTTGTATAAATAAGGATATTCCGTACCCTTTTCGTCCTCGTAATAGATCATGCCGCGCAGCACGTTTTGCGGGTGGGTGCCGAAGTTGGAGCCGTTGCCGTCAAAGCACGCCATTAAATCTCTGGAAAGGTGCGGAATCGCAACGATTCCGCTGTCGTCCTCCTCGCTTTCCGCGGGACAATGGGAATTTACCTTTGAGGGAATCCACGGGTTCCACGGGCCGCCGTCCATGAAGGTGTACCACGAGTTGTTGCAGGTGTGGTAGGCCTTGGGGCCTTCTTCCCAACAGGTGGCGACGGCGCACTTTACCGACGGGTACTTTGCCTTTATATAATTGATGGTGAACGCGTCGAGGAAATAACTGCCCGTGGATTCGGGATAGAATCCGAATTTTTCATGGAACAGCCCGAAGCAATCGTCTACGATCTCCTTCTTCGTCTCCTCGTCGAACATCCAGATGCAAAAATCTTCTGTTTTATACTTCTCTTTGAACTGCTTGCAAGGAAGCCCTAAAAGAGATAACCCTATCTCATCACCGTACTTTTCATGGTGCTGTTTGGCTATCTCTACAATCTTATCTGAAAACAGCGACGCATAAGTGATCTGAATGGTGGTTTTCAGACCCTGCTCGTGCGCGCTTTCCTGCTGGAAAAGAAAAATATCCAGCGATTCATCCCTGACGTCCCGCTTTCCTCCGAGCGCACGCTCGGCATATTCGGGCGAGAGTTCAGGGCGGTGAATGATGTTTAACGCTAATTTGCCGCTCACCTTTCCTTCCTCCAAAATGGTTTGTAATAAAACATATTTTGAGGGCGAAGGAGCACTTCCCCCTACCCCATTTCACCGAATTTATTATAACATTAAAGAATCTTTACTTCAACCCCTTTTCCGTTTGAAAACACCCCCGTTTGTAAAACTATTTTATGAATTTTTCGGATTTTTTCTCCATGCGGGCGGGTCAGCGGGGATTTTTTGCCGCGGCGGCGAACTCATAACGGATAAAATGAGATAGTATAACGCCTTTTGGCAATATGGGCCGGGCAAAGGCTGGTGTGTTTACCGCGTTCGGGAAGAACTGCGGCTCGAGGGCGAACCCTTCCCGCGGGCGCAGGTCGTGCGTGCCCGTGAAGCCCGAGAGGAAGTTGCCCGAGTAGAAATGCAGCCCCGGCATGTCCGTGTAAACGTCGAGCGTTACGCCGCTGCTTTTATTGTAAGCGGTGGCGGCGTGGCTGCCGTTTAAGACAAAGTTGTGGTCGTAGCCGTTTGTTTCGGCAAGCGCCGCGTCGGCGATGTCTTGTCCGATTCTCTTGGGCGTTCTGAAATCGAAGGGCGTACCGTCCACGGGGCGTATCTCACCCGTGGGTATCTGCCCGTTCATGGGCGTGTAGGCGTCGGCGTAGATTTGAAGATAGGTCTGGTCAACGGTATCTTCGTCGCCCAGCCTGAAATACGGGTGAAGCGTTGGCGCCCACACGGTGTCCGCGCTGCTCTTTGCAAAGAAGCGGACGGTGAGAGAGGCGCCCTGCAGGGAGTATTCCGCACGCAGGTTCAACTCACCGGGAAAACCCTGGTCGCCGTCCTTGCTGGTAAGGGTCAGCGCAAGCCTTCCGTCCCCTTCGACAACATCAAAAAAACGGCGGTCGAAGCCCTCCGTGCCGCCGTGGAGTGTGTTGTTACCGTCGTTTTTTGTGAGGGCGTAAGTTCTGCCGCCGAGGGTGAAACTTCCGCCCGCAATGCGGTTGGCAACCCTGCCTATCACCGCGCCGCTGTACGTTGTGCCCGCCAACCGGTCCGTCGGCCACCTATATATCAGACAGATGTCCCGCCATGAGCCGTCCGGCATTTTAACGCGCAATTGTTCGATTGCCGCTCCGAGGTTAGAAATAACAACTTCGATATTTTCGTTGCCAATCGTAAAAAATTCGATATTCCTACCGTTGTACACTTTTTCAAATTCCTCCTTCATTTGCTTTGAATATTATCGTTTAACGCCAATTGTCCGTTTAATTCTCGCAGGTCCGTTTTTTCATTCAACACAACGGTTTCTATATTCCACATGGAAGCAATGTCGAGCATCTGGCCGAGGGTAACTACCGACGACACTACCGTGTGATGTGCGCCGCCCGCATAGAGCCAGGCGGCAACGCCGTCGTCAAAACCGCTTTTATATTTCCACATCAAACTCCCCACGGGCAAATTCGGCATTTTTTTGGGATATGGAACGAGTTCTATCTGTTGGATGATCAATCTCATTCCATTGCCCATATCGACCATGGACACGGCGATTGCCTCGGGCGAAGCGATACCCTCGAACACAAGCCGCGCAGGGTCCTCTTTCCCGCCGATAGACAGAGGATGTACTTCTATCCTCGGTTTGTCTTTTGCAAATTGCGGAGAGACCTCCAGCATGTGCGCTCCTAAAACGGTACCCCGTGTGAGATCGTAAGTGTAATCCTCCATAAGCCCAGTACACTTCTGCCCCGCCATGTAACACATGACCGCACCGAGCGCGGAGATTTTCCAATCGCCTTCGGGGCCGAAGCCGTAGCTCTTTGCCTGCAAGTCCTGCACGGCAAGCCCGGGCAACTGCCTTAGTCCGTTAAGCGTGCCGAAATGATCCACGAATCCTATGTAGCCGCCGTTCTCTTTCAAAAACCGCTCTATCGCGATTTCATATTTGGCTTGCTCGCGGACCGCCCCGATATTATCCGTGCACATATCGTACTTTTTAGCATATTCTTTCATCAACTCGTCGATTTGCCCGTCTGTCGTCCGACCTATGTAATCCACAAGTTCGGCAATGGGATAGTAATCCACTTGCCAGCCGAATTTGATATGAGCCTCTACTTTATCTCCCTCGGTTACGGCGACGTCTCGCATATTGTCGGAGAACCTGCAAACCTTTACCTTTTCGGAAAAGGCGTAGCCCGCAGCGGCAATGCACCAATCGTAAAGCACGCGCAGTGCGCGCTCGTCTGTGTAATGACCGACGACGACCTTGTGCGGAAGGCGGAGCCGCGCCAGAATATATGCAAATTCTCTATCGCCGTGGGCAGATTGGTTTTCATTCATAAAATCCATATCGATAGAGGAATACGGAAGTTCTTTGTTGTACTGGGTTGCAAAGTGGCACAGCGGCTTTTGCAGTTTGCGCAAACCGCGTATCCACATCTTTGCAGGCGAGAAGGTGTGGCACCACGTTATAACTCCTATACAGTCGTCGTCGTTGTTTATTTGCTTTACCGCAGCCTCCGCCTCGTCGGAATTTTTGCAAGTGGTGAGATATTTGACGGTAACGGGCATGCGGTCGGTTATGTATCGCACCATTTCTTCGGAGTGTTTGGCGACATGTTGAAGCACGTCGTCTCCGTAGAGCGTTTGCGAACCCGTGATCCAATATACGATTTTCTCTTTCATTTTTTATTCTCCTGCCCGTAATAGGCGTCCTTTCCGTGTTTACGGAAATAATGCTTGTCCAATAAATATTGCAAGGCCCTCGGCGTGTGCGGATCGAGCATTTCCGTGAATACGGCCATGCGTGCAACTTCTTCCAAAGTTACGGCATTTTCCACGGCTTGGCTTACCGTTTTACCCCATACAAACGGACCGTGATTCTTTACGAGAATTGCGGGGATTGCGTCTGCGTCTTTGACTGTTTCGACGATCACTTTGCCCGTGTTCTTCTCGTAGTCCCCTTCGATCTCTTCCCTCGTAAGGGAGCGGGTACAAGGAATGTCTCCGTAAAAGGCGTCTGCGTGCGTGGTCCCGTAGGCTTTGATTGCCTTGCCTGCCTGTGCAAACGCCACGGAATATGCAGAATGCGTATGCACCACGCCGCCGATACCCGAAAATGCTTTGTACAATTCCAGATGCGTGGGCGTATCGGAAGAAGGGCGCAACGCACCTTCGACAACTTTGCCTTCCAAGTCCACCACGACAAGATCGGAGGGCTTCATGTCCTCATACGGAACACCGCTCGGCTTTATTACGACAAGCCCCCTCCCGGGGTCTATGCCGCTCACGTTTCCCCAAGTGAGAACGACCAATCCGTGCCGAACCAATGCAAGGTTTTGCTCATATACCTGCTTTTTGAGTTCTTCTAACATGTTTCACCTTCTGCGGCCGCTTTTGCGACCTCTAAACTTTTTTTATATCTTTCCAGAAACTTATTGAATTTGTCTTTCTCGCATTTTGAGGCTGTCAGCGTAGACATTTCCGTTTTTGCAAATATGCCCTGCAAAAAACTTTGGAGCGTTTGTTTTTTGTTTAGGTACAGCGCCAAGAGCGCCATGCCCCATGCGCCGCCCTCTCCTGCGTTTTTCATCACGGTAACGGGCGCGTTCAACGCCGCGGACATTGCCTGTTGACCGACAAACTCGGTTTTGAAAAATCCTCCGTGTGCGCAAACTTCGTTTACGACAATCCCCTCATCGTAAAGTATCCGCGCGCCGATTGCAAGAGCGCCGAGGGCGGAATATATCTGCATTTGCATGAAGTTGGCAAGATTGAATTTGCCCTCTGCGCTGCGGATGACGATCGGCTCTCCCCTCTCCAAACCGACAATAGGTTCTCCCGAAAGAAAGTTGTAGCCCATGAGTCCGCCGACATCCCTATCGCTTTGCAATGACTTTTCAAACAGTTTCGGCATCAATTCGTCTGTGCTGCCGCCCGTGAGTTGCGCCACTTCCGAGAAAAGATCCCGCCAAGCATTGAACTCGTTGGTGAAATTGTTTACATGAACCATTGCCACGGGATTCCCGCAGGGAGTGGAAACTATATCTATCTCTCCGTGCAGATGTTCAAGAGGTTTATTAAGAACTGCCATGAGAAATGCGCTTGTGCCTGCGGATACGTTAGCGGTACAAGGCGCTATGCTGTTTGTTGCCACCATTCCCGTTGCGGCGTCCCCCTCCGGCGGGCAAAGTACCGCACCCGCCTGCAATGAACCTGTTGGGTCGAGAAGGCGCGCGCCCGCCTGTGTAAGCGTCCCCGCTTCCTCAGCCGCAAGCAACACCTTGGGCAAAATAGTTTCGAAGGGTAAATTTACTCCCTTCGACGCAAGCAGATCATTGAATTTTGAAAGCAGATCCTTTCTGAAACCTTTGCCGTCGCAGGGGAACATGCCGGAAGCGTCGCCGATACCCAAGACTTTTTTGCCCGTGAGTTTATAATGAACGTAACCCGCAAGCGTGGTCAGGTAATCAATATCCCCTACGTGGGGTTCTTTGTTACGTGCCGCACCATAGAAGTGTGCGACGCTCCAGCGCATGGGTATGTTGAAGTCAAACAGTTGCGTAAGTTCCGCTGCCGCCGTACCGGTATTCGTGTTTCGCCAAGTGCGAAAAGGCACGAGCAATTCGCCCCTTTTATTCAGTGCGATATACCCATGCATCATAGCGGAAATGCCGATAAAATCCACCCTCGTGAGAGGTGTGCCGTATTCGGACATGTAATTATGAGACAAACTTGCAATACACGCTTGCAAAGAACGCCAAATATCCTGTTCGGAATATGTCCAATACCCATCGACATAATCGTTTTGCCACTCACTGCTTCCCAAAGCGAGTACATTTGCTTTGCCGTCTGTCAAAACAGCCTTGATACGAGTGGAACCGAGTTCGATTCCCAATGCCGTGTAATCTTTCATAAATTCCTCGTTGCTTGCGGTTTAAGATGTCGCTTGCGGCAGACTTTTGCAAGCGACTTAATGTAAAGATGGTCATTGACCTTAAAAATAATAGTATCCCGGAATTGTTTTTTCACTATCTATGGCATCGCTTGCGGAAATTGTTCCGCAAGCGATGCCATGGAGGGAATAATATGAAAACAGTCGGATAATGTTGTTTTAAGAGCGGTAACCGTTGGGGTTTTTCTTTTGCCAATTCCAAGAGGAATCGCACATGTCGTCTATGCCGTGTTCGGCACGCCAGCCAAGTTCACGTTCTGCCTTTTGGGGGTCGGCGTAGCACGCGGCAATATCTCCCGCGCGCCTCGGCTTGATGACGTAAGGCAGCGGGTGGCCGCAGGCCTTTTCAAAGGCGTGTATCACGTCGAGCACGCTGTAACCCTTGCCCGTGCCGAGGTTGTAGACGTAAAGTCCCGCCTTGCCGAGTTTTTCGAGCGCGGCGACGTGTCCTTTTGCAAGGTCTACGACGTGGATGTAGTCCCTCACACCCGTTCCGTCGGGCGTGGGATAGTCGTTTCCGAAAACGCCCACTTCCTTGAGCGCACCGATGGCAACCTTTGCGACGTAGGGCGTAAGGTTGTTGGGAATGCCCTTGGGGTCCTCGCCGATAAGGCCGCTTTCATGTGCGCCCACGGGATTGAAGTAACGCAGGAGTACCACCGTCCATTCGGGGTCGGCGGCGTATATGTCCTTTAATATCAGTTCTTGCATGTACTTGCTCGTTCCGTAAGGGTTGGTCGTACCGCCTACGCGGCATTCTTCATCGAGAGGAAGGCGCTCGGGTGTGCCGTATACGGTTGCGGAAGATGAAAAGACGATTTTCTTGCAGCCGTGCTTTTTCATCACCTCGAGCAGGGCGAGCGTGCTGCCGATGTTGTTGTCGTAATATTCAAGCGGCTTTTCCACGCTTTCGCCAACGGCCTTAAGCCCCGCAAAGTGAATGACCCAGTCGATATGGTGCTTGGAAAACACTTCGCCGAGGGCTGCCTTGTCGCGGACGTCCGCTTTGCAGAACGTTACCTTCTTGCCCGTTATGGTCTCGATGCGGCCGATGACTTTCTCGTCCGAATTGGAGAGATTGTCCATTACGACTACCTCGTAACCCTTGCCGAGAAGTTCCACGACGGTGTGCGAACCTATGTATCCCGCACCGCCTGTTACCAAAATTTTCATCTTTTATGCCTCCTTGTCGGTTGGTTTTTACAAATTTTGTGTTTCTTCACTATACAAAACCGTTGACTTCGCGGGTTTTGTGCGTCTGTACTATACAAAACGATCAACTTTGAGGGTTTTGTGCGCCTGTGCTATACAAAACCCCGATTTTGCAAAGTTTTTATAGTCTACTGCAAAAACTTTGGTTTTTTATAAAGTTTTTATAGTCCACTGCAAAAACTCTTGACTTTTTTGTTTTTTTGCCGTATACTTTTTATGAGGTGAACGACATGGTAGCAAGAAAGCAATATCTCGACAGATTGATAGCCCTCAAAGATACGCAAGTCATCAAGGTTGTTACGGGGGTGCGCCGTTCGGGAAAATCCACACTTCTCGAACTTTTTCGTGAACATCTTATCTCTCAAGGAGTGCCCGAACGGAACATTATTTCGGTTAGTTTTGAACTGCTTGAAAACCAGCCCCTGCTCGATTACCGAAAACTGCACCAACATATTTTGGAGCGGCTCGTGCCCGATGAGATGAACTACGTCTTTTTAGACGAGATTCAGGAAGTGCCCGACTTTCAGAAAGCCGTGGATTCTCTGTTTGTGAGAAAGAACGTCGATCTGTACATCACGGGTTCCAATGCGCGGATGCTCTCGGGCGAACTCGCCACCCTCCTCTCGGGAAGATATATTGAGATTCAGGTTTTACCTTTTTCTTTTGCAGAATATCATTCGCTTGTCGGCGGAGACAGACGCACGGCGTTTGCAGCATATCTCCAAAACGGCGGTCTCCCTTATGCCGTTCAACTCAAAGACGAAGTTTCCCGCCGCGAATATATAGAAGGTATCTTTAACACCGTGCTTCTCAAAGACGTTGTGCAGCGCAAGAAAATCTCGGACGTAACGCTGCTGCAGTCGGTCGTACGGTTCCTATTTGACAACGTCGGGAACATCGTGTCCGTCAAGAAGATTGCGGACAGTCTTACCTCTTACGGCCGTTCGGCGACCGCAGCCACGGTAGGCGGATATGTGGAAGCGCTCATGGAGGCGTTTATCCTCTACAAGACCGAACGCTACGACGTGCGGGGCAAACAACTTTTGAAGTCGCTTGAGAAATACTATCTCGTCGATTTAGGCTTCCGTCAGGTGCTGTTCGGTGAAAACCGAAGCAATATCGGCTTTGCGCTTGAAAATGTCGTATATCTCGAACTTTTGCGGCGGAGCTATCGCGTGATGATAGGTAAGGTCAGCGAGACCGAGGTGGATTTTGTAGCCGAGAAAGGGAGCGAGCGAATCTATTATCAGGTTGCCGCGTCCGTTCTCGACCCCGCTACATTTGCCCGTGAAGTCGCCCCGCTCAAA
>CANQUN010000026.1 GCA_947627065.1 uncultured Clostridia bacterium
GGAACCCGTGTCCGCCGAATCCGAGTTTGAAACCTGCCACCACACGCACGGCAAGGATGAAAGCGCGTTTCACGCCTACTTCGTCCACCCGCTGCTCCACTGTCTCAAGACGGCGGCGTTCGTGCTCGTTGTGAATTTTTTGTTGAGAACGGTAATCTATCTCGTCGGAGAGGACAAGTTCAACGCCTTCCTCTCGGGCGCGGGCTACCTGCAGCCCGTCGTCTGCGCCCTCGTCGGGCTTATTCCCAACTGCGGGGCGTCCGTCCTGCTCGTCGGCGTGTACCGCACGGGCAGCCTGACCTTCGGCGGTCTTGCGGCGGGACTCATCGCCAACGCGGGCGTGGGGCTTGCGCTGCTGTTCAAACACAAGGGTGGCATTCTCACCGCGCTTGCCGTCGTTGCCGTAATGTTCGTTACGGGCGCCGCCGTGGGCGGAGCAATAACGGCAATCTGCGCCGCGTTTTAACGCCGGAGTTCACGGTTTGCCCCGCGTTTAATCCAAAGTCAACCGCAGTTTACGCCGTGGCTTTAGGTTTGAGTAAAGCCCGCCGTAAAAGCCGGTTCTCGGGTTTTGGTTTCGGGCGGCGGAGAAAAACCACCTAAAACGCACAAAAACGGCACATTTTGGGTAAAAACCACAATTTTTCCGCCACAAAAGCGGCCTTTTTCTCACAAAAACGCCTCTTGTCCCGAAATAAAAAGCGGCCTTTTTCTCACAAAAAACGAGGAGAGCAAGATGAGATATCACATAAGCACCGCCCTGATTTTGCAGGAGTTTGCCAAGATAGGCGGCGAATGCCCGCTGTGCGAGATACGTTCGATTGTGGAAAAGAACGTTGTCGAGCAGTACCTCGGCGAGGCGGTAATGGTAGTTGACGTCAGGTACAAAGTAAATGAAAAAGGTTTTTGCAAGGAGCATTTCGACATGCTGTTCGAGGGGCAGAGCAAACTCGCCCTCGCCCTGCAGACCTACACGCGCATGAACGTGCTGAAGGAAAAACTCAAAGAGCCTTCGTCATTCCGCGCGGCGAGCAAACTCGGCGCGGATATCCTCGCCTCGTCCTCGACCTGCGTCATCTGCGACACCGTGGAGGACCACATGCAGCGTTATTACAAGACGGTGGCCGAACTTTACCTTTCGGAGGAAGATTTCCGCGATCTTCTCGGCTATGGAAAGGGCTTCTGCCTCGGTCACTACGCCGAACTTCTCAAAAATTCGTCTTACGCGGGGTCCAAAACGAAGGAATATCTCAAAACGCTCGCCGCGATAGAAAACGACGGGTTCGACGCGCTGCAATCCGAACTCAAATGGTTTTGCGACCGCCACGATTTCCGCAACAGGGACAAGGACCTCGGCTCCGCAAAGGACGCGCTGCCCCGTGTCCGCCGCAAACTGTACGGAAAGAAATAGCGGCCTTTTTCTCACAAAAACGGCACATTTCGGGTAAAAACGACCGACGGGACGATAAAAAGCACCGTTCACGACGACAACCCGCAAAAAGTGCCCTTTTTCTCACAAAAACGGCACATTTTCCGTTTTTCCGCCGGCCTGCCGCCGCTTTGAAAGAGCCTTTACAGACAAACAACTCGTCATCGGAATAAAATGCCTCCGCCATGTCAATAATATGCGCGGAGGTTTTTATTATGGAACTTAAATCGAGCAAAACATTTGTCAATCTCGCCAAGGCGTTTTCGGGCGAGTGCCAGGCGCGCACGCGCTACGAGTTCATCGAGTACGGCGCAAGGATAAACGGTTACGGCGTACTTGCGGAGATAATCGACAAGATAGTCTACAACGAATTCAACCACGCGCGTATGCTTTACACGGCAATGCAGCAGGCCAGCGACACGGCGATTGCCAACGTGGAATACACGGCGGGCTACCCGTTTACCGAAAAGTGGGACCTTGGCGAAAACCTGCGCCTTGCCGCCGAGGACGAGCGGCGCGAGGCCGAAGTGGTCTATCCCGAGTTCGAGAGGATTGCCCGTGAAGAAGGCTTTGCCGACGTCGCCCGTCTCTTCCGCATGATCGCGGGCACCGAGGTTACGCACCGCAAGATATTCACCGAACTTGCCGAGCAGTTTGAGAGCGGCACCCTGTACAAGAAGGACGCGCCCGTCGTGTGGAAGTGCAGCCACTGCGGCTACGAGGCGACGGCTGAGGAAGCGTGGAAGGAATGCCCGCTTTGCAAATCCAAGCAGGGTGAAGTGTACCTTCACCTCGAAAACACCGTCTGCTGACTTCGTGCGGGTTGCCGCGTAAGTGCCGCATGCGCTTTCGGATAGGAACGCAACGCCGCTATTATCGGCGTGTCGGCCGCCAACCACGCTGCCCGCAACGCCCACCTTTGTCCGTTGTCGGCCGTCAGGTGCGCCGTTCGGTGTGCAGTCGGCAGCCGAGATAAACGCGGACAACCCGTCCAAAATGCAATTACCCCCGTGAATCGCACGATTCACGGGGGTAATCATCATAAACTGTTTATCATATTATATATGTCGTGCCAGCACCGCGCGGCCGTTCGTAGAGCCGAAAATCTACACGGCACAGCCGTCTCAAACCGCGCGGCTTCATCGTCACGCATGCTTTCAACCGACCGTCAGCAGGTGAGCACGGCCTTTTTTATTATGGCAAACGCCTTGCGCGCTTCGGGCACAGGGTAGAGCGGGTAAACGTGGTTAAGCCCCTTGCCGACGTGCAGCGTAGCCGTGTAGCCGCACATGCGGATTTTTCTGTAAAATTCCACCACACCCGCAAAGAAAATTTCCCGCGTGCCGACGAAGATGAGGCAGCCGTCCATGGCCGAAGGGTCGCCGTTCACGGGCGAAATCCACGGGCTGTCCGTGTCGATGCCCCTCGCCCAGCAGACGGCGATTCCGTAAAGTTGCTTTGGATCGAGCACGGGGTCTATGCGGGCGCGTTTTTTAAGTTCGGGTCCGAATTTTTCCACCTTTAGCCAAGGGGAGAGGAGGATGAGTTTGTCGGGCAGGGTTATGCGGAATTTTTTAAGCCTCATGCAGACGGCGGCCGCCAGCCCGCCGCCCGCCGAATCGCCCATCAGCACGATTTTGCCCGAAAAACGCTTTTTTATGGCAATGTACAGTTTGCCGACCAGCCTGTGCGCGTCGGCAAGGCAGCCTTCGGGCGCGATGGGGTAGAGGGGCACCACGACGGGCACGCTGCATTTTCTCGCGAGTTTGCGGAAGAATTTCCAGTGGAAAGCGAGCGGGCGGTTCATGTAAGCGCCGCCGTGCAGGTAGATGACCAGCCTGTCGCGCCGCGTGCGCTTGCCGCCGAATATCAGCACCTTCATGCTGCCGAACGCCGTCTTTTGGCAGTATTTGGGAATCTTTTCTCTTCTTCCCTTGCGCTTTAATTTCTCCAGCCGTTTGAGCGAATAACGCCGCTTGAAGGGAGTGAGTTTGAGCACGGCTTCGACGACGGTCGCCATCAGCGAACGTTTGAATATCGCGTAATTGAGCGCGGCGGCGGCTATTATCACCGCCAGCACGTTTACAAGATATACCATGCCGTCTCCTGTAAAAATCGGTTATCGTTCTGTGTTTCGGGGTAAGCGTTTTGTCTTTCGTAAGCGTTATGTTTCCGCCCCGCAAAGCCCCTGTTTTCTCGAGTATCCGTCGGGTTGGCGGCCGAGTTTTCCGCCGCGAAAGACCCGCGTTTGTCCTTGTCTGCGTGTTGCGCCAAAACCTCAAAAGTGCCCTAAATCGCACAAAAACGGGGTTTTCGGCTTCTTTGTCGGTGCCGCACACAATGCCATCGTGCCGTTCGGTTTTGCCGCGTATCGTGCCCGTCGTGCCGTTCGGTTTTGCCGCACGGCGTCTTCCCTGCGGCCGTTATGCCCGCGGATTTTCCCGCGGCGCATTGTCGCCGGGCCTTGGAATTCCGTCAGGAAAGTTCCACCCTCGCAAGGTCGTATACGAGCGAACCTATGGAGAAGGGGAGGGCGGTTTCCATCCTGCTCATGTAGTTGTAATAATTTTTGTTTGCGATGTAGGTGCAGGTTATGGGCGAACCGTTGTAAGTTTCGTTAAGCCCCACGTTGAGCGTGAGGGCGTTGGCGGACAGAACGTAGTCGCCCGTCGGTTCCCCGTCCTTGATTTCGGCGCTGCCTAAATAACCAACCGACGACGGCGTCAATACTACGTTTTTAAGGCCTACCGCATCGAGAGACTGCCCCGCCACCGCCATGTTGTGGGAGACGGTTCCGCCGAGAACGTCGATTGTGGTGAATGAATAGGAGACGGCGGCCTCCTGTTCGAGCGCCCGCGGGAAGAAGAACAGCATGTTGATATCCACAAAGTTGTTGCCGAGGTCGGCGGTCTTCTTTTCGCCGTCCGCAAGGTTGAAGTAAGCGGCGTCGCTCTTGTCGTCAAGAACAAATTCGCTGCTCGCCTCGTCGTCGCTGTAATCTATGGAATAGTGGTAGTCGAGCGTTGCAAACGCCGTTGCGGGATCGGACGGATTGGCCCCCGTGGGCACGGTGCTGACGGCGTGCTGTTCGGAGCGCACGGGCGCAAAAACCCCGCTTTTCACACAAAACCAGACGGTGTTGGTTACTCTGTCCTCAAATTCCAGCGTCTTGGCGCCCGACGTAAGTTTGTATTTCCCGTTGAGGGCGTAAACCGCCGTCAGTTTGTAATCGGCGTTGTGCTCGGCCTCGCCCGAAACCGTCTCCACGGTTACCGTGAGGGCGGACTCCGGGTAATATTCCACCGTTATCGACTTGTTGGCATGTTCCGCATCCGCAAAGGGCTTGTAGGTAACGGAGTAAGTGCAGGTTTCTTTGAACGCGGCGTCGCCGTGCCGCCAGTTGTGAAAGGTGGGAGTGTAAGTCTTTTGCTGTTGGCCGGTGCCGCAGCCCGCAAGCAGCAGGCACGCGAGAGCAAGGCAGCATTTTTTGAAAATCTTGTTCATGTCAGGCTCCTTGGAAAAACGGCGGCCGCTTAGTGCAGCCCCGTATAACGGCGGCCGTTTGATTCGGCCCCGTATCTCAATATTATACCATACATTCTCTTAAAATGGAATAGTTTTTGCCCAAAAAATCTCAAAAGCCCCAAACAAGCCGAAAGGCAGGAAAAAACCGAAACGGAGCGGGAACGCCCGATTCCGACCGAAAGTCCCACGTAAACTAACCGAAACAACTAAAACAACCCGAAACCAACCTAAACTTACCAAACGAACCCAAAACGGCAAAACACCCGAAAACAATTGAAAACCTGCGGGGCGTGTGATATAATGTTATCATGAAACTGATACTCTGCAGGACGTACGCCGACGTGATAGCCGAGGCCGCCCGCGTGGCTGCGGCGTTCGACAAGAACCCTGCCAAAAAACTTTACGCCTTTACCGAGGATAAACTGACCATGAGTCTCGAAAGCGCGATAGCGCGCTCTTCGGGCGGAACCTTCAACGTCATAGTCTCGTCGTTCAGCCGTTTCATCCGTTCGCGCAAGCGGGAAGAAGCCGTTGTTCTCGACAAGCAATCCTCGGTCATGGCGGTCAGGAAGATACTCGCCGACCTCGGCGATTCGCTGGGCTGTTTTTCAAGGAGCGCGTATTACCCGGGAACGTCCCAGACGCTGTACGAGTTGATCGCCCAACTCAAGAGCGCCAAGGTAGGCCCCGCCGAACTCGCCTCCACCGTGGACGACGCCACGCTCGGCAAGAAACTCGGGGACATCCTCAACGTCTTTGCCCGTTACGAGGAGTACATAAAAGAAGCGGGTGTGTACGACTCCAACTCCTTCCTCTCATTGATGCCCGCGCTCGTCGGGGAGATGGAGGAAGGGTGTTCGGCCATGCTCGTCGGTTTTGCCTCGCTCACGAGACAGGGGCTGGACATAGTTTCCGCACTCGACAAAAAGGCCGAACAGCTCACCGTAATCACGCTTGCGGGAGACAACGAAGAACTCTACACCAACGAGTTAAAAACGCTGTTAATGCGCGAAATAGGGGACTTTTCGGCAGAAACCGCCCCCTCGTCGCTGTGCCAAGCGGGCAGGGTTATCGCCGACAGGCTGTTTGATCCGACGGCATTTTCCGAACCGCCCGTCCAGACGGACAAGGTCTTTCTGTACGAGGCCGCCGACCCCGAGGAAGAGGTTGACCACATCGCTTCGGTCATACGGCGGGAAGTGGTTGGAGGAATGCGCTACCGCGAAATAGCCGTTGCCGTGGGCGACGCCGCGGCCTATTCTCCCGTCATCACAAAGATATTCGCGCGCTACGGCATACCTTGCTACATAGACGACACGCGGCCGCTCTCCGCCCACCCGCTCGCGCGGCTCGCCGCCACGTTTTTAGAGGCCGAAAAGACGGGTTTCACCCCCGAAACCGCCGTTTCCATAGAAAAGAATCCCTACTTCATGCCCGACCGCGACGCGGCCGACAGGTTCGAGCGGTTTGTCGTGGACAATTCGGTAACCGCCCGCGCGCTGAGAGAGGGGCTTAAACCCTGCGACGGCGGCTTTGAATGCTACGGCGCCGACTACGAACTGTTTGAAACCGAGCGGCGGCGCATGCTCGCCCTGAGGCTCAAAGCCAACAGCGCGGCGGGGTTTTCGGACAGGATAAACGCGCTGACAGAGGCGATACGCGCCGAGGAGTCCTGCTTGGAAAATGCGCGGAAATTGCGCGAAATAGGGGCTTTTTCAGAAGCGGCGTTCACCGAGCAGGCCTTGGGAAAACTGAAAACTCTGCTGCAATCGGTTACCGAAGTGATGGGCGACCGCCCGCTTTCCGCCGCCGATTACAAAAACATATTCCTCGCGGGACTCGCCGCGACAGAAGTGTCCACCGTGCCCCAACTTTCGGACGCGGTGTACGTGGGAGATTACAAAGAATGCAAATACCTCGGCCACAAACTGCTGTTTGCGGCGGGGCTTAACGGCGACGTGCCGTTCACGAGGAGCGACACCGCCCTGCTAAACGACAGGGACCTCTCCCGCCTCGAACGGTTCAATCTGTTCGTAGACCCCAAGATAAAGGCCGTAAACAAGCGCGAACGCGAAAACGTGGGCGCGGCCCTCATCAGTTTTACAGACAGGCTGTACCTCTCCCGTTCGGCGGCGGGCGCCGACGGGCACGCCCTTTCCAAGGGCAGAATCTTCGAATTCATGCGGGCCATGTTCTCGGCAAACGGCGCGCCGCTGAGGGTTGAAACCGAAAGTTCACTGCTTGCGCGTGCCGAAAATGCCGAGGGTTTTGCCCGTTCATTAAGCGCGCTACGCTTTTCCGCCGCGCGTCCCGGGGCACAACGGTTCATCGAGGCGGCGGGCGAATTCCGCGACGGGATAAGGAACGACTTTTCCAAAGAAGCCGCCTTTTTCGCGGCTTTGCGCGAGGTTTCGCCGGGGGACGCGGCCGCCGCCGAGGAACTTTTGAAGATAGGCGGGGGAACCTCTGCCGAACTTCTGCCCGAAAACGGCGCGCTGGTTTTCAAGGGCGACGCGCTCAGCGCGAGCATACTCGAATCTTACTTCGCATGCCCTTCCGCCTGCTTTATGAAGTACGGGCTGAAAGCCGAGCAGGACAGGGACGCCGACGCCTGCGGGCTGGACTACGGCAACCTGCTGCACGCCGTGCTCGAAGATTACGTAACCCTGCTTACGGGCAAGTACGCCGACAGGCTGGACAGCGGCGACGACTCGTTTACCGAAGCCGAGATCGGGCGGATATTCGCCGCAAGGCTTTCGGAATTCCGCTTTTTCCGCTTTCTCGACGAGGACAGAAACGCCGCGTCCTTCGCCCTCGTCCGCCACGAGGCCGTGCGCGTTGCCAAAGAGATATTCCGCCAGCTCAAAAACGGCGGGTTCAGGCCCGAAGCCGTAGAAGCGGCTTTCCGGGACAACGCCAAGTACCCGCCCATAAAGATAAAAACGCCTTACGGCGTAAAGAAGATAAACGGCAAGATAGACCGCGTGGACAGGTGCGGCGATTACGTGAGGATAATAGATTACAAGACGGGCAGCATAAGCGCCGAGGATGAAAAATTTTACACGGGCAACAAACTGCAACTGTACCTGTACATGAACGCCTTTTTGGGCAAGGACGACAAACCTGGCGGTGCCTACTACTTTCCCGTAACCGACAGGTTTGCCGAAAAGGGAGAGTTTGTCTATTCCATGAGCGGAAAGACGGCTGCGGACGTAGCCGCCGTAGAAGCCGCCGACCGCGGCGCGGTGGCAAGGGCAAAGAGCGATGTTCTGGGCACAAAGATAAAAACGGCCGACGGCAAGGTTGAAGGCGGGGCGTCCTTCCTCGACGAGGAGACCTTCCGCGCCTACCTCAGATACGCCATACTCGTGTCCGAAAAGGGCGCTTCGGAAATTGCCGAAGGCGTCGTCGCCCCGTCGCCCTATTTCGGAAATTGCCGCTACTGCTATTACAGCGCGGCCTGCCCCTTTGAGGCGGGCGACCCCGAGAGGAAGGAAAAAGGCGTGAACAAACACACGGTGGCCGAGGCCGCAGGAGGTAACGATGCCCGATAACATCGCCAAGGAAAAAGACAAGAAAATAGACAACACGCCCGAGCAGAATGCCGCGATAATGCACGATAAAGGGGACATTCTCGTCTCTGCGTCCGCCGGGAGCGGCAAGACATACGTCATGATTCAGCGGCTCATCCGCCTGATTTTAGACGGCAAGGCGGACATAAACGAAGTGCTTGCGGTTACCTTTACCAAACTCGCCGCCTCCGAGATGAAGGAAAAACTGATTGCCGCCGTTACCGAAAAGATAAACACCGAGAAGGACCCCGAAAAGGCGGCGCGGCTTCGCAAGCAACTTGCGGACATACCGGGCGCTTCCATTTCCACCTTCCACTCCTTTTGCGCCGACCTCATGCGGTCGTACTTTTACGAGATAGGGCTGGACGCCGCGTTTGCCGTAGCCGAAGAAACGGACGCAAAGATTATTGCCGACAGGGCCGTGCGCGAAGTGTTTGCCGAGCGTTACGCCGCCAAGGACCCCGAACTTCTGTACCTTCTTTCGGTTTACGCAAGTAAGCGCAGGGACGACGAGCTGATGAAATACGTTACGAAAACGTACGACTTTTTTGCAAGCGAAGCCTATCCCGAACGGTTTGCCCAAATGGCCGCTTCGGTCTACACGCACGAGGGGTACCGGAGGATAAAAGCCGCCTATTTCGCACATTATCGCGACATTTTCGCCAAACTCGGCGCGGACATTGCGGCCATCGGCGTCCAACTTTCGGCGGCGGGGCTTGCCAAGCCCGCCTCGTCCTGCACTCTTCTTAAAGAGTTTGCGGACAGTCTGGTCTCAAGTGAAGATCTCTTTGACATGGCAAGGCGGGCGCAGGGTTTTTCGCACAGGTTGCCCGATATGGCCGAAGGCGATTTCAAAAAGAGGCTGGGCACTGTCAAGAAGAACTTGTCGGACACGGCAAAGGAACTTGCCTCTCTGTACGCCCTGTCCACGGACGCTGAGGAGGAGACCCGCCTCCTGGCCGCTTCCCGCTCGGTAAACGCCCTCATCGGGCTGACGCAGGCCTTCGGCAAGAGGTACGGGGAACTTAAAAAGGAAGCAAACGTCGTCGATTTCAACGATTTGGAACATTACGCCCTCGCCCTGCTCGACAAGCCCGCCGTGCTCGCCGAGGTAAAGGCCCGTTACACTTACATATTCGCCGACGAATATCAGGACACAAACGGCGTGCAGGAGGAGATTCTGTCAAAGATAGCGCGTAACAACTCCTTTATGGTGGGCGACGTAAAGCAGAGCATCTACGCCTTCCGCGGCTGCAAGCCCGAGATATTTGAAAACAAGGCGCGGCTTATTGCCAAAAACGGCGGCGAGCACATCCGCCTGTCCGCTAACTTCCGCTGTGCGGACAAGGTTCTCCAATGCGTAAACAACATATTCGGCGAGATAATGACAGAGGACGTCTGCGGCGAAGATTACGCCGGGTCTCCAATGACGGGCGGCAACGGCACGGAGGGAGAAGCCGCGCTGCACATCATCGCCAAAGGAAAGAGGGAAACGGCAGAAGTTTGTGAGAAAAAGGGGGTTTACAGCGTAAAGGACAACATTGCGGGCAACCTTGAAAAAAAGGTCCTTGCCGAGGGAATGCTCATCTCCAAGATAATCCGCGACACGATGGACCACCCCGTTACTTTGAAGGACGGCACCGTCCGCAAACTCGGCTACGGCGACATCGCCGTGCTCACCCGCAACAAGACTTCCTTTGCCACACGCCTTGTCGAAGCCATTTCCGCAAACGGCATTCCGCTGACCGCCGATATAAAAAAGAGCATTCTGGAATATCCCGAAGTCAAGCACCTCGTCGCGCTGTGCCGCCTTGTGGACAACGGTCGGCAGGACATTCCGCTGCTCGCCGTAATGCGCGGGCCGACGGGCGGATTTTCCGACCGCGAACTCGCCTGCATAAGGACGTTTTTTGAAAAGAACAGCGGAGATGAGCGCGGCTCCTTTGCCTCCGCCGTCCGATACTTTGCCGAAAACGCCGAGGGCGAACTTAAAGACAAGACCCGAGAGTTTCTCGCATACGTCGAAAAACTCCGTTTCCTTTCCGACTACGAGGGTGCGGGCGCGATGATGACGAGGGCTATTACCGACAGGCGCATAGACATGTACTACGCGGCGAAAAAAGACGGCAAAAACCGCCTGAATCGCATAAATACGCTCGTTCACGTCGCTACGCCCGGGGGCAGGAGGCTGACCGTAAAGGAGTTTCTCGACAGGATAGACCGCCTTTCCGAAGAACTTGCCTCTCCCGTCGCCGCGGGCGAAACGGTGCGGCTGATGAGCATACATTCTTCCAAAGGGCTGGAATTTCCCGTCGTCATCGTCGCGGGGCTTGGCGAAGCGTTCAACCGCAAGGCCTTGCAAAAGCCGCTCATCTACGACAGGGAATACGGCATTGCCGTAAACACTTACGACAACTCGGACATGACCGTCGGGAGCAACATCTTCCGCAACTTTGTCGTAATGCGTTACGGCAAGAACTCCGTAAAGGAAGAGGAGAGGATTCTCTACGTCGCGCTGACGCGTGCGCAGTACCGCCTTTACATGACGGCCGTAGGCTCCCCGCCGCGCGGCGAACTCGGCGCCAGCGACATCATAAACGCCAAAAGTTTTTCCGACCTCATATCGCAGGACAAGGTGGAAACGGTCATGCACACCGAGGAGGAACTTTCGGGCGCGCTGGTTTCAAAAACCGCGCAGTCCGTCCTTGCCGCGAGACCCGACGACAAACTGTGCGAAACGCTCAAACATAACCTTTCATTCGTTTACCCTTACGACACCGCGCTTGCGGCAAAAAGTTCGGTTACCGCCGCCGTGCGCGACGGAGAGGAAACGGTGCCCGCCGTGTTTTCGGACGACGAATCCGCAAGGCTGCGCGGCAACGCTTACCACCAATTCATGCAACTTGCCGATTACGAAAAGTCCTCTGTTTCGCAGCTTAACGCTCAAAAACAGGCTTTTATCGGCAGCCTTGCCATGACCGCGGCGGAGGGCGAAACGGTGGACGTTTCCGTCGTGCAGCCCATACTTTCCGACCCCTTCTTCCACATCGCGGGGGCGGAGTATTTCAGAGAACTCCCGTTTGAAGTTTACGTTCCCGGCAGGCTGGTGGGCAAGCCCACGGACGAGGAGATGCTGCTGCAGGGAATAATCGACGTGATCGCCTTTGTCGGAGATGAAATTTACATTGCCGACTACAAGGTCTCGGGCAAATCGCCCGAACATCTCGTCGCCGCTTACCGCAGCCAACTCGACCTGTACTCCTACGCCGCCGAAAAGATAACGGGTAAAAAGGTGAAAGGTCGGTTCCTGTTCAACCTTCAGCGCGGTTACAAGGTGGAAGTGTAGCCCTCGGCTGTTGGTAAATGTGATAATATGTAAAACCGCCGACGGGCGGCGGGCCCGCCCGCGCGGGCAAAGACAAAAATGGCCGATAATGTGCGAAAAAGGCGGCTTTTTGTCTTTTGCCGCGCCCTCGGCGCAGCCCTTGGGTAAATTGCGGCCGCCCTCAAAACAACAACGTTCGGTCATCGTCTGAACGGCTTGCGTCGGCTTCGGAGCCGTTAAAATTGCGTTGGACACGCGGCAGACAATCGGCTGCATTCTGCGTATATAATCGGCGGCACGCCGTATAAAACCCCTCCTTGTTGTCAATAAAGGCAGAAGGAGGTTTTTTATGTTCAGTTTTGAATTTATAAAGAGGTTTTTCGACAGGGGGCTTGCGCCTTACGCCATGCTTGCGGCGGCGGGCGCGGCCTCGTACGTGTTTGCCGTGGCGTTTGTCGCCTGTCTGTTCGACGTTGAACTGCGCCGCGCGCCCAAGCGGTTTTTCATCTGGTTCGGCACGGCGGCAACGGTGGCCATAACGGGGCTTGCCGTGCTCGACGGAATGACCGCGCACAGTTTTTCCGATTTCACGGCCGTGTGCATTCCCTTCGCGTCCGCGCTGCTGTTCCTGTTTGAATACGCCGTTCTGTTTGCCGAGAGCAAGATGTTTGTCAAAACAAGGGTCGCCCCGCCCGAGGGCAGCGAAAGCCGCGGACGGAATGAAAACGCCCAATCCGCGCCCGATTCTGTGCCCCGTTCTGTGCCCGATTCCGCACGCGGGGACGCGGGCAGGGAGACCTCGCACGGCTGTTATTTCGCCCCTTCGGCGCCGTCCTCGCCCCGCGATAGTTCGGCCGCCGCACCCGCCCAAAACCCCGTGAAATGTGAGAAAAAGGCGGCTATTTGCGAAATTCCCATAAGAAAGACCCGCCTCGTCGGCATGGACGGCGCGGGCGGCGGCGAAGTGTTTGGCGAAAAGTATCTCAAGGAGTGTATCGCCCGCCTCAAGGCTTTTCCGCTCACGCCCGACGACCGCGTCGCGCTCGGCAGGATCGAGCGGGAACTGACCTTCCCCATAAGGGCGGAGACGGCCGAAGAGAAGCGCCGCCTCGGCGAAAACTGCGGCCGCATAATAAACATGCTCGCCGCCTACGCCGTCTGACGTTCGTCCCCAACCCCGTCGCCGCTCGCTATCCGCTCGCCCGTCATCATTAAAATCCGCCCGCAACGCCCCCGCTGATCTCGCGCAACCCGCACATTTCCGCACCCTGACCATGTCCCGCAACCCGCGCCCGCATTTTTACACGGACACGTTAAAATCCCACAAAAATGGCGGCCGCCGTCGGGCGGAGGCCAAAGTGTGGTATAATAACATCGGCTTCAGGCCCCGCGCTGCCCGCGGGAGTTGAAAGATGAAAGCAAAAGTTATCGGCAAAAAGGTCATGGTAGTGGGTTCGCCCGTGATAGAAGGGGAAAAGTGCGTCGACTCGTTTGAATGCACCCTTCCCAGAACTCAGGGCGACGTGGACCTTGCCACCCTCAAGGCGTACGCCGAACTGAAAAGAAGCGACGGTTCGGTGGACAAACTTCCGCTCTCCTCGTCCGTCAAGGGCACGGAGATAACCGTTTCCACCAAGATTGTGGGGAGCATGACCGCCGTTTCGGGTGAGACGGAAGTCCAACTTTCCTTCGAGAGCACGGACGGACAGACAGTCATGAGAACGGAAAAATTTCCGCTTTACGTGTCGCCTTCGGTCAACGCTTACAGGCAGGCCGAACAGCAGGCGCCCTCGGTCATAGAACATCTCAAAGAGGAGATGAACACCTTCATGTCCGCAACCCAGCGGCTGGCCGACGAGATGGAGGGTAAGATTACTGCCTTGGAAGAAAAGCTGGACAACGCCACCATTTACGACGAAAACCACAAACTGCCCGCGTCTTATGTGGACGGGCTGGCGGCCGTGGCGGCGAGCGGGAGTTACAGCGACCTGACTGACGCGCCCGATATGTCCGAATACTGCACGCAGGACGACATGGCCACGGTCATCCGCGCCGTCCAAAAGCTGCTGCAGCCGCTCGTTCTTAAGTACATCGGAACGGAGGAGGGTAATGAGCAGGCCATGCCCAAGGTGGCTTACAACAAAGAACTGCTCAAAACCGCCGTTCGGGAAAGCGACGACCTGCTCCTTTTCAAGATCTACATGATCTTTGAGGACGGCGGAACGGTGGCTCCTTTGTCCGCGTACAAGAATTCGGGAGAAGTCTACACCCTCTATTTCACCCGTTCGGGTAAGACCTGTTTTTGCGTTTACGACGCGCAAAACGACAACTACAGTTACGGCGAATGAGCCGTACGGAGGGGAAGAGGCGCGGCCTTGGCCGCGCCTCTTTTCGTGGGTTTTTGTGAGATTTAGGCCACTTTTGAGATTCGTGGGCGTGCTGTCTGTAAATTGAAAAGTGCGTTTTTCGTGTCCTTGCCGCCTGTACGCCGCCCGCGTTTTTGTGCGGGTCGTTTATATATAATGATGCCGCACGCGCGGCTGTCTGCAATGTGCAAGCGTATTTTACGGGCGGCTGTCTGCAATGCGCAAGTATGTTTCCCATGTCTTTTCTTCCTGCCGCCCGTCCGTCCGAAAATAAAATTTGCAAAAAAGTTTATATAAAACGCTTGACAAATTTTCGATATGGTAATATAATACGGTCATGAAAAAAAATATGTACAGCATAATTTTGAGCGAGGACGTGGTAAACGCCGTTGACCGTCTCGCCGCCCAAAGCGGGCTTAACCGTTCGGCGTTCATCGACGGCGTACTTGCCGAATACTGCAACCTGACGACGCCCGCGATGATGGTGTCGGACATATTCGACAGGCTGGACGAGTTGTTCCGCAAGACGCCCTTCTTCGTTTCAAGGACGCCAAACTCGGGCACCATGACCCTCATGGGGGAACTGAGATACAGGTACCGCCCCATGGTGAAATACGACGTGGTGCTGGGTTACGGCCACCCGCCCGCGGGCAGGCTGCGCGTGTCGCTCCGTTCGCAAAACGCGGCGCTTTTGCGCGATTTACGGGGTTTTTTCGTTTTGGTAAACCAAACCGAACAGGTTCTGTTGAGCGGCGGGCGCGGGCAGTTTGAGTACGAGGGCGGCAAGTTCGTGCGGCCCATAGTTCTGCCTCCGCAGGACGAATACACGGCGGAGGAGACGGCCGCTTTCATAAACGGATACATCGTGAACATCGATTTGATGCTGGCAGATTATCTTGAGGGAAAATACGGCACGGCAAGAGACTTTGCCGCCGACTACGCAAAACGTTTCGGAAACGTGCCGTTCGTCATATAAAAGAGGTGATATATCATGGCAAATGCCGAAAACTACACTAAAAAGACATTGGAAGCGCTGCGCAGCGCAGAGAAAACCGCGCTTGAGGGCGGAAATTTCCAGATTTGCCCCGAGCACATAGCCCTTGCCTTGCTCGAGGACGGCGAAGGGCTGGCCCCCGCGATAGTCGCCCGCTGCGGCGGCGACGCCGGCAAACTGAGAGAAGAGGTGGCCGCGCTCGTGTCCGCCATGCCCGCGGTTTCTGGCAGCGGGAGAGAGGCGGGCAAGATTTACGTGTCGCCCGAAACCGACAAACTGCTTTCCGCCGCCGAACGCCTTGCAAAGAGCATGAAGGACGATTACGTTTCGGTAGAACACGTGTTTGCCTCGCTCGTTTCAACGGCCTCGGGAAAACTGAAAGCCGCCTTTATCGCACAAAATCTCGATGAAAGCGCCGTTCTTTCGGCCATCAGAAACATACGCGGAAGCGCGCGGGCCACGTCCGAGGATCCCGAGGGAACGTACGACGCGCTTGCCAAATACGGCGCCGACCTTACCGAACGCGCAAGGGAGCACAAACTCGACCCCGTGATAGGCAGGGACGAGGAGATCCGCAACGTCATCCGCATACTTTCGCGCAAGACCAAGAACAACCCCGTGCTCATCGGCGAACCGGGCGTGGGCAAGACGGCCATTGCCGAAGGGCTTGCCCAGAGAATAGTCAAGGGCGACGTTCCCGAAGGGCTTAAGGGTAAAACGGTGTTCTCGCTCGACATGGGCGCGCTGATAGCGGGCGCAAAGTACCGCGGCGAATTCGAGGAGAGGCTCAAAGCCGTGCTCGGAGAGGTCAAGGATTCCGAGGGCCGGATTCTGCTCTTCATAGACGAACTGCACACCGTTGTCGGCGCGGGTAAGACCGACGGAGCCATGGACGCAGGCAACCTGTTAAAGCCCCTGCTCGCCCGCGGCGAACTTCACTGCATAGGCGCAACCACGCTTGACGAATACAGAAAGTATATAGAAAAGGACGCCGCGCTCGAACGCAGGTTCCAGCCCGTCATGATTTCCGAACCCGACGTTGAGGACACCGTTTCCATACTGCGCGGGCTTAAGGAGAGGTACGAGATATTCCACGGCGTGCGCATTCACGACAACGCCATCATAGCCGCGGCCACCCTTTCCGACCGTTACATCACGGACAGGTTCCTGCCCGATAAGGCCATCGACCTCATAGACGAGGCGGCCGCTACCGTCAGGACGGAGATTGACAGCATGCCCGCAGAACTCGACGGCGTTTCGAGAAGGATAACCCAACTCGAGATAGAAGAAGCCGCCCTCTCCAAAGAAAAGGACGCCCTGTCCGCCGAGCGGCTTGCTGCCGTAAAGGCCGAACTTGCCGCGCTCAAAGAGAAGTTTACCCAAGAAAAGGCCCGCCTCGACGCCGAAAAGACGGCCATAAACAAGGAAAAGGAGATTAAAGCCGCCATAGACAACGCCCGCGCCGAACTCGACACCGCCGAACGCGCCTCCGACTACGAGCGTGCGGGCAAGCTGAAGTACAGCGTTCTGCCCGGTCTTGAAAAGAATCTGGAGGACGCGCGCGCTTCTGCAGCCGCCGCGGGAGAGGGGAAACTTTTGCGGGACGAAGTTACCGAGGACGAGGTTGCCGCCACTGTTTCACGTTGGACCGGAATACCCGTGAGCAAACTGCTCGAGGGAGAGAGGGAGAAGATACTCCGCCTGCCCGAAATTCTGCACAGACGGGTCGTGGGGCAGGACGAGGCCGTTTCCAAAGTGGCGGACGCCATACTCCGCTCCCGCGCGGGGATTGCCGACCCCAACCGCCCGATAGGTTCCTTCATGTTTTTAGGCCCCACGGGCGTGGGCAAGACCGAACTTGCCAAAACGCTTGCCGCCAGCCTGTTTGACGATGAAAAGAACATGGTGCGCATAGACATGAGCGAATACATGGAAAAGTTCAGCGTTTCGCGGCTCATCGGCGCGCCTCCGGGATACGTCGGCTACGACGAAGGCGGCCAGCTGACCGAAGCCGTCCGCCGCAGACCATACTCCGTCATACTCTTCGACGAGATAGAAAAAGCCCACCCCGACGTGTTTGACCTGCTTTTGCAGATTCTCGACGACGGCCGCGTAACCGACTCGCAGGGGCGCACCGTGGACTTTAAGAACACGGTTATAATAATGACTTCCAACCTCGGCGCCGCCAGCATAAGCGAAGGCATAGGCAGCGACGGCGACATTACCGCCGAGGCGCGCGAAGAGGTAAACGCCCTCGTCAAGCGCACCTTCAAGCCCGAGTTCATCAACCGTCTTGACGAAATCGTGTTCTTCCGCCCGCTCACCAAGGAGAACGTCTTTGCCATCCTCGACATCCTTACGCAGGGCCTCAAAGACAGGCTTGCCGAAAAATCCCTGCGCCTTACTATGACGGCGGACGCAAAGCGGTTTATAACCGACGCGGCCTATGACCCCACCTACGGCGCCCGCCCGCTCAAGAGATTCTTGCAGTCCAAAGTGGAAACCATGCTCGCCCGCGCCATGCTCTCGTCCGATCCCGCGCCCAACTCCGTTTTCGAGATAGACGAGGAGTACGGCGACCTCGTCGTCCGCCAATTACCCCCGCAAATCTCATAAAAACGCCACATTTTGGGTTTTGGCGGCAGTCCGGGTAAACCCGCTTTTCGGGTCTTGGACATGTCTCCCAAACGCGGCTTCTCGGGTCTCGGGCGCATCTCCCAAACGTGGTTTTTTGAGGTTGCAAATTTACTTATAAGGACATATAAAAAGGGCGGCTTTGCTTGCAAAGCCGCCCGTATTTTTTATTGTTTACGCCCTTTTTTCTTCGCCGTCCGCCGAGGTGAGGAGAGAAACTATCCGTTCCTTCATTCGGGCGGCTTCTTCGGAAAACAGCGTTCTGTTGACCCGCGGCGATGAAATCTCCATGCGGTCAAGGGGCTTGCCGCACTTTCCAAGCACGGTTACGCTGTCGGCAAACAGCAGCACCTCGTCCACGTCGTGAGTTACGAACACCGTCGTCCGCGGGTACCTTTCGGCAAGGCGGTTATACACCTCAATCTGCCTCAGTTTCAGGGCGATGTCGAGTGCCGAAAACGGTTCGTCCATCAACAATAGGTTTGCGGGGTAAGCGTACGCGCGGGCCATGGCCACCCGCCGCTGCATTCCGCCCGAAAGTTCCTTTGGGAGGGAGTTGCGCCTGTCGTATAACTCCACCGTTTCAAGCAAGGAAGTGATCAGCCGTTTGCGCTCGTCGGCGGGCATGTCGAGGATGACGTATTCCACGTTCTCCCAGACGGTGAGATTGGGCAAAAGTCGGCTGTTTTGAAAGATATAGGCCACTTTTTCGGGCTTTTGCACGCTGCCGCCGCACGTCTCCAGCCCCGCGAGAATGTTGAGAACGGTGGTCTTTCCCACGCCCGAAGGGCCGAGCAGGCAGTTGACCTTTCCCTCGTCAAACGTCAGATTCGCCCCGTCCAGAACAACGCGTTCGCCAAAACTCTTGGTTACGTTTCTCAGTGAGATCTCCACTTTTTGCTCACCTCCGCAAACACCCGCGCCGCAAGTCTCACTACAAGTTCGGTCGAATAACTCAGCACGATCGCCGCTATCGTGTAGGCGAAAATCCTGCCCATGTCCACCATGACCTTGGACTCCGCCATCAGCCCGCCCAGACTTCCCGCCGTTGCGGTAACGGCCTCCGCCGCTATTATCAGCTTGACGGTCAGACTCAGCGTGTTCACTATGTCAGAATACATTCCCGACCACACCGCAGGTATGATGTAATGCGTCAAAATGTGTCTTTTTTTGACCTTGTATACCTTGCCCACGTCTGCAAGTTCGCCCATACAGCCCTCAAACGCCGTGTAAAACGAGGCGTAGAGCGTTGGGAAGATTACGAGAAAGGCGATGATCACCGCGCGGAACCAGCCCGTTACCGCCACGTAACATATAAATATGACGGAAATGGTGGGCAGGGCGCGCAGGATTACCACAAGCGGGTAAAAACACTTGCGCACCGTGCGGAAGCGGACGGAGAGCAGCGCCATGACAAACGCCGCCGTAAACGCAACCGCAAAGGAAGCGAGGGCGCGCAGCATGGTGTTGCCGACCCCAAGACGGAAGCCCCGCTCGCCAAACGCCGCCCACAGTTCCCCAAAGGCCGTCGAGGGCTTGGGGAGGATGAGTTCCACGTTGTAAATTTCCGCCGCAACAAACCACACGATCATCACGACAACGATGGTCGCCACGGGCAGAAGCCTGTCCTTAAATTTCATCAAAAGTGGCCTATTTCGCACATTTTACAGGTAAAATCCATCGTCGGGCAGTTTCTTGCCGACGGCGTTCGGGGCAAATTGCAGCACCGCTCCAAGGTACTCTTCAACGGCCGTCTTTATCTCGGAAGCGGCCGCGTAACCCACGTTGCACCTGCCTATAAGTTCGGCGGTAAAGTTCACGGTGAGCGCGCTGCCGCGTGCGGTTATCACGTCCTTTATGTCGGCGGCGTTGGCCGTGCACCACTCGGCGTTGGCGGCAAGTTTTTCCCTCAAAGCGGCCACGAACTTGGCGTCCCCCGCAAGTTCGGAGTTTATCACCACGCCCGCCTGCGGGTATCTCGTGCCCACAACCTTTTCCCATTCGGCCTGAATGTCAAGCACGGTGGTCGTGCCCGTAGCGGCGTTGCAGTTGGTAACGGCGGGTTCGCCCATTATGCCGTATTCCGCTTTGCCCGTCTTGAACATGGGGGGGAGGGCAGAAGCGTCCGAAACGTACTGCAGGGCAACCTTTCCCTCGACGGGTGTCTCGCTTACTTCATACGGAATATTGTTCTTTTCAAGAATATAACGGAAAGTTATGTCGGGCGTCGCGTTCTGCCCGATGTTGTAAACAACCTTGCCGACAAGGCTTTCCGGTCCGTCCAAGGGGGCCTTGCCCACCATGTACAGACAACCGAACACGTTTACCGACAGCAGTTTAACCTTCTCCTTTGTGCCCTCGTTGTAGGCCTTTGCCGCAAGGTTAAGGGGCATTATGGCAACATCGGCCGTTCCGTTGACCACGTTCGCCATTATTTCTTCGGCGGAGTTTATTATACGGAAGTCCGTCTGCCTGCCGCCAATCTCTTTTTCTCCCATGAGAGAAGCGGCCGCAACGGCGGGTGCGCCGTCGGGAGTCATGAATACCACGGTCTCAGACGTGCCGCCGCAGGCGGAAAACGTCGCAAAGATGACGGTTGCGGTTAAAAGTAATAGCAGTTTCTTCATAATATTCTCCTTTTTTGCCGTGTGGCAAGATTTTTATCCGTTTGTGTTACGATTTATCTGTTTGCGCCTATGCTCTACGTTTGTGTCTACGGTTTATCGGTTGTGCCTGCGCTTTGTCCGTTTAGGCCTCGCGCGCGGGCGTCATTGTACTTGTAGCCCCCGCGCTTCCTTGCCTGTTTTAAGTCCTGCGCCCGCTGTAAAAATGCCGCTCCTATACTCCCGCGCCTCGGCCAAAAAGTGCCGTTTTTGTGGGAAATAGGAGACTTTCTCGTTTTTGCGGGTCTGATTTCCCGCACGTTTCACCCCGCCCGCGGGGTGGTTTCATTCACCTTTTGCTGCGTCCCGTTTCACGTATGGTCGGCGGGGATTTCCGCGTCCGTAACGGCGGACTTCACCTTAACGTTCGGCAGTTTGCCGAGTTTGCCCGCCAGGGCTGAGATTTTCTCGTTTGTGCCGCGGACTATAAGCGAAATGACGTAAATCCCGTTTTCCCTGTCGGGCAGGCCGGTTCGGGCCATTATCAGTTCGGCGTGCGCCGAAAGTATGCGCTGAACCTCTTGCGCCATGCTGCGGTCCTTTTCGATAATTATTCCCATAACTCCTATCCGCATAAACAAAACCTCAAAAAAGCGCCCCGACGAATCGGAGCGCGCAAAATCCCCGTACCGTCTATGCGGATGGAAACCGTCCGCACGGAATGGTCCGTTAAAATTCAACTTGCTCTCCGAATACTCATCGATTGGGTTAATTTTACTATATTATACCACCGCTTGCCATTCCCGTCAAGCAATTCCCCGCCCGTAAAGCCAAATCCTTAAAACCTCGGCATTTTCTGCGAAAACTCCCCCGCCGGCCTGATTGCCAAATATCACACCCCCGACGGTTATGTGTGCCCCGCTCGTGCGGCGGCTGAATATCACAACTCTTTGACGGTTATGTGCGCACCCGCCTGTGCGGTGGCTGAATATCACAACTCTTTGACGGTTATATGTGCCCCCGCTCGTGCGGCGGCTGAATATCACAAAAAGCCCGCCCTGTCTCTTCCTGCAAAAAATAATTGGAATTTATTTCCTGAAACGCTTGACATTTCATTTTTGAAATAGTATAATGAATGCGGAGGTGTAAGAATGAAAGAATTCAGTGAACGAGTAAAAAGGGTTTTACAGGAGAAAAAATTATCTCAAGCAGAACTTTCTTCGCTCAGCGGCGTTACGGCGCCGTCGTTATGTCGTTATTTGCGTGGGGACATTGAGCCTCGGATCGATATTGTGCGCAATATCGCACGGGCTCTAGGGGTATCCGAGGCCTATTTGCTCGGTTTGGACGAAGAAGATCACGCAATCGACGAACGGCAAGAATTAAAGCAGTTGGTAGCGCGCAATAGGCGTATCTTGACAAAAGAAGATAAGAGTGAGATAATTGCTCTTTTGTACGGCGAGGATGATGGTTGAGATAAATAAAAAACAATATGATAAAATGGCACCTTTGTTTAACCTCATTAGAACACCATTGAGGCAATAGAACAACGGTTTTCTCCTTAAATCTCAATATAAACAAGCATATTTCGGGTGGCTCTGAGTTTTGGCTCAAGGCCTTTTTTATGTCTTCCTTTATACCAATACTCGTCAATCAGCACCGTAGCCGTATAAATAAGAAAGCCCCGAAGGTTTTTACCTTCAGGGTTCTTATCTTCTTCGTCGTTCTGTGGTTTTTGTTTGAGTGGTACGTCTGTATATCGAAGGATCAGTTCTATGTGGTCGCCATAGACGTAAACCTTATCGACGAGCAGTTCAACCATCATCTCCGGCTCTTGCTTCACGGCTTCTTTCAGATAGTTTTCAATCGTCTTCTTATCCAACACGACTTGCTCTTGCATGCGTTCAAAGAGAAGTTTTTCCTGTAACTCCCGCCTTGTCGTTTCAAGCTCTTGCAATCGTTCTTTCGTGGTGTCGGTTATGATG
>CANQUN010000027.1 GCA_947627065.1 uncultured Clostridia bacterium
CACCGAAATCGACCACATGGAAAGGAGCCTTAAAGCGCAGTTCAAATACGCGGACAAGCTCAACGCCGAATATGTTGGCGTAATAGGCGACGACGAACTTAAAAACGATGAAATTCAGTTAAAACGTATGTCGGACGGCACGTGCGTGCGTATAAAAACCGACGCTCTTGCCGAATATTTAACGGAGGAAGAATAAAATGAACGATAAAATCGCTGTTCTTAACGAAAAAAACTTTGACGAGTTCATATCGGGGGCGGATAAGCCCGTGCTCGTCGACTTTTACGCCGATTGGTGCGGCCCCTGCAAGATGCAGTCGCCCATAGTAGACGAGGTTGCGGAGGAACTTTCGGACAAGGTAACCGTGGCAAAAGCCAACACGGACGAAAGTTACGCCGTGTGCGTCAAGTACGGAATAGTCAGCATTCCCACGCTCATGCTCTTCAAGGGCGGCGAGGTTGTTGAAAAGAAAGTGGGGCTTAGCGAAAAAGCCGAAATAACCGAAATGATAAACCGCTGTCTGTAAGGTTTACGCATTTGTTTTCTTTAAGCACTGAAGCAATAACGGGCGCAGGATTCCGCGTTTGTTTCCTTTAAGCACTGAAACAGCAACGGCCGATGTCGTAAGGATTCAGCAGGTGCTTACAATAAGCATTGAAACAGCAATGGCCGCAGGATTCCGCATTTGCTTTCCAAAAACAATAAAACTCAAAACGGCCGATGTCCGACAAGGCGTCGGCCGTGATTTTAAGCCCGAAACCCTCGGGCTTAATTTTTTTGCGAATTTCCAAAACGGATTCATAAAAACTCTTGTAAAGTAAATTTATTTATGTTATAATTAAAAATATCCGAAAATTTACAGGGAGAAAAGACAGTGAAGAAAAAGACGAAAGGGAAAGATGTAAAGTCCGGCGCAGTGTTCACGGCCGAAGCGTTCGGCATGGCGTTGACGTTGTTTTCCTTCATCTCGGTTGCGCTTATGGTTTTCAGCAAAATGCTTTTCGGAGGGGAATGGTTCTATACCGAATTCCTCTACGGAGCCATGGGCTATTTTGCATTTCCGCTGTTCGTCTTTCTCGGTGTAACGGGAATCTTTGTCGTGCTTGGCAAAAAACACGGCTCGGGGCACGTCAGGCAGATTCTACTCGTTACGGCAGCCGTATTCTTCATATTCTGCCTCGCGCAGTCTTTGACGACGCCTTCCGCAAGCGAAGGTTTTTCCGCATACGTAAAAGGTTCTTACACTCTCGGTGAAAAGGGGCTTGGCGGCTGCTCCGGCGGCGGCGCCCTGTTCGCCGTGGTCGTATACCCCGTGCTCGCATACATCGGACCCGTGGCGGCTTACGTCATCTTTCCCTTCCTTGCGGTCGCGGCGCTGTTCTTGCTTTACAGAATATCCGTAATGTCGGCTGCAAAGAAGAAATACGGAAAGAGCACCCACACGGAACAGGAAATAATAGGGATAAAGGAATTTCCCGATCCCACCTTCGATTTCAGCGCACAGCCAGACGGCGGCTCCGCCAACCGTCTTTACTACGGAGATGTGGAGGACGAGATTCCGCAGAGAAACAAGAGGGACAAGGACAGGAATATAACTATTCTCTACCCCGGCAAACTCCCCGCAGAACAGGCAAAGACCGCACCCGCCAAAACTTCGGGCGCCGTTCCTTCCTCCTCGTATCAGACGGCTACCGACGACGAGATGAAGAGAAAAGTATCGCGCGGGGACGAGGGGACGGACTCCTTTGCAAGGAGATCCTCGGTATCCGAAAGGAGAACCGCAGGCTCGCCCGTCGGCCGTTCGGACTACTCCGACGGCAGAACGGAGAGAGACAGAAGAGATTCGTTTACGGATAGGGACAGAAGGGACTCGTTCAGCGACCGCGGCATTCCCGACAGGAACGCGAGAGCCGACTACTCCGACGGCAGAGCGGACAGAGACAGAAGGGATTCGTTTACGGATAGAGACAGGAGAGATTCGTTCACCGACCGCGGCATTCCCGACAGAAACGCGAGAGCCGACTACTCCGACGGCAGAGCAGATAGAGACAGAAGAGATTCGTTCACCGACAGAAACGCCGCAGGAACGGGATTCCCCGAGAAACAGCCGCAGAGATACGGAGATTCGACGGGCAGGGACGAGGCGTCGGATTTCGACCGCCGTCCCGAGAGAACGGGGAGAGAGGAGAGAACTTCGTCGGGCTTTACCGAAAGTTCGGTTTCGGACATTCCGAGACGGCCGCGCGATCCCGACAGGTTGGACGACGAACGCCCTGAGGAGAGCATATTCGACAAGAAGGACGATAAACAGCCCGACATGATTGCGGGCAAGGAACCCGAGATAAAGCCTTCAAACGTTGGCAAATTCGACCTCGGCAACACTTCTTCGAAGGAAGACGACGAAAAGAAAGAGGAAGAAGAAAACAAATTTTACGTCGGCATACCCGATATGCCGCTCCACTACAACTACAAGCGTCCCCCGATAACCCTCTACGACGACCACCCCAAATCGTACACGATAGACGAGGAGAAGGTTGAAGAACGCAAGAACATTATAGAGGAGACGCTCGCGAGTTTCAACATCGACGCGAGAGTTGTCAACATAGTAAAAGGACCCACGATAACGAGGTTCGAAATTTCCATCCCCAACGGAACGTCGGTCAACAAACTCCCGCCGAGGCTGAGCGACCTTTCCATGAGGCTTGCCGCCAACATCCGTATAGAAGCGCCCATTCCCGGCAAGAACCTCGCGGGCATAGAGGTGCCCAACAGCAAGCAGGAAATCGTCGGCATGAAGGAACTGCTCCTAACGGACGAATTCAAAAACAGCCCTTCCGACAACATTTCCATAGTTCTCGGCGAGGACGTCGTGGGCAACCCCATGATAACCGACCTTGCGGCAATGCCCCACCTTCTGGTTGCGGGTACAACGGGTACGGGTAAGAGCGTGTTCCTCAACACCATGATAATGAGTCTCGTTTCCAAATACGGGCCCGACGAACTGAGGATGATACTCGTCGACCCCAAACAGGTTGAGTTTACCATCTTTGAAAAACTGCCGCACATGCTCGTCAACAAAACGATAACCGAAGCGCCCCTCTGTATTGCCATTCTCGACTGGGCGATAAACGAGATGGAACTGAGGTACAAGTATTTGAGTTCGGCATGCGCCCAGAAGATAGACGAGTACAACAAGAACATAAACCCCTTGAAGCAGCGCAAGATGCCCAAAATCGTCATCATCATAGACGAGTTGGGCGACCTGTTCAGTATTCCGCAGATAAAAAGCGAGCTGGAACTTCGCATCCAGCGCATCACGCAAAAGGCGAGGGCCGCGGGCATCTACCTCGTGGTGGCTACCCAAAGGCCGGACGCAAAGGTCATAACGGGCGTTATAAAGACCAACCTGCCAGCAAGAGTTGCGTTTAAGGTTGCAACCGACATCGACTCCCGCATAATCCTCAACAGCATAGGTGCCGAAAGCCTGCTTGGCAAAGGCGACATGATATTCAAACCTTCCACATCCAACATGGTGAGAATACAGGGCGCTTACGTAAGCAGAAGCGAGATGATACGCGTTATCGACTACATCGCGGCCAACAACAAGACCTATTACGACCCCACGGCGCAGAAGTATCTCGACGAAAAGAAGGCAAGCACAATGAACGGCGGCGTGGGCGCGTCGGCGTCCTTCGGCGACACGGGAGGAGGCGGAGACGACGGCGACAGCGAAAAGAACAACATGCTCAGGAACGTCAAAGCCCTCAAGATAGTCATAATCAACAAGCAGGCGTCAATTTCCCTGCTTCAGAGAAAGATGAGCCTCGGTTACGCCACGGCGGGCAAAGTTATCGACTGGATGGAAGAAAAGGGCTACATCGGGCCGTTTGACGGGCCTAAATCGAGAGAAGTTCTCATCACCATGGATAAATTTGAAGAACTTTACGGAAGCGAATTCGACGTATGATTCTCAAGGATAAAAAGATTTCCGTAATATCGCTCGGGTGCGACAAGAACAGGGTGGATACCGAAAGGATGCTTGCGAGCATCAAAGATTTCGCCACCCTCACAGACGACCCGACGGACGCGGAAATCATAGTTATAAACACCTGCGCGTTCATAGAGCCTGCGAGGAAAGAGTCCATCGACACCGTGCTCGAGTTCAATTCTTTCAGAGAATACGGCAAACTTGAAAAACTTGTGGTTACGGGCTGTCTGACACAGAGGTTTGCGGATGAGATATTCAAAGAACTGAAGGAAGCGGACGTCCTGCTCGGATTTCTCGACTACGACCTCTTGAAAGAGGCTTTGGAATTAAGTTATGCAACGGGGGAGAGGGTCAACTACGTCGGCCGCAAATCGACCGTTTCCATAGATCGGCGCGTACTTACAACCCCGCTGCATTACGCCTATCTCAAGATAGCCGAAGGGTGCGACAACAGGTGTACTTACTGCCTCATTCCGTCCATAAGGGGAAGGTATGTTTCCGAACCCATGGACAAACTCGTTAAAGAGGCGGAGTCTCTCGGCGACCTTTCGGAACTCATTCTCGTTGCGCAGGACACGACGCGTTACGGCACCGACCTGTACGGAAAGCCCATGCTACCCGAACTCATAAGAAAACTGTCGGCAATAGACAGCGTTTCGCGGATAAGGCTTTTGTACTGTTATCCCGACATGATCACCGACGAGTTGATACTTGAAATCAAAAACAACCCCAAGGTGATAAAGTACCTCGACATTCCCCTTCAGCATTCGGATGACACAATACTCAAACTCATGAACAGAAAGGGGAGAAGGGAGGATTACATAGCCCTCATAGAAAAATTGAGAAGGGAGATCCCGCAGATAGCCATCCGCTCCACGTTCATTGCGGGCTTCCCCGGAGAGGACGACAAAGCGTTTGAAAACCTGAAAAGTTTTCTTGAAGAGGTCGGGTTTGAAAACGCGGGTTTCTTTGCTTACTCCAAAGAAGAAGGCACGCCCGCTTTCCGCCTGCCGGGACAGGTAAAGGAGAGCGTCAAGAAAAAGCGTGTCAAGGAATTGTACGCTCTGCAAAAGGAGATTTCCGCACGCAAACTCGCCCGTTACAAGGGCGTTACGTGTAACGTAATGTTCGATGAAATCGATTATGACAAGGGCGTTTTTGTGGGAAGGGCGTATTTCAGCGCACCCGATACGGACGGCAAGGTTTACTTCACGTCGGACGTGCCGATAAAGCAAGGAAACGTATATAAAGTGAAAATACAAAAAACCGACGCTTACGATATGTATGGGAGATTGCAGGATGAATTTACCGAATAAACTGACCGTTTTGAGAATAATCCTCATTGCCGTTTTTGCGGTCTTTTTCCTCGTGGAGGCCATTCCTTACAACTACGTGATTGCCGCCGCGGTGTTTGCGATAGCCGCTTTCACCGATTTTCTCGACGGTTATCTTGCGAGAAAACTCAATCTTGTAACCAACCTCGGCAAGTTCCTCGACCCCATTGCCGACAAGATTCTCGTTTCCACCGCCCTGATTTTCCTCGTTACCGTACACGGCGTGATGATACCCGTATTCGGCGAAATATGCGTTGCGGTGATAATTGCAAGAGAACTCATGATAAGCGCGCTCAGGCAGATTGCCGCCGCCCGCGGAATAGTTATGGCGGCCGACAAATCGGGAAAGATAAAGACCTTTGTGCAGGATATTTGCATATTGCTGCTCATAATTTCCTGCCAATTTACGTCTTACGGTTTCTTTGTCTATCTCTACTATACGTGCGCCGCGCTGCTCGGCGTAGCGACGCTTTTGACCATATATTCGGCCGTACATTACCTCGTGGCAAACAAGGAGGTTTTACGTAATTGAATCGGGACGCCGCATTTGAAATCGTGTCGCTGTTAAAGCGCAGCGGCAAGACAATCTCCGCCGCCGAATCGTTCACGGCGGGCCGCGTGTCGTCGGCAATCATCACCGTTCCCGGGGCGAGCGCGGTATTTCACGAAGGAATCGTCGCTTATTCCAACGCCGCAAAAATCTCACGTCTCAACGTGTCGGAGACGACGCTTGGGCGTTTCGGCGCGGTCAGCCGCGAATGCTGCGGGGAGATGCTCGCGGGGCTTCTTGCGGCGGGCGGATGCGATTTTGCGGTTGCAACAACGGGAATCGCCGGCCCTGCGTCCGACGATACAAAAAAACCCGTCGGGCTTTGCTACATAGGCGTTGCGGACGAAAAGAAGCAAAAAATCGAAGAGTTGCACCTTGACGGTTCACGGGAGGAAATCACGGCCTCCGCGGTGAACAAGGCGCTTTCTCTCATACTCTCGTTCATCAAAGAGTAAGACGGAGCCGCCCGTCGGGCGCTTCGCTAAAAATAACAAATAAATAAAAGAGGATATAACACTATGGATGACAAACAGAAAGCATTGGAACAGGTTCTTTCCCAAATCGAAAAGCAGTACGGCAAGGGAGCCATAATGAAACTTGGCGACTCTGTTGCCGATATGACCGTGGAAGTTATTCCCACGGGCTGCATAACGCTCGATCTCGCCCTCGGAATAGGCGGTATGCCCCGCGGCAGAATAATCGAGATATACGGCCCAGAGTCTTCGGGTAAAACGACGGTTGCCCTCCACGTGATTGCCGAAACGCAAAAGAGAGGGGGCGTTGCCGCATTCATCGACGCTGAACACGCGCTTGACCCCGTTTACGCGGCAAAACTCGGCGTGGACCTTGACAATCTTTACGTTTCCCAGCCCGACACGGGCGAGCAGGCGCTTGACATTACCGACGCGCTTGTCAGGAGCAGCGCCGTTGACGTTATAGTCATCGACTCGGTTGCGGCACTTACGCCCAAGGCGGAGATAGAAGGCGACATGGGAGACGCCCACGTCGGTCTGCAGGCGCGGCTCATGTCGCAGGCTCTGCGCAAACTTGCGGGCATAACCAACAAGTCCAAGACCTGCGTAATCTTCATCAACCAACTCAGAGAAAAGGTCGGCGTTATGTTCGGCAATCCCGAAACGACGCCCGGCGGCAAGGCGCTCAAGTTCTATTCGAGCGTCCGCATAGACGTGCGTAAATCGGATATCCTCAAGGATACTTCGGGCATGTACGGCAACAGAACCAAAGCCAAGATAGTCAAAAACAAACTTGCGCCTCCTTTCAAGACTGCGGAATTCGACATCATATACGGAGAAGGAATCTCCGCAACGGGCTGTCTTGTAGACCTCGGCGTAGAGGAGGGCATAATCGAAAAGAGCGGTTCGTGGTTCAGTTACAACGGCGAAAAAGTTGCGCAGGGCAGAGAGAAGATGAAGGAATATCTCGCCGCCAATCCCGACGTGATGGCCGACATAGACGCAAAGATAAGAAACAAGGTTTTCAGCCAAGGCGTTGAAGAACGCGCCGAGGAAACCGCCGAATAATAACGGAGGACAATATGAAGGTCAAGGACGATATAATTTATATAGGCGTAAACGACAGAAATATCGACCTTTTCGAGGGGCAGTACCGAGTTCCGCAAGGCATGAGTTACAATTCTTATCTCATACTCGACGATTCGGTTGCCGTGCTTGACACCGTGGATAAACGCTTTACCCACGAATGGCTCGACAACGTGCAAAACGCCCTTAACGGCAGAACCCCCGATTATCTCGTCATCCACCACATGGAGCCTGACCATTCCGCCAACATAGACGCTTTCATGAAAATTTACAAGAAGGCGGTCATCGTCGCCTCGCAAAAGGCTTTTGCGATGATGGAAAACTACTTTGGGGACAGTTATAAGGACAGGCAGTACGTCGTAGGTGAAGGTTCCGTTCTCAACCTCGGCAGGCACAAACTCACCTTTTTAACCGCACCCATGGTACATTGGCCCGAGGTTGTGGTGAGTTACGATTCCACCGAAGGCATTCTCTTTTCCGCAGACGCGTTTGGCAGGTTCGGCACCACGGATTCGGAAGATAAGAGCGACGACGAGGCGAGGAGATATTACATCGGCATCGTCGGCAAGTACGGAACGCAGGTCAAAAACCTCCTTGCAAAGGCCTCGGGTCTCGACATAAGGACGATATGTCCGCTGCACGGGCCTGTCATCAAAGAAAATCTCGCCCACCATTTCAACCTTTACGGAATATGGGCCAACTACCAGACAGAGACTGAGGGCATTCTCATAGCCTACACGTCCGTTTACGGCCACACCAAGGAAGCCGTCGATCTCCTTGCCGACAAACTTGCCAAAAACGGATGTCCCGCCGTTTCCGTCGTCGATCTCGCGCGCACGGATATGTCGAAAGCGGTTGCCGAAGCCTTCCGCTACGGCAAGGTGGTCTTTGCCACCACAACCTACAATGCCGACGTCTTTCCGTTCATGAGAGAGTTCATTCATGGTCTTATTGAACGCAATTTCTCCAACAGGACGGTCGCGTTCATCGAAAACGGAAGCTGGGCGCCCCTCGCCGCAAAGGTCATGAAGGAGATGCTCTCAGGCTGCAAAAACCTGACGTATGCCGAAAATACCGTCAAGATAGTTTCCGCCCTGTCAAAGGACAACCGCGACCAAATAGACGCGCTTGCAAAGGAACTTTGCATCGATTATCTCGCGCGGCAGGATTCCACGGCCGACAAAAATGACCTTAAAGCCCTGTTCAACATAGGCTACGGCCTGTACGTGGTAACCTGCCACGACGGCAAGAAGCACAACGGCCTCATTGTGAACACCGTAGCGCAACTGACAAGTTCGCCAAACAGGATAGCCGTTACCATAAACAAGCAGAATTATTCGCACCACGTGATAAAGCAGACGGGCAAGATGAACCTCAACTGCCTGACCGTCGATACTCCGTTTGAAATAATCAAGCGTTTCGGCTTTGAAAGCGGAAGAACGCAGGATAAGTTTGAAGGTTTCTCTTACCTTACCTCCGACAACGGGCTGGCTTTCCTCACGTCCCACATCAACTCGTTTATATCCCTCAAAGTGTGCGATTACGTCGATCTCGGCACGCACGGCATGTTCATCTGCGAGATAACCGAATCGCGCGTCATACTCAACCAGGAGTCCATGACTTACGCCTATTACCAGAAGAACGTAAAACCCAAGCCCGAGACAGAGGGGAAGAAGGGATTCGTCTGCAAGGTGTGCGGTTACGTATACGAGGGCGACACTCTGCCCGACGATTTTGTCTGCCCGCTGTGCAAACACGGGGCCTCGGACTTTCAGCCCATAAACCAACAATAATAAAACATTTTACGCGGCGCCGCACCTTTCGTGCGGCGCTTTTGCATATTTACCGAGGTATGGCAAATATTAAAAATATGAAAACGTTGCTTTTCATACTGCCGTTTGTAATTCTGTTTTTGCTGCTGCCCATAATAGCGGGGGTGAAACTCTATTTCGACGGAGAGAAAAAGCGGCTGTACTTCGGCGTCTATCTTTACGGCACGCTGAGGATTGCGGGGGGATACATGACGTTTGGCAAAACGCGTGCAACCGTCCTAATTGGCAAAAAGGAGATACGCCTGCCTTACAAGGAAATGTTTGAGGGGAGAAAGAAATTTGACATCTTTTCTGGTTTCGGCATAAGCGAAATTACCGCCCTTCTGGACATAGGTTCGCGGGACAACGCGGTTTTGCCCGTGGTTGTGGCAAACGCGTTTTCCACGGCCTGCGGCATAGTTCTATCCGGGCTTAAATGTAGAAACGGATTGATGAACGCGTACGGCGGCGTCAACGTCTACGAGGGAAGGGACGTTTTCAGGCTCAATTTCAACCTCGATTTCATATTCAACCCTGCGGTCGTGATATCGGCCCTTTCAAAAAAGTTATTGGAGAAGATGATAAATGGGTAAGGAAAAACAGAACAAGATAGAAAACCTGATTTCGGGTGCCATCAAAAATCTCAACGGACTCGTTGACGTGGACACCATCGTCGGCAAACCCTTCGTTACCGAAGCGGGAACCATCATTCCCGTTTCCAAGGTTACCATGGGCTTTCTGACGGGCGGAGGGGAGTACGGAGACGTCAAATATTTCAAAAAAGACGAGGACTTTCCCTTTTCGGGAGGAAGCGGCGCAGTCGTTTCCATGTCGCCAATGGGCTTTTTGATAGACAACGGCTCGGGGTACAGGATAGTGCCCATGCACGGCGACCTTTACGACAAGTTGGTGTCCGCTCTCGAAAATGTGATGGATTCGGTTACAAAGCAATGAAAAGAGTCTGCATTGCCGTCCTTGCCCTTCTCCTGCTCGTTTTTCTGCCCCTTGGCGGGGTGAAAGCCCGCGCCGATAAAGAGGACAGCGAAATAGTGATTGAGAGGGATTCCGGGCGGATTCTGTTTGAAAAGAACGCACGCGAGAAGAGGGGAATAGCCAGTCTCACCAAAATAATCACGGCGATAGTGGCGATTGAAAATGCGGATTTAGACAGGCAGATTACCGTGCCCGCCGAGTGCTGCGGGATTGAGGGTTCGAGCGTTTACTTAAAACCCGGTGAACGGCTTACCCTTTCCGACCTGTTGTACGCCATGATGCTGCGTAGCGGCAACGACGCCGCGCTTGCCGTTGCAGTGAGCGTTGGCGGAAGTGTGGAAAATTTTGTAGCCATGATGAACGATTTCGCACGCAGGATTGGCGCACACGACACGCATTTTGCAAACCCGCATGGACTCAACGCCGAGGGACATTATTCCACCGCTTACGACACGGCGCTCTGTTTGGCTTACGCCATGAAAAACGAGACTTTCAGGAGCATTGCGGGCTGCAAAAACAAGACGATACCGGGAGAGGAAGGGAACAGATACCTTAAGAACAAAAACAAACTTCTCTTTTCTTACGACGCGTGTACGGGAGGCAAGACGGGCTACACGGTAGCCGCGGGCAGGTGCCTCGCTTCGGCCGCACAGAAAGATGGAATGGAACTTGTGTCAGTCGTTCTCGGCTGCTCGCCGATGTACGAAAATTCCCAAAAAAATTTTGAGGACTGCTTTGCCAGATACAGTCTTGTAAAGATCGTTGACAAGGATGAATTCCGCTTTGAAGCCGACGTTTTCAGGGGTAAAAACAAGGCCGAAGGATACGTTAAGGAGAGTTTTTGTTATCCTTTGGCGGATGGCGAGAGGGAGGCCGTAAGGACGGAAACGGTGCCCGATAACGCGGCCGCGCCGCTTTCCGCAAACGAAAAAATCGGAGTCATGAATATTTACCTTGAAAATCAGTTGATTTTTTCGCAAAAAATATTTACTATATTTGGTGTAGACAAAAAATTCGATTTCAGGGAACCGCTCGAAAACTGGGCGGTATGGTAAAAAAGCATGCGTATCAACAAATTTCTTGCCGAATGCGGCGTGGCAAGCCGCCGTCAGTGCGACGAGATGATAAAAAACGGAGAGGTGCTCGTCAACGGCAAACCGTGCGGCCTCGGCGCCGACGTAACCGACAAAGACGAGGTTACCGTAAACGGCAAACACGTCCACCACGAAGGAAAGAAAGAATATTACATACTCAACAAGCCCAAGGGTTACGTCTGTACGGTCAGCGACGACAAGGGCAGAAAGACCGTGATGGACCTTTTGCCGTCGCGTGCGGGCAGGGTTTTCCCCGTCGGCAGACTCGATTACGACACCGAGGGACTGCTCATCTTAACAAGCGACGGAGACCTCGCGTTCCGCCTGACTCATCCCAAAAACGAGATTCCCAAGACGTACATAGCCAAAATAGAAGGCGGAGTAAGCGAAGCCGAACTTGACAAGGTACGCGGCGGCGTTGTTATTGACGGCAAACGCACGGGCAAGTGCAACGCCCGCGTCGTTGAGCAGGACAAAAATTTTGCCAAGGTTTCCGTTACCATAACCGAGGGCCGAAACAGACAAGTGAGAAAGATGTTTGAGGCCGTGGGCAAACAAGTTGTCTTTCTCAAACGCGTAAAGATAGGGGAACTTACCCTCCGCGGACTTGACAGAGGGGCTTGCAGGCCGCTTTCGGACGAAGAGATAAAATATCTTAAATACCTTTGATATCCGCCATATTTCATAAGTACATATCGGTTTTGGAGGTATTTATGAAATATAAGAGATTAACCGTAACACTGGCGGCCGTTTCCGTCCTGTTTGCAACCATGCTCTGCCTGTACTCGTTCAGGCTTTCGGACAGGTCTGTCGCCGTTTTCAAAACTTACAGCGGCTTTACCGTTGCCGAGGACTTCGCGCCCGATTCGGGCCGTTCGGATGAGATTGAACGCAAAAAACCGTGGGAAGATATCGACCCCGGTTTCAACCTTCGTCCGGGCGACGGCAGGCGACCGAGAGACCGCAGAAACCCGCACGGCATAGTCATTCCGCCCGCACCCGACTCGGGCGATTCTTCCGAGAATTGAAGAGCGTGCCGAAAACACGGGCGCCCGTTTGCGCAAGCGAACAACGGAGTGTTGTTTTTGTAACCGTTGCGGATATACGCCGCAGACACGTCTTGTCGTTTGCGCAAGCGAACAACGGAGCGTTGTCTCTGTAACGGTTGCGAGTATATGCCGCTATGGAAATAAGCGTGGCACAAAGCCATGCTTTTTTCATACCGCGTCAAAATCCTTGCTTTCGCTTGCCATGCGCGGCCGTTTATGGTATAATCAAACAAACAGGAGTTGAAGAAGCGGAAAATCGGTTTTTAATTACGTATTGGGAGAAAGTTTTTATGAAAAAGATATTTTGCCTTTTGTTGCCTTTTCTTTTGTTTACGCTCTGTTCTTGCGGCAGCGGCATGGAGGGTTGGCCGAGGCTCGAATTGGGTTTGGATATCGAAAATTACGATGAAGTTTCGCTTGAATATCATCATATTTCTTCCCATTCCGACAAGTTACCGCTCGACGTCGACAAGGATTATTTCGGCACATCAGCAAACCGTGAAATCATAAATGAAGTATATCAAAGCATAAACGGCCTTCCTTACAGCGACGAGACGTACGACAGTATCGACACGGAAAATTATTGGAGCAAAGTGGTCATAACGTTTTGGAAGGACGGCGAGGCAGGATACACGTTTACATTTTACGGGTATGCCGTCAAAGATGGCTATTTCGTCTTTGATAACGGAGAAATCCACAAGTATTCGGGCGACTTTGTTAGCCTTACCTATGAACATTTTGAGGATAAATTGGAAACAAATGAGCCGTAGTATACGTTAAATTCGTTTCCGTCGGAGTAATTACGCGGAAGTTACGCCATAACGTAAATCGCTCGGATAATGGATAAAACGAAAATAATATAGAATCACTGCAATAAAGCAAGAACTCTCGGGTTGGTGTCCCGGGAGTTCTTGTTTACGATGTTCTAAAAAGGAGTTCAGTTTTTACGGTTTTCTAAAAAGGAGTTCAGTCTGCGACCTGTTACTTTGCGCTTTTCTTGTAGCGAATAAATTCGATCAGGAACGTTACCCAAAAGACAGCAAACGCTGCGGCGCAGATGATCAGTGTAATTTTACTCAGCAAGTTTTTTGTCAGCAGATAAGTTGACAACGTCAGTATGAAACATGCCGTAGTCGACAGGCCAACGCATATCCAACTTGTTTTATTGTTCATCTTGGCAACCTCAAATTAAAATTTGACACTCTCAGGCGTTCAGCCGTTTTACTTGCTTTCTTTACTGTAAAACAGCTTTTTGGACAGGAAGGTGTACTTTATTATGTAGTACAGCGGGATGTTCAGGAAGAAAACGGAGGGGAGCACGACGCATAGAATGAGGTTTCTCATGACCGCAAGGTCTATTTTTAGCGCGAGCACAACCGCGAAATCTACGAGAACGAGGTTCAGCACGACCACAAACGAGCACAGTATGCAATAACCCATCGTCGGCAGTCTGTCCACCGTTCTCTGAGGCTTTATTATGAGAACGAGCAAGGCGATTACGGGAAAGAGCGCCACGCCCGCCGCAAAATAGCCGTAGTAGGCGATGGGGAAGGATATGAAATCGAACAGGGGGAAGGCGAGGGCCGCAACTTCAGCCGCAATCAGCAGGTACAAGAGCCACGCGCTGGCTGCGACGAGTTTATTGATGAAAAGTTTGCCCTTGACGTTTCTGTTGGTCTTGTCGGCCGTCTTGATTTTATATCCTTTGAGACGTGCGAAGTTTATTATATCTTCGTAATCTATGTCGCCGGGGTTTTTGACGGGCGCGGGGGCCGCTTCTTCGTGCGGTTCGGGTTCGGCTGCAGGAGAAGTAACGGTGAGCGTTTCGGGGAGTTCTTCGGCCGTAACAGGCGGAGCAACTACCTCACGACGCGGCTCTTGGGTAACGACGGTATCGGCAAAATTGTCGGAGGGGAAGAACTGCCTTAAAAATTCCTCGTAAACCGACGCCGGGGTCGTCAACGGTTCTATCTTAAGCGTGTCGTCGTCCTCGCCAGAAATTTCTTCCGATATTTCAGGTTCTTCAGGCTCGGCTTCGTCCTCGTACGTGTAGACGGTCTCGGGCTGTTCGGTTTCTTCAACCGTTTCCTCGGTAGTTTCTTCCGCCGTTTCGGTATCCGATATCAACGAAAGTTGCGTTATGCTGTCGGCATTGGCTCTGTCCAAAGAATCAAGTTCGTTTTCGTTTTGTTCGGCGCGGATTCTGTCCTCGGGCGTACTGTCGTCGTGCGTTTTTATGACGGGAGACGGGGAAACGTACCTTTCGGTTTCAGGCTCCGTTTCCACAACGGTTTCTTCCGTATAATCGTCGTCTTCGTCCTCGTCTGTTCTCGGGCCGAATTCATCCAAAAACGAATAACCTTTGTAACTGTCGGGGTCGAATTCGTCGGTTTCTACGGGTTGCGGTCTCGGCTTGCGTACGGGCGGCTCGTATTCGGGATAGCCCAAATCGCCGCCGTCGGAAAGAAGTTTGTCGATAATGTTTCTCGAACGAATCCAGTCTTTGAAGTTTTCGGCAAAAAATTCACGGCCGCTGTCGGTCAGTTTGAAGAATTTGCGTCTGGTTCCAACGGCGCTCGTGTAATAAGACGTGAGCAGTTTTTTCTCTTCAAGACGTTTTGCGGCACTGTAAAAGCTGGACTGTGGCAGTTCGTACTGTCCGTCGCTCTTGTCTTTTATATACCGCGCAAAATCTTCAAAGCTCTTATCACCGTCCATCAGGGAGTTGAGAATTATCGCGTCCATGTGGCCGCGGATGATATCGCTGTTGAGAACATTATTCTTATCCATACCGAGCCTATACATTTTTATTTTATCAAAAGAATTATAAATTGTCAATTACTTTTATAAACTCTTTGGTTAAGATATTGTCAATGCAAACTTTTTTTGGCCTCAAACGCATTTTTTTGGCTCAAACACTTGACAAGATATCGTTTTTGAGGTATAATCTATGCGTAAAACCTGCGTTTTGCGCATAGTGTCTATATTGCCCTCTGTGCCCCGAATGCCAAAATCCCATGGTTTTTAAGCGATTAACGCCCGTTACCAAACGCGTTTGCTTGCGTTTTGACGTTTTAATAAGGTGCCGAGTTTGTGATTTATCGGAGATATAAAACGTCGAAACTTGAGAACGTCAGAATACGTCATTGAATTTGATTGCGGGAAATTTGAGAACGTCAGACTATCGGATTTGACAACGAAATCGTTTGAGAGCGTCGGATACGCCCTACTATCAAATTGAGGCGGAAAATTTGAGAACGTCTGGTACTATGTTTGGGAATAGCTGACTGCGCTTCAAGTCTGGCCGATTTAAGCGACCGCTGCGAATGTTTGATTGTCGGAACCGAACGGACTTTTCCGACGTCAACCTGCAAAAATGCGGAAACTCACCACAAAAAAGCGAGTAAACCTCAAGGAAAAAGCCGAAATATCCCCTATCCTGTCGGTTTTAACAAGAAAAAATAAACATCGGCAGACACAATTCGGTCAGTGCGATGTTCGGTTAAAGAGGTAAAACAGAAAAAAATCCCCTCTTTTCATCAACAAAACAGAACATAAAACCGATACATGCAAAAATTTATTCCAATGCGCTTACAAACCCCCATACCCTCCAATGCTTGCTGAACCCAAAACACTCCAAGGCAGTTACCAAACCCTATATCCTCCAATGCGCTGGCAAGCCGACACAACCTTACTTAAAGCCCTAATAAGGCAAACAAAAATAAATTACAGGTGAAAATATGAGCAAGAATTATTTTGCGGACAGGAACCGCACAAACGAGCGGAGAATAGCCGAAGTTGTGGCCACTCTGCCGCCGTTTGCGGCCGATTATTTTGTGGGAATCGAGACGAGAACGTCCCCTCTCACACGTCTCAATTACGCGTACGACCTTCGCGTATTTTTCCTTTTCTTATCTGAAAAAATACTGAAAATTACGTCTGTCGCAGACATAACTCCCGAGATGCTCGAGGATGTTTCGCCCTTCGTGTTTGAGCAGTTTCTGTCCTTCCTTACGGGTTACGAGATGAACGGCAGTTACAACACCTGCAGCGAGCAGGCAAAAAAGCGCAAACTCGCTTCCGTCAGGTCGTTCTACAAGTATTTCTACAACAAGGGGTTGATAAATTCCAATCCCGCTTCCAAAGTCGTTCTGCCTAAGATTCACGAGAAGGAAATCGTTCGGCTCGAGGTGAACGAGGTGGTCGAACTGCTAAACGAGGCTGAGTACGGCGACAACCTTTCCGACCACATGAAGTCTTACCACGAAAACACCAAGGTGCGCGACGTCGCTCTCCTCTCCCTCTTCCTCGGCACGGGCATACGTATAAGCGAACTTGTGGGCATAAACGTCGAGGACGTGGACTTTTCCACAAACGGGTTTGTCGTTACGAGAAAGGGCGGCAACCGCACCATCCTCTACTTTTCGGACGAAGTTGCCGAAACCTTGAAAAAGTACATCGAACAGCGTAACGCCGACAAGAAGGTCCCCGCCACAGAAAGGGCGCTGTTCCTGTCTTTGCAAAACAGACGCATAAGCGTCCGTGCGGTTGAAAATCTCGTCAAGAAGTACGCGGGCATCGTTACCCCGCTCAAACACATAACGCCGCACAAACTGCGCAGCACTTACGGCACCAACCTTTACAGAGAAACCGGGGACATTTACCAGGTGGCGGACTGCCTCGGCCACAAGGACGTCAACACGACAAAACGGCACTATGCCGCCATTTCCGAGGAGAACCGCAGGCGTTCGGCAAACGTCATCAAACTGAGAAAGGACTGACCCTCTACGGTCGGCTTGTGTTAAATGCGTCCTGTGGTATCACGCGGCGAATGCGACCGCAAGGCAGCCTTCCCCCTCTGCTTTTTATGGCCGCGGCGTCTTTGCTTGTATCATAGATCTCCTTTTCTGAAAAAGTTTTTGAAAAGCATTGACATTTCAGAAAATTTATCGTATAATAGCAGTGGCTTCGAGAGACAGAAAATCGTCCGTGTCCGTTTCGATATGGTGAGCTTGGCGTACACCCGAAGCAAACATAAGCACTGACATAAAATCAGTGCTTATTTTGTTTTTTATGCTCCGCCTTTTCACCGTCCATCCATAACGTCGTACCTTCGGGGGTAGTACCCGATTACGCGGTGATTTGCCCGCGAGGGAATTGTTCCGCCAAATTGTCGTGGCGTGTGCGTGGATTGATTTACGCTATTCCCGACGGGGCTATTTCCCCTGTTGTTGAGGCCCCGTGAATATTCCTTTATTACTACGCTCCGTACTGCCGAGGATAAACAACGCCTCTCGCATAGCGAGGTTCACCTCTCATCTATCATAGAGGCAAAACGATTATCGGCGGTTCAGCCCCGAGGAAATTATCACGTTGTTCCCCATTCTCGTCGGTATAAACGCTCGGGGCATGATTATTCGTTATGGGCACAACGGGATTATTCGTCTTTTTTGTCGTCCATGACGATGGCGTCGATTTTGATTTCGTTGTACTCTTTGTCCGTTTCGATACACTTGCCGCAGTTGTCGCAGATCTTTGTCGGGTCGAGGTCGCAGAACTCGCATTCCATGCAATCGATACAATCGCGGTCGTAGAGAACACATCTTTTAGCCATTTTTCCACCTTTTTTATTATTTTTCACCGAAAGTGGCGAACATTAGTTTGCATTTTCGGGAAAATGTGATATAATAGACACATGAATTTAGATAGTTTATCAGAAGAAAAAGCAAAAGCCGTTTACGAATTTATCCGTTCGTACACAGAAGAAAATGATTTTCCTCCTTCGATTCGGGAAATCTGCAACGCTTGTTCCATCAAGTCAACCGCCACTACCTACATGTACATAGAAAGGCTGGTGCGCGACGGCTTGCTTTACAAGCAGAACACCAAGAAACGCGCCATAAGGCTGGCAAAGCCCAAGTGCCGTTTCGTCTCCGCGCCCATTCTCGGCCAGATAACCGCGGGTGCTCCCATCCTTGCCGTCGAGAATTTTGACGGTTACTTCCCCCTCCCCGCCGAATTCGGGCAGGACGTGTTCATGCTTACCGTTCAGGGTACCAGCATGATAAACGCGGGAATCCATGACGGAGACAAGATTGTTGTCCGTGCGCAGGACACCGCCGAAAACGGGGACATAGTGGCCGCCCTCGACGAGGATAAAGCAACCGTAAAACGCTTTTACAAGCGGGACGGGCATTTTGTCCTTCACCCCGAAAATCCCGAATACGAGGATATAATCCTCGACAACGTTGAGATTTTGGGTAAAGTAATAGGACTTGTGAGACATTTCAAATAAGAAAGTTTCAAGCCCCTCTCCTCTTGTCTTGAGTTGCCCCGAGTAACCTCTCTCTTTGTGTTTGACGTCGCTTGAGTAACTTTTTCGTCTTTGTTTTGATGTTTCAGGCAATGCGGGTGAGTTTGCTTTTCAAGTTGTAAAGTACTTTTCAATCCCCTTGCCCTGTCGTTTGAGATAGCGAGAGCGGTTTGGGTGGTGGTTTCACTCATCTGTCCGCTTGATTGCCACACGCAGGAAATAACAGCCGTACTTTTAATAACAGTGCGGCTTTTATCTTTTCCTCTTATTCCTGCGGTGCCTGAACAATTCGCCCCTCTTGTTTTTGAGACACCCAAGCAACGCTCTCCTCGTGTTTTGCGGCGCTGGAGCAAGGTGAGTAAACTTGTGCATTGCAAGTAGAAAGGTGTTTCCAATCTCCTTCTCCATTCGCTTCAGATACTCAAAAAACGAGGCTGGTTGGGTTTCAAACTCACGTTGAAGTCAATACGGCAACCCTATCTGCCAACAAACCGCAAAAGGGTTTGACAACAAATCACAAGGAGTTTGCCAACAAACTTCAAAAGAATTTGCGAGCAAACTACAAAAAAGTTTGGCAACAAATCACAATGGGTTTGACAACAAACAGCTAAAGAGTCTGACAACAAACAACAAAGAGTTAGGCACAGACTGCTAAAGAGTTTGCAAGAAGCTACAAAAGAGTCGGGTCGGCCGAATTTTCGGCCGACCCTGTTTTTTACTTGTCGTCTTCTTCGTAACCGTCGTCTACTTCTTCATCGTCTTCGTACTCGCTGTCGTCCTCTTCTTCGGCCTCGTCGCCGTCGAAAGCGTCGTCTATCGAGTATTCGTCAAACTCCTCGTCCCCATCCTCATCGCCGTCATCCTCGTCGGCTTCGTCCCCGTCGTCCTCCGCTTCTATGTAGTCAACGTCGTCATCCTTGAGAAAATCGGGGATTTCCTCTTTTTCTGCGGGAATCATGTCGGGTTCTTCTTGGGTAACGGCAACGCCTACGTTTGTCATTTTCATCTGGGCCTGAGGTTCGTTGCTTTCGGGTTCGTAATCGGCAAAATCCATCATCGGGAACAGATCCGACTTATCGCTGTTGTCCTCGGCGTCTGTGAGCTGGGATTTCAGTTCGTCGTAATTGGGCAGTTCCTCTATGGACGATATTCCGAAATGTTTCAGGAACTTATCGGTTATGGCAAACAGGGACGGATGGCCCACCGTGTCCTTTTTGCCGACTATGGTTATGAGATCGAGACTGAGCAATATTCTTACCGCGTAATCGCTGTTGCCCCTTATGTGCTCGATTTCAGCCCTCGTGACGGGCTGTTTGAACGCGATTATGGCCGCCGTTTCAAGCATACTGTTGGAAAGATCCCTCTCCCTTATCGTGCTTAAAACTTTGGTTATCATCTCCGCGTAATCGGGATTTGACGCGAACTGCACCTTTTCGTTGAACTTTATGATGCGCAAGCCGCAATCTCCCGCGTACTTGGTCTGCAACTCCATGACGGCAAGGTTTATTTCGTTTGGCGTAACCTCGAGTTTGTCCGCCAGATCCTGTATGGAAATTTCCTTGCCGGAAACAAAAAGCAACGCCTCAATTATATTCGTCAATTTCTCCAATTTCTTCACTCCTCATTTCGCCGGGTTTAAGGTATATTTCGGAATACTGCGTTTCCTGCTCGCAGTCGACAATGCGTCTCTTGTAAAGCTCGAGAAGCGCCTGAAACGTGGTTATCACTTCGTCAAGCGACACTTCTTCGGCGAAAAGTTCCGAAAATGCTATCTTATCGCCATCTTCCATGTCGCTCATTACACGCCTGATGTAGTTTATCTGTCTTTCTACGGTATAGGTTTCTTTCTTTACCTCTTTGCCCATCTGAATTATCTTTTCCTTGCTTATGCGAAGGATAAGTTTCTTGACGGACTCGATGAGCATGGGCTGGGTAAAATCCCATTTCGTTTTGGTCTTGAGTTCGATGTAGTTGGGTTCTTTGTAAAAGGCGCCCGTGTTTTCAACGTGTTTAAGTTCGCTGGATACCCGTTTGTAAATTTCGAGTTGGGTGATGAGATCCTCGGGCGTGATAATATCGATAATCATACCATCGGGGGGAAGACCGTCATCCATCTCGTTTTCATGTTCGTATTCGTACAGGACAGAACGCGATTTTATCTCGACGAGGGTAGCCGCCATGACGAGATATTCCGCGGCAACCTCCATTTCGAGATCGATGGCGTTCTTTATGTAGGCAAGGTACTGTTCGGTTACCTGAGAAACGAATATGTCCTTGATTTCTATCTGCGCTTGCTTGACGAGGTACAACAGAAGATCGAGCGGACCTTCAAAGTTGTCAAGCGTCGTCGTATAATTGACGTTGGATTCAAAGTCTTGGGTATTTACCATGGAAAAATCAATCTCCAGAATGCGATTATAACTCTGTTTGCGATGAAACTTGTCGGCACGGATATTATGTATCCGAAGATGTCAAACGGCTGTAAGAAAGGCACGAAATCGCAAACTATGCCCCAGAGAATGAGGGCAAGTAACGCAAAATAGCCGTATTTTCTCAAAAAAGCGAATACTTTGCCCTTTCTTTTCAAAAGGCAGTCGAGAACACGGAAACCGTCAAGCGGATAAACGGGTATGAGATTGAAGATGCAGAGATTGAGGTCCACTATCACGCCGTAGAGGAAAAACCGCATGAAGAAAGCGGCGAGATATTCCATCGCTTGCGTAACCGGAGGGATTACGCCGCAGAGGAAAACGGTGAGCACGTAGAAGAAGCCGAATATGAACGCGAGGATGATGTTGGCCGTTATTCCCGCAATGGAGACAAGCAGATAATCCCTCTTGAGATGCCTGAAGTTGTAAGGATTGACGGGTACGGGTTTTGCCCAGCCGAAACGTGCAACCAGAAGCATCACGAGACCCAGCGGATCGAAATGTTTGAGCGGGTTGAGCGTGTATCTCCCGTTCAGTCTCGGCGTGGGGTCTCCCGCTTTTACGGCCGCAAAAGCGTGGGCAAATTCGTGTATCGGCATCGCGATGAGTATTACGAGAAAGAGCGCGACGTATTCAATCAGATACTCCATTTTTTTCTTTCCGGATGTTTCTGCTATTATTATAACTTATTTAATTTTTTTTTGCAATAAAAAAGCGCCACGATTCCGCAATCGGGCGCAATATTTTTTGGCTCAGATACCCCATTCCTGCATGATATCGGCCACATATCCGAAATATGACTTCTCGGGGACGTCGCCGAAAGCAAGGCAGTTTATCCTCGCAACTTCTTCGTTGTTTTTATAAACGACAAGTTCCCCCACCACGTCGCCCTTGGCGACGGGCGCTCTTACTCCCGAGGGGTTGAATTCTATCCTGAATTCTTCCTCGCTGTTCTTTTGAGAAAAGGAGAAGTAATCTTTTTCGGGAATGACCTGCGTCTCCTTTGCGACGCCGCCTCTGACGTTCACCTTGGCGTTGAGCGGCGTGGACGAGTCGACTATCATCTTGTTGGTGTAATTGGCAAATCCGTAGTTGAAAAGAGACGACGCTTCCTTGAACCGCGTCTTGCTGTCGGGCGCGGAGACGACCACTGCTATCAGCCGCATGTTCCCCCTCTTTGCCGTCGCCGCAACGCAATGGCCCGCTTCGGCCGTATAGCCCGTCTTGCCGCCGTCGCATCCTTCGTAGAACTTTATCAGCTTGTTGG
>CANQUN010000028.1 GCA_947627065.1 uncultured Clostridia bacterium
TGACGTAAGGAACAATGCAGTATGTGCAGAAGTTGTTGCACCCGTACATGATGTTCACCCACGCGTTGGGGTAACTTGAACGGAGAAAGGGCGTGCCTTCGGGCATGGCTGCAGTGTCTGTTATCTCGGTGATTTTCTTCTGCCCCTCCCTCCTGCGTCTCAGCATTTCGCCGAAGAGGTGAAGGTTGTCGGTCCCGAATATTATGTCCACGAACGGCAGGGTTTTGCGGAGTTTTTCGGCCGCACCCTTCTGCTGCGTCATGCACCCGCCGACGGCGATTATGAGCGACGGGTTTTCTTCTTTCAGTTTCTTCAATGCGCCTATGTTGCCGTAAGCGCGCTGTTCGGCGTTTTCCCTGACGCAACAGGTGTTGAAAACTATGACGTCCGCCTCCTCTTTAACCGAGGCCTCGGCGTAACCTTCTGCCGTGAGAATGCCCGCGAGCCGCTCCGACTCGTGTTCGTTCATCTGACAGCCGTATGTAATTATAAAAAACTTTTTTCTTTCGTCCATAGTTCGGTTTGGGTTAAGGTTTGCGTCCTGTCTTTTGTTTGGGGCTTGGCGTGCCTTGGTTGGCTTGCGTCTTGTCTTTCAGGTTGCGAAAGACATGCCACCTATTCGCCCAATATATAATTATATAATATAATAAATTATTTTTCAAGTTTTTTGGGCATGGAATATAAATTATGCGTTCAGGCAAAATATCTTTGTGCGGGCGATTGCCTGCTATTGTGCGGGTGAGGCGCCCGCCGGCGAAAGAGATGAAGAAATTCTTAAAAATATTTGCGGTGATCGCGGCGGGAGCGGCGGCGGCCGTCGTGGCGTTTACCGTTTACGCCGCGGCGGTAACCAAAAACGCGGCGTTCGACAAGAACAAAATAGTGTTTTGCGAGAGCGGATTTTGCTTTTTTGACGGCAGCGGCAGGGAACTTGCCGATGGCGGTAAGGAGTCGTTCGTTCCCCTATCCGCCATTCCCGAGAACGTTAAAAACGCCTTTATTGCCATTGAGGACAAGCGGTTCTATTCGCACGGCGGCGTGGATTACAGGCGCATTGCGGGCGCCGCGCTCAAGAACGCGCTTGCGGGCAAATACGCCGAGGGCGCTTCTACCATAAGCCAACAGCTGATAAAGAACACCCACCTTACCAACGAAAAGACGCTTAAACGCAAACTGACCGAGATAAAACTGACGCTGCAGATGGAAAAACGCCTTTCCAAAGACGACATTCTGCAGGCGTACCTCAACACCATTTACTTTGGGGAAGGGGCTTACGGCATAGAGAACGCCGCCCGCGTGTATTTTGGAAAGAGCGCTTCCGACCTGACCCTTGCCGAAGGCGCAACCCTTGCCGCCGCAATAAAGGCGCCCGCCGTGTATTCGCCGCTTAAGCACAGAGAAACATCAACCAAACGCAGAAATCTTGTGCTTAAATGTATGCGTGAGCAAGGCTTCATAAGTGCGGACGAGGAGGCCGCCGCGAGCGACGAAACCTTGACGACCGCAGCGGGCGAGGGCACGGCGAACGGGGCTTACATCGCCCTTGCGAGGGAAGAAGCCGAGGACATCCTCTCCTCTCTGCACGTTGGGTTTTACGATTCGTTCAGGATTTACACCTACTACGACAAGGAGGCAGACGACGCGCTTTCCGAAGAGACTGCCGAACTTCCGCCGTGCAACCGTGCGGCGATACTCATAGACAACGCCACCCACGGGATAACGGCGGTGGCGGCGGACGTCGGTTTTCCCAAGAGGAACCCCGCTTCCACGGTTAAGCCGTGGCTCGTCTACGCGCCCGCAATCGAAGAAGGGCTGGTGTCCTCTGCGACCAAAATCCTCGATGAAAAAACGGATTTTAACGGGTATTCCCCCTCCGCTTACAAGGACAGGTACTACGGTTACGTTTCGGTAAAGGACGCCCTTTCCAAAAGCCTGAACGTGCCCGCGGTAAAGGTTGCGGACTGCTTGGGGATGAAGAAGATGAAGGAGTACGCCATGAAGATGAACGTTAATATCGACGGGGGTCTCGGGGTGGCGCTCGGCGGGATTGACGGCGGCATGACCATAAAGGAGATTGCCGATTGTTATTCGCCTTTCGCGTCGGGCGGAATCTTCAATGCGAGCGGGTTTGTAAAGCGGATTGAGACGGCCGACGGCAAGACCGTGTATGAGAGAAATTACGATAACAAAAGGGTTTTTTCAGCCTCAACCACAGAGATAATCAACGATATTCTCGGCGAATGCGCCGCCGCGGGAACGGCAAAAAAACTTGCAGATTGCGGCCTTCCCCTCCACGCAAAGACGGGGACGAACGGCAACGAGGGCGGCAATTACGACGCGTACACCGTTTCTTACTGCAAGCAATTCACCCTCGGGCTGTGGGTGGGAAACGCAGATAATTCCCCCATGTCAAACGAGATTTCGGGCGGGACGTACCCCGCCGTAGTCTCGGCGGAAATATGGAAAAAACTCGGCGAAAACCGAAAGATAACGGATGTGGAGCCGAGCGGGGCGGTTTCGTACGTAAGGCTGGATAAACGAAGTTACGAAGAGGACCAGATTGTGGCGGCGGGAGAGGACGGACCCGTCTTTCCCTTTGCCAAGGGCAGCGAACCTCTCCCTCCTCTGCCGTGCGACGCGCGATTGTCAGACGTGAAACAATTTTTGAAGGACGGAAAGTACGTCCTCTCCTTCACCCTGACGGGTGCGGACGGCGCGCGGATAAGGGGCGAAAGTGAGAACGGCAGGGTAATAGAAGGCGAATGCGTTGGCAGAAACTGCACTTTCACCGCCTCGCTCGACGAGCAGACCGAATACCGCTTTACCGTTACGCCGTACACCGTGAAGGACGGCAACAAGGTTTACGGGAAAGGGGTTACGCTTGCTCCCGTCAAGTACAAAAAGCAAAAATCGCCGCCTCCAAGCGAGTGGTGGAGGGACGATTAACGAGATTTTCCGCCACAAAAATTCACGCGCACGCAACACGCGAAAATTCCTTATTTTGTAATTGATTTTAACACATTTTACGCGTGATGTAACGCGCTTTCGAGAGTGGTTTTGACGGCAGAATAAGCCAAGACAAGTTCGCTGAATTTCACGGCGCAGTTTGCGGGACTCGGCGAAGGAAGCAGGCGGGCGTTTATACCGCACAGTTTCAAGAGGTAGGCGTGCGCGGTCTTGCCCGTGGCGAACACCCTCTCCTCACCCAAGCCGAGACGGGCGAGTGCGGCGGGTATGTCGTTGGCGACCGCCGAGCGGATGGAAGCGTCGCTCGCCCCCTCTATTTCGCAACTTGCCAGAACGTCCCACAGCGCAATCTTGTGTTCATAGAGAAAGGCTTGCTTTTTATCAATCGAGTCGAGCGGGCCGCAGGCGAAAACTTCGGCCATGACCTTCCAGAACCTGTTTTGCGGGTGGCCGTAATAAAAACCCGTCTCCCGTGATTTGGGAGACGGAAATGTTCCGAGAATGAGGACCTCGGCCCCGTCGAACAGAAAGGGCCGAAGTTCGTGAACCTGTCTCTTTGCACTCATACGAGCACGTTGCCGTTGATGATGAGGCCGAATTTGTAACCGAGGTAGTTGGCCGCCCTGCGGCAGAGTTGCATCCTCTTGTGGTAGATTTCAAAATAGTCCATAACTTCGCACATTTCGGTGTTTATCTTTATCTCGATGGCTATCCTCTTTTCATCGTTATCCACGGAAACAAAAGAACTTTCGGCGGCGAGGTTGACCCTGTCGTGTATGCTGTCGGGGCCGATGCGGACGGAGTTCTTCCTGACCCTGCTCTTGTGAACGTCGGCCTTGTCGGCGATGATAAGCGCCGAGGAAATCTTGCTGACGGGCACGCCGTTCTCCTCGTCGTGGTTGCCTATCGCCATCATTATTTCAGAAGCGGAAAGGTAATCCATACCCATCCTTGTCAAGATTTTGTAAGCGAGAATGGCGCCCGACTGCGCGTGGTCGAAACGGCTGACGGAGTTGCCGATGTCGTGCAGATAGCCCGCGATTTCGGCAAGGTTTATCTCCCTTTCGGAATCCCCGGTTTTTCTCAGGATGTCGCCCGCCCACTTGGAAACGATGGAACTGTGGCGGGTGGAATGTTCGGTGAAGCCGAGAGACTCTATCTGGGTCTCGGCAACCTTCATGATGGCGACGACTTCCTCGTCGTTTTTTACTGTTTTAATGTTGATCATTTTCTCCTAAATCTCCTCTACTTTGATTTTTTCATATATTTCGTCGTATTTGTCTTTGTAGAAAAGGTTGGTGCCCGGGGTGGTTATGGAAGCCGTGCCCGCGGCAACCGCGCACCTTAAAATCTCCTTGGCGTCCGCCCCCCTTTCCACCATAACCGCGGCGGCGGAAAGCATGCTGTCCCCTGCGCCGACGGTGGAATTTACGGCGACGTTGGCGGTTTTTGCGTAATAACTTCTGCTTCCGTCCGTGAGTATCGCGCCCTGTTGGCCGAGCGAGAGCAGCACGTTCTGCGTGCCCATCTCTATGAGTTTTTTGCAGGCTTTGACCATTTCGCTCTTGTCGCCGAGCGAGGTTTTGACTATGGCTTCAAGTTCGGAAAGGTTTGGTTTTATCATGTAGACGCCCTGACGCACCGCGTCGAGCAACTTTTTACCTTCTGTATCCACAAAAACCTTTACTTCTTTGGGAACCGAACGGACAAGTTCGGCATAGTAGCCGTCCTCCACTCCCTGCGGCAGGCTGCCGCTTATGACGGCAACCGAACAATCCTCGGCAAGGCGGGCGGAAAGTTCGAGCAGTTCCTTTTGCTTTTCACGGGGAACGGACTCTCCCCTGTCGTTTATTTCGGTCATCATGGAGCGGACGTCTATTATCTTGTAATTGACCCTCACGCTGCCCTCGCTCCATATAAACCTGCTCAGCACGCCTTCTCGGTCGAGGGCGTGAAGGAAGGACTTGCCGTCGTTTTCAAACATGAAGCCCGTAACCGTGCTGTTGCCGCCGAGCCGTCTTACGCCGATGGCGACGTTTATGGCCTTGCCCGAATATGTAAGTATCTTGTTTTCTATCCTGTTTACTCTGCCCACGTTGAGATTTGCAAGTTCTATGGTGCAATCTATGCTCGGATTTGGGCAAATTGTCAATATCATCGGAGTTCACCTCTTTCCCCTATCGTCAAAATATGCGCCCGTAAAAAGCGGGCGCATACTCGGATTTTTGCCATGTCAGTCTTGCTTGGCTTCTTTTGCTTCTTTGATGATCTTCTCCTGCGCCTGCGGCGGTACTTCTTCGTACCGTTCGAATGTTACCGTAAACTTTCCGCGCCCCTGCGTCATACTGCGAAGGTCGGTCGCGTACTTGCAAAGTTCGCCCTGCGGCGCTTCTGCCTGAACGACGGTCTTGCCGTTGACCTGATCGGTGCCGAGGATTCTGCCGCGGCGTTTGTTCATGTCGCCCATTATGTCGCCCATGTAGTTGTCGGGAACGACTATCTCGACCTTCATTATGGGTTCGAGAATTACGGGTGAGGCTTTTGCCACACCGTCCGCATAAGCGAGTTTTGCGGCGGTTACAAAGGCGATTTCCTTGGAGTCAACGGGGTGATACTTACCGTCGAACAGCGTGCATTTGAGGTTGACCATTGGATAACCCGCAAGAACGCCTTCTTTTATGGCTTCTCTGAGACCCTTGTCTACGGCGGGGATGAACTGCTTGGGTACCGCGCCGCCGACGACCGCGTCCACAAATTCGTAAACGCCGTCCTCCGCGCCCGGTTCAAAGCGGACGGAGCATTGGCCGAACTGACCGGCGCCGCCCGACTGTTTCTTGTGTTTGCCCTCCGCCTCGGCGGTTTTCCTTATCGTCTCGCGGTAAGCGATCCTCGGTTCTTTGAGGACGGCTTCACACCCGAACTTGTTTTTGAGTTTCTTGCAGAGGATGTTGAGGTGGGTTTCTCCTATACCCGAAAGGAGCATTTCTCCCGTTTCGGCATTTTTGGTAACCGTGAAGGATATATCCTCGTCCATAAGCCTGTTGAGACCCGAGAATATCTTGTCCTCATCCCCTTTCTTGGCGGCGTATATCGCCATGGAATACACGGGCGTGGGCATCTGTATGGCGGGCAACGCTTCTCCGCCGCCCTCTCTGAGCGTGTCGCCCGTGGTAACGTTGTTGAGTTTGGCAAGCGCGCCTATGTCGCCCGCGACAACGGAGTCCGCAGGTTCCTGCTTTTTGCCTTTGAGGAAGTATATCGCGCTTATCTTTTCGTCGGATTCCTTGGTAACGTCGGTGAGAGTAAGACCCGCTTTGAGGGTGCCCGACAGAACTTTGAACATGTTGAGCCTGCCGACGAAGGGGTCGACTATGGTCTTGAATATTCTGAGAACGACGGGACCGTCCGCCTTGCATTCGCCGCAGTCCGCGGGACCGGGAATGGCGGAAATTATCTTGTCCATGAAGTTGGTTATGCCCTTGTTTGCGGTGGCGCTGCCCCCGAAAACGGGAATGAGGCTGAGCGTATTTACGCCGCACTGCACGCCTTTTTCTATCTCCTCTGCCGAAAGTTCCTCTCCGTCGAGGAATTTCATCATGAGTTCCTCGTCCTGCGAGGCGGCTTCTTCGGCCAAGGCGTCTCTCCTCTCTTTGAGCGCGCCTTCCATGCCCGCGGGTACAGCCGTCGGCTTTCCGTCAAGGTCGTAAGCCTTCATCTCGGCAACGTTGACGTAGCCGCCGAACTTTTCGCCCGCAAGCACCGGTTCCCACATGGAGACGACCTTGCTGCCGTACTTTTCCCTTATGGCGGCAACCGTCGCGTCGTAATTGACGTTTTCCTTATCCATGCCGTTTACGAAGATGACGGCGGGAATCTTGTTTTCCGCACAGTAATCGAGGGCCTTTTCGGTACCTACGGTAAGCACGCCGGACGCTCCCGTTACCACAACCGCAACGTCTGCAACGGCAAGAGCCTGTATCATTTCGCCTTCAAAATCGAAAAATCCCGGTACGTCGATGATGTTGAACTTATATCCGTTGTACATACCGTTGGCGACAGCAAGGCTTATGGATATCTTTTTGGCTATTTCTTCGGGGTCGAAGTCCATGCACGTGTTTCCGTCGGTGGTCTTGCCCAACCTGTCGATAGCCTTCATGTTGAAGAGCATCGCTTCCGCAAGCGAGGTCTTGCCTTCTCCGCCGTGACCTATCAAGGCGATGTTTCTGATTTTGTCAGCTGAAATTCCCATAAAAATTTTCCGTCCTTAAAATAAATTACTCCTCAAATGGTTGCTTCTTCCTCCCTATCTGAGGACATCACTATATGATTATACAATAGATTCTCGAAAATTTCAAGAGGGTTTCGGCATTTTTTTTATTTTTTTGGTAATTTTTTTGGGAATTCTTTTGGGATTTGCCCCAAAATCACATCTCGACGGCGGTTACGGTGTATCCCGCGTCCTCAACGGCCTTTTTCAGCGCGTCCGAATGAACGGGTTTGGAAAGGCTGACTTCGGCGAGATTCCGCTCGAGATCGACGGTGGCCGTTACCCCGTCTATGGAGTTGAGGGCGGTTTCTACCGTCTTCTTGCAGTGTGCGCACATCATGCCTTCGATTCTTATAATCATTTTTTGTTCTCCTTTATAATTATTGTTATCGTTGTTTATGTTGTTGTCTTGTTGGTTTGCGGGTTGCGGCGGTGTTTGTGTGGTCTTTTGCGCGGGTGTTGCGGTGAGTTGAGCAGTGGATTGCGGCGGTGTTTGTGTAGCGTTGGACGCTTCCCCTCTGCCGCTCGGCGAACGGGTGGACACGCTCTTTTCGGGTTTGAAGAGCCTGAGCCTAAGCGAATTGAGCACGACGAACAGGCTGGACAGGCTCATCGCGAGGGCACAGTACATCGGGTCGAGTTTGATTCCCGCAAAGGAGTACGCGCCCGCGGCCAGCGGAATGCACAGAACGTTGTAGAAAAATGCCCAGAAAAGGTTCTGTTTTATGTTGCGCATTGTCTTTTTTGAGAGTTTTATTGCGTTTACAACGTCGGTAAGGTCGTCTTTAACGAGCACGACGTCTGCGCTTTCAACGGCAACGTCGCTGCCCGCGCCTATGGCAACGCCCACCGATGCGGCGGTCAGGGCGGGTGCGTCGTTCACGCCGTCTCCCACGAAAGCGACCGTCCGTCCTTCCCTCGCCATTTCGGAGACAATCCGCTCCTTGTCCCCGGGAAGAACTCCCGCGTAGACCGTTCTTATACCCGCCTCCTTGGCGGCGGCGCGGGCGGTAAGTTCGTTGTCCCCCGTGAGCATGGCGCACGAAACGCCCGAATTTTCAAGTTCCTCGACGGCCTTGCGGGAGGTGGGCTTGAGTTTATCCATGAGACAGATTATGCCCAAAACCTCGCTGTCCGCGACGAACAGCGGCGTTTTGCCCTGCGCGGCGTATTCGTTGGCAACCGAAAGCGCGCCCTCGTCGGAGATTCCGTTCTCCTGCATGTACGCGTAGTTTCCGATGTAATATCTCTTGCCCTCGACGACGGCGGATATGCCCCTGCCGCCTACCGAACGGAAATCTTCGGCGTTGACGACGGGCGTTCCCGCACGTTCGAGATGTTCCGTAACCGCCTTTGCAAGCGGGTGGGAAGAAAGCCGTTCAACAGCCATTACGACAGGCGTAAATTCTTCTATTTTCCCTTTTATTGCATGGATATTTGTAACTTCGGGTGTTCCTTTTGTAAGCGTGCCCGTCTTGTCGAAAGCGACTGCCGAAACCCTGCCGAGAAGTTGCAGCGCTTCGCCCGATTTTATCAGGATTCCGTTCTCGGCGCCCTTGCCCGTTCCCACCATTATGGCGACGGGAGTTGCCAGACCGAGGGCGCACGGGCAGGAGATTACGAGTACGGACACCGCGTAGTTGAGGGCCGTGCCGAAGGGGCTGCCCAAAATCAGCCAGATTATGAGAACGACGGCGGCGACCGCCATGACCGCGGGGACGAATATGCCCGCAACCTTGTCCGCCGTTTTGGCGACGGGTGCTTTTGTGGAATTTGCGTTTTCCACCATCTCCACAATCTTGGCAAGCGTCGTGTCCTCCCCCACTTCGGTGGCGCAGACTTTGAGATAACCGCTCCTGACGACGGTGCCCGACACGACCTTTTCACCCGCAAACTTCTCGACGGGCATGCTCTCGCCCGTGATCAGGCTTTCGTCAACGCCCGCGCTGCCCTCTTCCACAACGCCGTCCACGGGAAAACTCATGCCGTCCTTCATGACGAGAATGTCCCCTTTTGCCACTTCGTCTGCGGGAACGAGGACTTCCTTGCCGTCCCTGAGCACGATCGCGGTGTCGGGCGCAAGGTCAAGCAGCGCTTCTATGGCGCCCGTGGTTTTCTTTTTGGAAAGCGCCTCGAGATATTTGCCGACGGATATCAGGGTGAGAATGGTGGCCGACGCGTCGAGAAACAGATGCTGCCCTTCTCCCCCAACGGCGAGAAAATGCGCAAAAAGGTAGACGCTGTAAAGGAAAGACGCGGTTGAACCGAGCGCTATCAGCGTGTCCATGTTGGGCGAAAGTTTGAAAAGGCCGGCGTATCCGCGCTTGAAATAACCGAAATTTATTATGATTACGGGCAGCGCAAGCGCGAACTGCAAGAGCGAACTTACAAGGTAGTGCCCGTGAAAAAATTGGTGGAGCGGCAACTTCAAAAGGTGCCCCATCGCGACGTAAAGGAGCAGAACAGTCAACACAGCGGAGATTATCAGGCGAATAAGTCTCCCCTTTTCCGAGGCGTTGTCCGTTCTTTTCTTTTCGGCGGGAGCGGCGGCGTAACCCGCGGCGGCCACGGCACGGCAGATTTCTTTTTCCGAAACCGCCGTTTCGTCGTAGTCAACGAGCATGCTGTTGGTGAGCAGGTTGACCGAACACGAGCGGACGCCGAGTTTGTTTACGGCTCTTTCCACGTGAGAAACGCAGGCCGAACAAGTCATTCCCGTAACGTTGAATTTGCGCTTCATTCCTCTCCTCCCGATTGCAAGCACTAATTGCAACCAATCAAGTTGCAATTATTATAATACCGCCGTCTCGAATCTGTCAAGTAAATTATGATGATTTTTATAATGATTTATAAGGGAAATGTTTTTTGCAGGCCGCGGCTGGGTTTTTGGGCTTGATTCTGGGCTGGATTTTGGGGCTTTGGGGCGGGATGCGAAAGCGGGTTTGCCTGTATTGCTGCCGAGGACGGCGTGTTTTGTGGCTTGATTTTAGAGTTTTGGGGCAGGCTGCGGCATGGTTTTGTCAGTATTGCTACGGTGTGCGGGTTTTGGCTGGATTTTGGCGGGTATAGAAGCAGTTTTTCAGGTTTTATGATATAAGACAGGTTTCGGTTTTCAGATTGTAAAGCGGGTTTTAGGGCTTTTACGGTATGACGGTTTTTATTTTTTCGGATTATAAAAGGGATTTTCGGGTTTTACGGAATGTACAGGAGCAGACCCGGGTAGATTGCGGAGATTGCGTTGGCCCGTTCCATCTCGGCCTCGCTCGTGTGAAACTTGCGGGCTATGGAGGCGAAGGTGTCCCCCTCCTCCACGCGGTAAGGCCTTCCGCACGCCCTGACGATAAGCTCGTCGCCCGCGCGCGGATTTTGGGTAAGACGGTTTTCTTTTGCCAGAAGGTAGAGCGGCATTCCCGCCTCCTCGGCTATCTCGGCAAGCGTTGCGCCTTCGGGACAAAGGTAGGCGTAAGCCACCCTTCTTTCCTCAAATCCCCACTTTTTCTCACAAAAACGGCCGTTTTCGGCTTTTTGTTCCTCTTTGCAGACTTCTGTCATATCGTCCTCCTCGTCGTCGTGGCGTTCGTTTGCAGCCCGATGCAAGCGCGGGTGTTTTGGCAACCGTTTGCCAAACTGCCGCGGTTTTCTTCTTCTTGCCGAAGCGCCGCGGCGCGTTCGGCCGCACCCGTATGTAATATTGTATGGCGCGGACAAATAAAATATATTATTCCGCTCAACAATGAGGTGATATTATCAAAAGTCTCATCCGCACCGTCGCTTTCGTAACGGTAATGTCGGTTATAGAAAGATTTTTGGGGTTTGTTTACAGGATTTATCTGTCGCGAACCATACTTTCCGAAGGTCTCGGCATCTACCAAATTACCCTGACCATATTCGGGCTGCTGCTCACGCTGACGTCTTCGGGCATCCCCATCACCGTTTCGAGAATGATGACGAGGTATCGGGCGGAGAAAAACGAACGCGCCGTCATGCAAACGGTGTCTGCGGGCATAATTTTCAGCCTTTCCCTCGCCATTCCCATCGTGCTGGCGTTCGTCTTTTTCAACAGGTATCTCTCCTTTATTTTCTCCGACGAACGGTGCATGCAGATACTGCTCATCGTTCTGCCCGGGTTGATTTTTACCTCCGTTTATGCGGTGATTCGCGGCTCTTTTTGGGGAAATAAGGACTTTTTGCCTTACAGCATAATAGAACTTGCAGAAGAGGCCGTCATGCTCGTTGCGGGCATCGTCCTCATCAATTATTCCACGTCCATGCTCGACGGCGTGCGGCGGGCGGCGTGGGCCGTGCTGATATCTTACCTCTTTTCGTTTACCGTGTCGTTTACCGTGTTTTTGAAAAAGGGCGGCCGCATAGTCGCCCCCGGGAAAGTGATGAAGCCGCTCGTCGTTTCCTCCTCCCCCATCACGGGCATGCGGACGGCAACTTCTCTCATCAATTCGCTCGTCGCCGTCATTCTGCCCGCGCGCCTGATTGCCGCGGGAATGACAAAAAGCCAGGCCCTCTCCCTGTTTGGAACGGCGTTTGGCATGGCGCTACCCATACTGTTCATGCCGGGCACGCTCATCGGTTCGCTCGCCGTCGTGCTCGTGCCGGAACTCAGTGAAAATTTCTATAAGAACCAAAAACTCAATCTTCAAAAAAACATTGAAAGAGCGCTTAAATTTTCGCTTTTTGTCGCTTTTTCGATAATTCCCGTGCTGATATCTTACGGGGAGAACCTCGGCGTTTTCTTCTACGATTCCCAAGAGGCGGGCAGATACCTTTCGCGGGCGGCCGTCGCCATGCTGCCCATGAGCGTGTGCATGATTACAACGAGTATGCTCAACTCGATGAACCTCGAACGTAAAACTTTGTTATTTTATCTTTTCGGCGCGGCTTTCATGCTTGCGAGTATCTTCTTTTTACCCAAATTCATCGGTATAAACTCGCTTGTCGTCGGGCTTGTCGGGCAGTACACGATAACGGGCGTCCTCAACCTGCTCGCCCTGCGCAGAGCCGTGGGCAAAAAACTCGATTACCGAAAATTTACCCTCAAAGGGCTTGCGTTTGCCCTGCCGTCCTGCCTTTTCGGTTTCATGTTGAACAATGTTTTTTCCTCTTTCGCGTCCAACACCGTCAACTGCCTTGCTGGTTGCGTCCTCTGTGCGGCGTTCAACGTGGCGCTGTACGTTCTGTTTGGAATGATCGATATCAAAAATCCGAAAAATATATGCTGATAAACATGGTATTGTCAAGTATTACGTAGGTTTATAAGGATAATTGTTTATGGAAAGGCGCTTCTGCATTCCGTGCAGAAGCGCCTGTTTTTGTGCCGTTTGCAAAATTTTTTAATGTTAGGGATAAAACTTTATAATATCAACAAAACGCGGTAATTCATCGGAGATTGTTGAAATATTTTATCTTTGAAAGCGGCTTTCTCAACAGGAGCACGATGACGAAGTTGACGACCGTGTTGGGCAGTTGCGTTCCCGCCCTCGTCCCCATCCATGCCAGAAACGTTCCGTATTTTCCCCTGAATTCCAGCCCGCTGAGCAGCCAGATGCCGAACGATGTGATGAGCAGCGTGCAGACGATGTAGCACACGATGAATGAGGCAAGCGCGACTTCGGCAAACGGGGCCTTACGCCCCCTGTTCAGGCGCATGAACAGCCCCGGAATGAGGCAGAACAGCCCTTCGGAAATGCCGATCAGCACGTTGTAAATCCCGTCGGGATGGATTAGAAATCCGAGCAAATCCCCAGCAAATCCCACAAAAAACCCCAAAAACGGGCCGAGCACGGCGCCCGACAGGAAGTAGATGGTGATTATCGCCGAATACTTGAACCGCAACGTGAGGCGCAGGGCGAAAACGTTGGTTACGACGGCCAGCGCCATAAACATTGCCGTCATCACTATTTTTTCGGTCGTCAGTTGGCGCGGGCGTGTTCGCCGCACGCTCCCCTCTTTTGTCTCGGCGAGGTCTCCGATGTCCTCTTGTGAAGAAGCGGAATTTTCGGATTCTGTGTTTTTTTCGGCTTTGCAACTTGGCCGATCATCGCACAATGTGTTGTTGTTTGTTAAATTATCATAATCTCGTGCGAACTTCGTGTTTTCATGCGTTATTTCTTCGCGTGATATGTCGTCGTTATTCGGCACGGTTTCGGCATCTGGCATGACGTTGTCGCGCGGCGTGGATTCGGCGCGGTTTTCAGACGAATTGACATCATTATAAAAGTTGTTTTTGCCGATATTCTTCATAAAAAAAGCACCTCAAATAAGTATTATGAGTTGCCCGAAACAGGCCGCGGCGGCGGCATAGATAGCGGACGCGATAAAACACCGCAGGGCAAAACCGTTTCGTTCCCGGGCAACATCCCATCCCGGGACACTAAGAACGTGGTACGTTCAACGCGTTTTATCTACTCTTGTTTCCATGCTAACATATCCGCGCCCGAATGTCAACCGTTTGGAGCCGCTTTTCAAAACGCCTACGCGGTTACGGTATCGTCTGCGCTTGGCAAAGACGCCGTTCAATGCCGCCTGAAGCCGTCCGAAAACCGTGCGATATCGGATATTGTTTTCGCAATAAGTGGCCTGAATCGCACAAAATCCCATACTTTCAACCTTGTGGAAACAGGCTTCGGAAACGCCGCTGGCAGCGGCTCAATTTCGGAAAAGTGGCCTTTTTCTCACAAAAAACGGCCATTCGCGGGAAAATTTGGCATAATTCGGAACGTTTGGCAGATACTTTTCGTATGGTAATCATATTTATCAGATGCGCGTTGATTTTGCTTTTACTGCTCGTCGTCATGAGGCTCATGGGCAAACGGCAGATCGGGGAGATGCAACCTTACGAATTCATCATAACCCTGCTCATCGCCGAGGTCGCCTGCGTGCCCATGTCCGACGTTTCCATCCCTCTCCTCTACGGCGTTTCTTCGATAATCGCCATCTTCATCATTCACCAGATACTCGCCCTACTCGAACAACTCGGCCAAGGGTGGAAAAACACCATCAACGGCGAACCTTCGATAATAATCAATTCCAACGGGATAAACCACAGGGAACTAAGGAAGAACAACCTTGACGTGGACGATCTCATCGAATCGCTGCGTTCTTCGGGAAATTTTGCCCTCGACGGCATAAAATACGCCATTTTGGAGGCCAACGGCAAGCTTTCCGTGCTGAAAAACGACGAGAACACCACCCCTTCCCTACCCGTTCTCATAATAGATTGCGGCGTCGTGATGAAGGACAACCTTAAAAAAATAGGCAAAGATTATCAATTTCTGCATGATTTTCTCACCGAAAACAGTATTTCGAGCGAGAAAAAGGTGGACGTTATGACCGTGGACGAAAACGGCAAGGTGTATTTGCAGGAGCGGGACAAGCATTATAAGATTTTGAGCGTTAGGCTCGATGAGGATATCGTATGGTAAAAACTTTGATTTCTGTTATAGCGGCAATATTGATATTTGCGGGCTGCGCCGTGGCCGAAAATTACATGATTGAAAACAGTTTTGGCGAATTTGACGAGCGGCTTGCGCTTCTTTACGACAAGACGCTTGATGAGTCAGCGACCGTGGACGACGTTCTCGGCGTTCAAAAACTGTGGGTAGACAAGAAGGAGATTCTGCACGTTGCCATCCCCCACGTCGAGATTAAAGAGATTGACCTTTGGCTTTCGGAAACCGTCCGTCTCGTTGAGCAACAAAAATTTTTGGACGCCGCGCAAAAGATAGAAGTTGCCCGCGAACTTTGTGAGCAAATTCCCAGAACTTTCAAAGTCAGAATTGAAAATATTTTTTAGTCTATTATTACTCATGAGTATAAATTGACTAATAATAATAAATTTACGAATAATTTTATAGTTGACAAAAGTGATAAAAGATGATATAATAAAAGCATACTAATGAGGTGAAACATGAAGAAGATAACCTTTCAGATTGACAACGATTTGCACATGAAATTTTCCATAGCACTTTCGCTGAAAAAGGAAACGCAGCGAGCGGCTCTTGAAAAATGTGTTAAGGAATATATCGCCGACGTCTTTTTGACGGAAGGTGAAAAATATTCGCCGACCACTCCCCTCTCCACCGAAACTCCAAAGGCGATAAAACGTATTCCGCGCTGGGCGGTAAACGCCGATCAGATAAACCACAAGATAATAAGGGCATATTTTATCGCCAGCCAACAAAACGAGACGGTTACCGTTTTTGACATGGAAAAACTATGCCTCGATTCGTCGAGACCCGATACATACGCCCCCACGTTCAGGAACAACTACGCGCAGATGAAAATAGAAACGGCCAAGAGCACGGGCAAAGTTTTTGAGGAGAAGAACGGTTTTGTAACAATTTGGGACAGGGTCGCCCCCACTCTCGAAAAGTATAAAGAATACTTCCTCCCCGAAGAAAAGTAATCGCTTATGCGAGGATTTCGGCAAAAACTCACGCTTCACACGTACACGTTATTTTCTCCCGCGTTCGTGGCTCTTGGTTGTGTTTATACCGACTGAGCGCGAGATCTTTTCGCGTCTGTACATTTATTGCCTGCTATTTTGGGAATTTTGCTAACTTTTATATTACACTTTTATATTACGATGATTACAACTATAATTACAAAGCCGCCCGATTGGGCGGCTTAAAATATTTTATTTGAACGAGAATGAATGCGTGGCTTTATCTTAACTTGCGGTAAACAAATATTGAAGCCTAGAGCGAGAAAGTTAAACAGAGCAAGAGGCCGACGAGGCAATTCCACAGTAATGTGCGGGAACACAGAGCAAGCGGATGAACATGAGACATTACCTTGACTTGCGGTAGATAACTATTGAAGCCGAGAGCGAGAAAGTTAAACAGAGTAACAGACCGACGAGACAAGCCCGGAAGTATACGCCGACGGCAATGTGCCTGAACATTAACTGCGAAAGGACAAAGGCGATGACTTTTGCGATGAAATCCAAAACGACTGCCCCTGTGAAATTTTTGAGCCTGAGACATTCCGTCGATACCCCCAAGATGATTAAAGGCAAAAACACAAAAATTACGTCGAAATTTTTGATTTCGGCCTTGTTTTTTAGATAGAACACGCAAAACACGCAGGCAGCGTAAAAGCACAGATTCCAAAGTATGCCGCGCGCGGAAATATTTGTTCTTTTATCTTGCATTTTTCACTCCTTAAAGCGGCGGTTCGCGGCGGGAAAATTCGACGCGTGTACGGCTATGAACTCGATGCGAGTTTGGTTATTTGGCTGCGAAGAAATGGGTTTAGAATATATGTTCTGTCCACGAGATTTTTATCCGTGGCGCAGCACAGGATTGAGGCTTGTTTTGTTGCGAAATTTTGGAGTTGAGATATCTGTGCTTCGAAGATTTATGTCCCGTGCGCAGGATTGAGGCTTGTTTTGTTGCAGAAGCGGCTGAGTTGAATTGTCCTGTTTTTGCTGCTTGCGAGAATTGGTTTTGGTAGCAGGGTTGAGACATGTTTTGTTGCGAGGGTTGGCAGAGCGGTCAATGGGAAGATAAATAAGCGTTAGATGTCTTTTATGGTCTGGCGGGGTTGGTTGCCAAAACAATTCGGCTGAGTTAGGTTTTGTTTGGACGAGACGAGCACAATCCCTTTTTGATTTGTGTTTTTGATTTGGTCAGGGTAGTTTTTTATTGGTTAGAATTTTTGAGGTGGTTGAGAGCCGCATTTATCAATTTGAGTTTTTGAAGTATTCGAGAGCGGCGGACAGGTCGGGATCGCGGGTGAGATGTTCGGGAGACCAAGGGACGAGAATGTCGGGCAGGATTCCGCGGCCCCTCGTTCCCCTGCCCTCGTCAATCGCCTTTGCGCGGGACGTGGGATAATGCAGGACGTATTCGCCAAAGTCGAACCTTGTAAGGTTGGAATAGTCGCAGATGCCCATGGTGGGCCTGCCGATGAGTTTAACCTTGTGAAGGCGATGGGCAATTTCCACAAAATTTTCGGCCGAGGACGCACAGTTGCAATCGGTGAGAACGACGACTTTTTCGGGGTAGCGCGTGCCGCTTGACGGAAAGCGGAAATCGTCGGTTTTTGTGGGGAAAAAGCCCTTTCCTCTGTTTTCGGTCTCCACTTTTATCTGCGCCTCGATGTAGCGGCGAACCTCATCCGACGTCGTGCCCGCGAGGTACTCTTTGTAGACCGCGATGCGCCCGTCGGCGTTGCGCTCTGAAAAGAGCGTTTCGTCCTCGGCGGTAAAGATGGGCTTGCCGCACATTTCGTCGCGCTCGGTGAGAAGGTACTTTAGAAGCGGTAAAAACACGGTGTCGCTGCCGCCGCAGTTGTTCCTGAGGTCGATGATGAGATTTGTCGTTTTATTGATATTTTGCGGGACGTTGTCTACGATTGCGGAGATGTCGCCTTCGTCAAAGAAATTGGTTAATTTTATGTAATAACAGTCGTTATCGACAAATTTACACACGGTAGTAGGTTCGGTTCTTCCCCTCCTGACGTCCGTGCGGACGGCATAATCGAACGTTTGCCCGCAAGAACGGACGGTAACGGAAGCAGAGTTTGCGATGACGGTTTGCCAGCGTTCGCCTTGGCGGTCGGGCGGGTCGGAGTCGAAGAACACGGCGAACTTTTGAGCGGCACGTTCGATTGACAGGCCGTCGACGGCGACGATCTCGTCCCCCTTTGCGAGCGGCAGCCCCTCCTCGGCGTGGGTTACGTACAGGACCTCGCCGTACCTTCTTACCTGAAAACCGATGTACGGGGTGAACCGCTTGCTGTAAAAATAAAGGTGTCCCCACACCTTGAAGGTTGCCAGATAGCGATCAACGGAAAAAAGAAAGGCGCGTTCGGGCATGTCGTCGGTGATTCCCGACAGGAAGAACGCAGGGTCTCCGCCTTTTATGTCTCGGCAGAACGCGGCGTCGTTGTGGCAAATGTCGATTATCGTCTTGGCAATTTCGGTCTTTGTCATGTGCTTAAAATCCTTGGCAAAATCATAATAATAACACAAAAAGTGGCCTAAATCTCACAAAAACGGGGTATTTGGTGCGGGCGGAGAATTTGCGGAGGCACGGGTTGGGTCGGGTTAAGTTACGGGTTTCGGGTGGTGCGAGTTGGGTCGGTTTGGTTGAGGGTTGTAGGCGGAAAGTCTGGGGTGTCTCGAATTCGGTTGCGGGTTGCGGGTTGCGGGTGGCACGGGTTATGACGGTTTAGGCTGTGGGTTGTGAGTGCCATTTAGTCAGAGCAGGCCGAGGTGGGCGGAGAGTTTGAGGCGGAAGGAATAGATTTTTTTGTTGCGGCGGACCTTTCGGATGTAGGCGGCAGTTTCGGGAAACGGGACCTTGTTAAGGGTTTTGCCGTCGGGCGAAAAGTCGGGATTCTTGAGCCATTCGGCCACGCGGCCCTCGCCCGCGTTGTAGGCGGCGAGAACGGCCATTTCATCTGTAAAACGTTGCGACAGATAACCGAGGTAAGCCGTTCCGAGAAAAATGTTGGTTTGAGGGTCGTTGAGGTCAAAATTTTCAACTTTGAGTTTGGCGGCGATAAACTCGGCCGTGGACGGCAGAACCTGCATGAGACCGAGTGCGCCTTTTTCGGAAAGGGCATTTTCGTCAAACCCGCTCTCCGTGCGGATGACGGCGTAGACGAGCGCGGGGCTTACGCCGAAGCGGGCGGCCGAGTCGCTGACGAATTGGTAAAATTTGGGCTTTTGGACAAAGATGACCAAAAAGGCGATTGCAAGCGCCGCAAGGGAGATGACACAGGTCAACAAAGCGATGTTTTTTAGTTTATTTGCCGACAATTTCACTTAAAACGGTTCTCACTTTCCGAGCAAGCTCCTCAACCGAGCCGTCGTTATATATTAAAGTATGCCCGTTTAACGTGGAATTTTCGTAATCAAACTGATTTTTCATGCGGGAAAGCGCCTGTTCGCGGCTGAGACCGCTGCGTGTGCAGAGCGAACGGACGCGCTGCTCTCTGTCCCGCATGACGACGATTACGCCGTCAAACAGATTTTGAAAGCCGCCTTCAAACAGAAGCGGAACTTCGGCAAAAGATGTGGCGCCCGCGGCGTTCATCGCCTTGATGAGCGCGGACATTATGGCGGGATGGGTGTACGCGTCGAGCGCCGCTTTAAGGGTGGGCGAGGAAAAGACGACGGCGGAAACCGCGGCCCTGTCAATGGTGGTTCCGCGGGCGGTTTTTTGCAAAGAAGTGCCCGTTATCTCACAAATTCGGCGGCAGAAGCCCTCGTCCTTCAAAAGTTCCGCGTAGATTTCGTCGCACGAAAACACGGGGTAACCCTGCTCTTTAATGATGGCGGCGACGGTGGATTTGCCCGAGCCGATTCCGCCCGTAATTGCAATTTTCATCACTTGGCCTCGCTTAAGTTCTTGCCGAAGTAGGCGTCCACAGCGAGGGGCACGCGCAGGCTGACGGCGCCCTCCATCTCCTTTTTAAGAAGGGCACAGACGTAATCCCTGTCCTGTTCGGGTGCGTCGACGACGAGTTCGTCGTGAACCTGAAGCACGAGGTGCGATTGGGGCTTTTCCTCTTTGAGGCGTCTGTCCACGGCGATCATGGCAATCTTTATTATATCGGCACTGCTGCCTTGCAGAGGCATGTTCATGGCGGCGCGCTCGCTGAAAGAGCGCAGGTTGTAATTGGGAGAATTGATGTCCTTGATGTAACGTTTCCTGCCGCAGATGGTTGAGACAAAGCCGTTTTTTCTCGCAAAATCGACATTTTCGGCCATGTAATCGCGCACGTGCGGATAACTTGCGAAATACTTGTCGATGTAGGCCTTGGCCTCGGCAGGGGTGGTCTTGATGTTCTTAGCAAGGCCGTATTCGCTTATGCCGTAGATTATGCCGAAATTGACCGCCTTGGCACGTTGGCGCATCTCCTTGGTAACTTGCGAAAGGGGCACGCCGAACACCTGCGAAGCCGTCAAGGCGTGGATATCCTCGCCGTTTTGGTAGGCCTCGATGAGTTTGCCGCACCCGCTGAAGTGGGCGAGCAGGCGGAGTTCTATCTGCGAATAGTCGGCGCCTACGAGTATGCGGTCGGTGGCGGACGGCACGAAGAACCGCCTTATCTCCTTGCCCTCCTCGTTTCTTATGGGAAGGTTTTGAAGATTGGGTTCCTTGCTCGAGAGCCTGCCAGTGGACGTGAGCGTCTGGTTGAACACGGTGTGAATGATGCCCGTGCGCTTGTCAACGAGGGGCAAAAACCCTTCTACATAAGTCGAGTTCAGTTTGGAAATGCGCCGATATTGCAGGATATAGGGCACTATTTCGTGATCGGAAGAAATTTCTTCGAGTATTTCGGCGCTCGTGGAGTAAGACGATCTCTTCTTCTTTCCGTGGTAGAGGCCGAGTTTGTCAAAAAGAATCGCGGCGAGTTGCTTGGGCGAATTTATGTTGAAAGGTTCGCCCGCCAAGGCGTAGATTTTCTCCTTGAGGGCGGCGAGCATTTCCTTATACTTTTCGTTGAGGGAGGCGATGATGTCCGTGTCCACCTTGAAACCCGTCTTTTCCATGTCGAACAGCACGCGGGCGAGCGGCAACTCTATGTCAAGATAAAGCGAAAGTTGTCCGTTTTCTTTAAGGGATTTATGCAACATTTCGTTCATGGAATAGAGCGAGAACGCGGGCGCGTTTTCAGGCAGATGGTAGTAGAGCGCGGCTTCGGCAAGGGTCTCCTCTTTTCCCGTGTAATCGGCGATGTACTTCTGCAGGGAAACGTCCTCTACGCGGGCTTTGAGAGAAATGCCGAATTCGTCGAGGATATGTTCGGTTTTCTTGACAGAAAACAGGATTATATCGGAATTTTCGTTTTCAAACAGCGGGCGGAGCATGGCGACGGCCTCTTCGAAAGAGAATCCCTCGTCGAGCAGAGTCTGACGGACTTTGACGACGTACTCCTTCTTTCCGTCGGAGAGGTCGATGTTGTCGCCGATGGAGACGGCAAGCGGGGCTTCGAAGAGGGGCGCAAGGGCCGCTTTGTCCTTTATTCCGACGACTTCGGGCAGGCGGTCAATTTGGTCATTAGCCGCCTTTTTCTCACAAAAAACGCCCTCTTTTTTGAGAATGGCACGAAACTCGAGTTCGGCGAACAACTCCCGCGCTTCTCCCGGGAAGGGGTAGGAAAATTCCATTTTATCGAGGGTCATGCCCGTGTTGACGCCACGGTCGATGGTGGCGAGTTTTTTGGAAAGAATGCACATATCGCGGCCGTTTTCGAGTTTCTCGCGCAGTTTGCCGCCGATCTCGCCGATGTGCTCGAAAACCCCCTCCGCCGTGCCGTATTTTGTTATGAGGTCAAGCGCCGTCTTTTCGCCGACGCCGGGAACGCCCGGAATGTTGTCCGACTTGTCGCCCATCAGCGCTTTGAGGTCTATTATCTGCAAGGGGTCGATGGACATCTTTTCACGGAAGTTGTCAGCGGTGTAAGGCTCGGTTTCGGTAATTCCCTTGCGGGTGAAGTTGACGGTGGTCGAACCGTCCACAAGCTGGAAAGAGTCCTTGTCCCCCGTTACGATTATCGTATTCACGTTAAATTTGCCCGCGAGCGAGCCGATTATGTCGTCCGCCTCGCTGCCCGCAAGTTCAAAGTGGGCTACGTCCAGCGCGTCCAGCACCGTTTTGGAAAGTTCTATCTGCGGGCGCAGATCGTCGGGCATGGCTTTGCGGTTGGCCTTGTAACCTTCGTACATGAGGTGGCGGAATGTCGGCTCCTTGCGGTCGTAAGCCACGAGCAGGTAGTCGGGCTTTTCGGTTTCGGCAAGTTTGACGAGCATGTTTACAAAACTCAAAACTGCGTTTGTGGGCACGCCCTTGGAGTTGGACATGGGCGGCGTTGCGTAAAAAGCGCGGTTTATCAGACTGTTTCCGTCTATAAGAACAAGTTTTTTCATGAATTTCAGACCTTTCCGTTCAATTTTGTTGCAAAAAAGTTTGGACTGTGATATTATAGTTATACTTGCCGGTGTGATGGAATTGGCAGACGTAGTGGACTCAAAATCCACCGCCAGCGATGGCGTGCCGGTTCGAGTCCGGCCACCGGCACCA
>CANQUN010000029.1 GCA_947627065.1 uncultured Clostridia bacterium
CAACGGCTATTTTACCATGTGTCAAAAAAAATTTTGAGTTCCAGAAAAAAATTTCTATAAAAATGCTTGACTTTTCAGCACAACGGACTTGTTTGTTGGGTGAAACGGTAGCGTTGGGTCTGCCGCGGGTTGAGCCGATGGCGGCCGGAATTGAACACACCGCGGTTGCCGCGGGTTGAGCGGCGGAGCGGTTGCGTTGGGTTTTACGGTTGTCTGCGCAGGGATAGGCGCGAGGGATCGGCGCAAGGATTGGACACAAAGTTTGGGGCGGACAAAGTACGGCGCCGCGCTAAAAAGCGCGGCGCCGTTTGACGTTTTATCCTTTTGTAGAGTAAAAAGTGGCCTTTTTCTCACAAAAAGCGGCTTACGGCAGCGGCCGCCCTCCGCCTATCGGGGTCAGTTTTTCCCACGTTGCACGGCCGACAACGCCGTCCACAACAAGCGAGTTTTCGGTCTGGAACGCTTCCACCGCGGCGCGGGTTTTGGGACCGAATATGCCGTCTACCCCGCCCGCGGGATAGAGTTTGGAGAGCAGTTTTTGCTGAAGGTAGCGGACGAAGGTTCCGCGGCTGCCCTCGCGCAGCACGGGCGGAGCGCCCTTGCGGAGCAGCGTTCTCCACGTTTCGCGGCCGATTATCCCGTCCGCTTCAAGCGAGTTTTGCCGCTGAAAGCCGAGCGTCTCGGCAAGCGTTTCGGGGCCGAACACGCCGTCGGGGTCGAGTTCGGCGCCGTCCAGATTGAAGTAAATCTGGGCAAGTTGCACGGCCTTCCCCCGCGAGCTGCGACGCAGGACGGGCAGGTTTTCGTAATCGGCGACGCTGACCAATGGAACGGCAAACGTGTTGCACACTCCCGCCAGCGCGCCTTCCGCACAAAGCCTTTGATAGTCGGGGTCGAGCATGAGTTTGGCTTCCTGAAAGTTGGTCATAAACCCGCATTCGCACAGGGCGGACGGGCAGTTTACCGAACCGAGCACGCCGACGCCCGAAAGCGTGCCCACGCCTAAATTCTTGGCCCCGAGATTCTCGGCCCCGAGTTTTTCGGCAAGCCCCGCCGACAGGTCGTACGCCAGCAGGCGGGAGGCCGAAACGCGGCCGTTCTCCCTTGAAAAGAACACTTCGAACCCCGAGACCGAATTGAAGTTTTCGCCGTTGCCCTCGGCGTTGTAGGCAAAGGTTACCAGCACGTCCAGCCGCCTGCGGTTTATCCGCGCCACCCGCGCCGCCACCGAAAGGTCGCCCGTTTCGGGCTTTACGTCGTACACGTTGAACCCGCAAACCACCGCCCCCGCCAGAAAGTAATACTTTGCGGGTCGGTTGAATTCGTTCTCGTAAAAACTGCGGCCGACGTACGGCATGACGGGCGTCCGCTTGCCCTCGGTGGGCGGTTCCTGCCCGTGCTCGTCGTTTGCGCCTATGTAATATCTGTCTGCGTTTGCCATAAAAAATCCTCCTCATCCATATATACGGCGGGGAGGATTTTTGTGTCAACAAATTTAATAAGCGGCCTTTTTCGCACGTTATCGGCCATTTTACAGCGGTGGAGTGTCTCGATAAAAATTGACTTTTTAATTTTTATAATGATTTATATTTATTATCGTTTGCGTAAGCCGCCTTTTTCTCACGTTTTTGAAGTTTGCGCGGCGAGGCCGACGACTTCCCTTGCCGAAGAAAAGCCGAACCGCTCCAGCGTGGGCCCGAGGGACTCGATTATCTTCTTGCAAGCAAACGGGTCCACGAGGTTGGCGGCGCCCACTTCCACGGCGGCTGCCCCCGCGAGCATCATCTCAACTACGTCCTCCGCCGAGGATATTCCGCCCACGCCTATCACGGGCACGCGGAATCTCGAATACACGTCGTACACCGCGCGGAGGGCGAGCGGAAAGACCATCTTGCCCGACATTCCCCCGCGACCGTTTGCCAGAACGGGAGAACGGCGGACGGGGTCGATGCGCATTCCCGTGGGCGAATTGATGAGGGTGAAGCCGTCCGCCCCGCCCTCTATCGCCGCGGCGGCTATTTCCGAAAGGTCGGCCGCGAGCGGGGAAAGTTTAATTAGCAGCGGCTTGGAAACGTGCTTTCTCACCTCACTCACCAGCTTAAACAGGGCGTTCGGGTCGCCGCCGACGCTGCGCCCGCTGACGTTGGGGCAACTTACGTTAAGTTCAATCAGCCCCACGTTGTCGCACGCGTCAAAGCGTTTTGCAACGTAAACGTACTCCTCTGTCGAAAAACCGCAGGCGTTTGCGATGACCTTCTTGTTAAAGTGCGCCTTGAGGGCGGGCAGGAGTTCGTCCGCCACCGCGTCTACGCCGGGGTTCTGCAGGCCGATGCTGTTGAGCATTCCGCCCTCGCATTCGGCTATCCTCGGCAGCGGATTGCCGCGGCGCGGCTCTGCCGTCGTGCCCTTGAGCGCGATGGAGCCGAGGATGTTGAGATCGTAAAGCCCCGCGTAATCCTCGCCGTAACCGAAGGTTCCGCTCGAAGGGATGACGGGGTTGTCGAGCCTGAGGCCCGCGAGTTCCACGCCGAGATCTACCATATTATCTCCCCCTTGGCAAGAACGGGGCCTTCCTTGCAGACGCGCTTGTGCCCGCCGCGGGTAGGGCATGTGCAGCCGAGGCAGGCGCCGAAGCCGCAGCCCATCCTCTCCTCAAGCGAATATTCGCCGTCTCCCGGCAGGCGTTCGGCCACCGCCTTCATCATGGCGCGCGGCCCGCAGACGTAATGATATGTGCACTCGGCGCCGCCCAGCGCGTCGGTAACCAGCCCCTTCTGCCCATGGCTGCCGTCCGCCGTGGTAACCGCGACCCGCACACAGTATTTTGCAAACTCATCCGTCAGAATCACGTCGGATTTTCGGTTGAAACCGAGCACAGCCGCAACCTCCGCGCCCCGCTCGGCAAGCCGCCGCGCAAGCAGCAAAAGGGGCGCCGCGCCCACCCCGCCGCCGATAAGAAGTGGCCTTTTTCCGCTATTATCAAGGCAAAAGCCGTTTCCAAGCCCTGCTAAAATGTCGTAACAATCGCCCGCCTTCGCACGGGTCATGTCGCGCGTTCCCGCGCCCACTTCGCGGTAAACGACGGAAAGAACACCGCCGTTTTGGTCGCACACCGAAAACGGCCGCCTTAAAAAGCGGGTTTTTAGCTTTATATTGATAAATTGACCGGGTGTTTTCACATGAAACTCCCCGACGTCCAACTTCATCATATAGATTCTGTCAGCGATTTCGTCGTTGGATACGACCGTTGCTGTTATGTTCTGCATGATTTTTCCTCTCCGCTATTGTGCCCGCCAAAGCCGCTTTATATTCAAAACCCCCCTAAATCTCACAAAAACGCCGCTTTTTTGGTGAAGCCTTCCGCCTTACACAAGCGCCCGCTTGCCGCGAATCGCCGAAGATGTTGATAAACGGAAAAGGCGGACCGCTCGTGTCCACACGACAAAACATCGACGAGATTATCAAAAAAAATATTGACCGCCCGCGTACGCGCCCGCGCCCGCACAACTATATAATATATCGCGCACGCGTACGCGCCCGCGCAATTATATAACGACCGCTTCTCCTCATTATAACAGTGCGCGGACATGATCATCATAATATCCGCAGCGCGCCCTCATCTGTGCGCTTTCCACCGCCTTGCGTTCCGTCTTACTTTCCCACTCCGCTGTCTTACATTTTGTCTTACTTCCCCCACGCCGCTCTTTTTATGGGCGGTTTTCGCCTCTTCCCGCGGCGCAAAGGTTCACCACAAAAAAATCTCAAAAATTTTTTGCTCCAAAATTCCTTTTATTTCAAGGTATTTTAAGGTTTGGCGAGAAACTTTCCCAAAAAAATGTAAAAAAATTTACATAAACCCCTTGACAAAGTTGAAATGCGGGTGTATAATGTTAGCAGACAAAGCAAGAGAGTGCCAGCAATTGAAAGATATAATTGCCAAAATTACAGCGAAGGTTGCGGGCGCCCCGCGCTTTAGCCAATATGTATAAGGAGATTAAAAAACTATGAAAAACAATATGACTGTTTACGGAGATTACGGACTGTTTGACGCCATGAACGACCTGTTCCGCCCCTTCTACGCCGAGGGCAGCAAGAACCTGCCCACCGACATTACTGAGACCGACGACGAATATCGTCTTGAAGTCGAGATGCCCGGTTACAAAAAAGAGGACATTTCGCTGAGAATCGAGGACGGCTACCTTACGCTGACGGCCACCAAGAAGACCGAAGAGAAAGAGGGCAAGCATTTTGTCAGGCGCGAGATTTCCGAAACGAGGAGCCGCAGCTACTTTGTCGGCAAGGACGTCGAGGCGCATTCGGTAAAGGCCCGTTACGAAAACGGCATGCTGACCCTCACCTTCCCCAAGGCCCAACCCAAGAATGCGAGCGACCTCATCGCCATAGAATAAGCGGCAAAGCAGGCCGTTGGGCAAACCGCGGCTTTGGTCCGGTCGCACCAACGAGCCGCGGCCTTGGGTAAAAACTTTTGTCAATGCTTTGGGTAAAATTTTTAGCAAGGCCTTACGGTAAAATTTTTGTCAAACTGCGGCGTGGCAGTAAAGTTTACAAAGCCGTGCCGCAGAACCGCCCATCCTCTATGCGGAAGAGTGCTTCCGCAACTTCCTTCTTCCCGCCCGAACGGATTCCGTTCGGGCGGCTTTTTATATCCTTTTTATTTGGCAGGTTTTGCGCCCTGCTCTACAGACGCGCCCCGCCGCGGTTTTGCGGCAAATTTGAGCAGCGGCTTTTTATGGTTTGACTGTCTCGTTTCCGACCTCAATTGCGTACTCAAATTTACATACAAGACGGGAGGGCGGAGTCGAGGCGCGCGGCGGCTTCACGAGCGATTTCGGGAGTGGTGAAACACGAGAGGCGGAAGAACCCTTCTCCCGAGGGACCGAACCCGACGCCCGGCGTCCCCACGACGCGGCAGGTCCGCATGAGGCGGTCGAAAAACGCCCACGAGTCGCCGCGCGGGCATTCGAACCACAGGTAGGGCGAGTGTTCGCAGCCCGTGTGCCAGACGCCGTGTTTTTGAAAAATGTGGCCTAAAACGCACGAATTTCGCTTGTACGTGTCGATTACAACGCGGCATTCGCGCCGACCCTGCGGGCTGAGCGCGGCCTGCGCCGCCCGCTGCACAACGTAGGACACGCCGTTGAATTCTGCCGCCTGCCGCCGCTGCCACAGAGCCTGCAACCGCCTTTTTTCCAGCATGATTTCGTGGGGAACTACCGTCCACGAACAGCGCATTCCCGTAAAGCCCGCAAACTTGGAAAAGCTTCCGAACTCCACCGCGCACCCGCGCGCGCCGTCCACCGAGTATATGGTTTTAGGCATTCCGTCGCCCGCAAAGGTGGCGTACGCCGCGTCGAAGAGGATGAGCGACCCCGTGTCGAGGGCAAAACGCACCCATTCGGCAAGCCCCGCGCCGTCGTAGGCCGCGCCCGTGGGATTGTTGGGCGAACACAGCCAGATGACGAGACCTTCCTTGCCCTTGAGCGCGGCGGGCGTGGGGAGAAAACCGTTTTGTTTGCTGCCCGAAAGCAGAAGCGGACGGTGCCCGCAGAGGAGCGCGCTGTCGAGATAAACGGGGTAGACGGGTTCGGGAATGACCACCTCGCAGGGTTCGAAAAGGGTCGTGAACGCCGCCGCGTCGCTCTTGGCTCCGTCGCCCACAAAAACCTCTCCGTCGCTGATTTTCACGCCCGCTTCCGCATAAGCCTCGGCGATGGTCTGCCTGAGAAAATCGTAACCGCCTTCGGGCGGATACCCCCTAAATCTCACATTATCGCCCATTTCTTCGGCCGCGGCCACGATTGCGGCGACCGACGAAGGCGGCAGCGGAAACGCCACATCCCCCACGCCGAGGTCGATGAGCGTGCCGCCGTTTTCCTTCAAAAACGCGTCCTTGCGCGCGCGGACTTCACTGAACAGATAACTCTTTCCAAGTTTGTCAAAACCCTGTGCCGCCCTCATTTTCCGTGGCCCTCGTTGGCGGCTGTTGGTTCATAATAAAATACGCCGTCGAACACATGGACGGGTTCGGTGTGCAGCCTGAGCGCGCTGTCCTCCCCAACGTTCACGCGAACTTCTCCGCCGTAAAAGACGAGCGTCATCTCCCCGTACGGCAGAATGCGGTGGCGGGCAAGCACGGCGGCCACCGCGCACGCGCCCGAACCGCAGCAGGCCGTTTCACCGCTGCCGCGTTCGATCACCCGAACCTCCGCGCCGTTCTGCGTGGGGCGGGCAAACTCGACGTTTACGCCTTCGGGAAACAACCCCGACGACGCGAGTTCCGCAGCCACTCCCGCGGGGTCGTTCACCTCGTCCGAAACCACGGCCACGGCGTGCGGGTTGCCCACCGACACGGCCGTGAACGCGTACTCTTTGCCCTTGTGCGGCAGGACGAAGATTCCGACAGAAGGCAGGGTTTTTGTGCGAAATAGGGGCTTTCCCATGTCAACGGCCACGTCGCCGTCCACGCGGAAACGGCGGATTCCGCTCTTTGTTAAAACGCTCCCCTCGGCCAGATTTTCGGTCTCGCTCAGGTACTTCCCCACGCACCCGAGGGCGTTGCCGCACACCGCCCCCTCGCTGCCGTCGGCGTTGAAAATGCGCATTCCTGCGTCCGCACCCTCCGCCTCGGTTATGAGAACAAGGCCGTCGCCGCCCACCGAAAACCGCCTGCAGGACACCTCCACCGCAAGGCGGGACGGGTCGGGCACCGCGCGGCGGCGCGCATCGATGAAAACGTAGTCGTTTCCGCGGTTGTGCATCTTGAAAAATTCGATTTTTTCCATACTTATAAATATGCCCGAACCGCGTTCAAGTTTCATTTGGCATAAAAACCGCAATTGAAACGGCAGGATCAAGGCATGAAAAAAGAGCGGCCGCTGCCGCTCAAGTGCCCGTTTTTGTGAGAAATAGGGGACTAATTTTTTATTGTCAGTTTGTAAACCTCGTTTTTGGGCAGGCCATGATTGGCAGCGACGGTCTTGACGGCTTCCTTCTTGTCCACGCCCGCGGCGAGGAGTTCGGCAAGTTCTTCTTCGGGAGTGGAGGCCGATTTCCGCTCGGGCGCACCCTCGACGACAAGCACGTATTCGCCCCGCGGCTCGTTGGGATAGCCCTCTTCGAGATTGAAAAATTCCACGCTCTCGTAAACCTTGGTTATCTCGCGGACGGCGGCAGCGCGGCGGTTTCCGAGAGCCGCGGCAAGGTAACCCACCGTCTTTACGACGTCGTGCGGCGCGCTGTAAAATATGAGCGTCTCCCGCCTCGGTGCGATAGAGGCGAGCAGGGCGTCGCGTTCCTTCTTCTTTTCGGGCAAGAAGCCGAAAAAGGAAAACCGCGATGCGTCAAACCCGCTCAAAACAAGGGCGGGAACAAAGGCGTTTGCCCCAGGAATGACCGTGTACGGCAGGCCGCGTTCAATCATTATACCTACGAGGACGTTGCCCGGGTCGGATATGACGGGCGTGCCCGCATCCGAAATGAGCGCGACGTTCTTGCCCGAAGCTACCAATTCGGCAATCTTCTCCCCCTCCTGCCGCTCGTTGAACTTGTGGTAGGAGACGAGGGGCTTTTTAATATTAAGCGATCTGAGCAGCGCCATCGAATGCCGCGTGTCCTCGCAGGCGATTACGTCCGCCGAAGCGAGCACCTCGGCGGCGCGGTAGGTTATGTCTTTAAGGTTGCCAATCGGCGTTGCAACTATGTACAGCATGTTCTCCTCGGGTCGCGGCGTGTTTTGAAAACTCGCCGCTTCGTCTTTATGAAATGCCGCGTTTTCGTGAGAAAAAGGCGGCTTTTTGCATTTTCATCTCAAAACCCGCCGTCGTTTGGGGGGGGCTATCGTTTCATCACGCGTCGGGGTTTGGGAACTCCGTCGTGAGACCTACGGAACCGCCCTTGACGGCTTCCACAAACACCACGCGGCCGCTTTGGGAATAAGCGAGGCGCTTTGGCTCCAGACAGGCGGCGCGCATCAGATAGAAAAGTTCGGCCAGCCGCGACGCGCGGTGGCAGACGGCAAGCCGTCCGCCGAACTTGAGTATCTTTGCCGAAACGCCAACGACCGTCTCGAGCGTAACGGCCGTTTCGTGGCGGGCGATCTCGTCGGAAGGCAGGCCGCTCTTTTCGCCGCTGCCCGCTTTTTCGTAGGGCGGGTTGCACAGAACGAGCGAAAATTTCCCGCGTTCGGCGTCCCCGATGTCGGCAATCGAAACGTTGTGCACAAAAAATCTCCCGCCGAGGCCCGAAAGCGCAACGCTCCTTTCGCTGAGCGCGGCAAGTTCGGGCTGGATTTCGTAAAGGTCAGCGCGCTTAACAACGCCGCCGTGCAGGGCGCAGAAATTGAGCGAAACCACGCCGCTGCCCGAACACAGGTCGGCAATCACCTCGCCCTTCTTTGCCGAGGCGAAGCGGGAAAGCGCGATCGCGTCCGAAGTAAAGCGGTACAGTCCCCTCTTTTGCAGCACAAAAAATCCGCCGTCCAGCTCCTCTATACTCTCGCCTTCCGCGAGGTTCGGTTTTTGAAAAAAGTGGCCTTTTTCACACATTATCGCAAAAGTTTTCCGAAATTCAAGGCAAGAAAAAACAACGGACAAACGCCCGCTGTTTCTCTTTGCTTATTCTTCCTTAATAGCGCCGACGGGGCAATTTTCCGCACAAGCGCCGCAACCCATGCACTCGTCGGGATTGATGTTGTACTGGGTGTCGCCCTCCGTGATTGCGGAATTGGGGCACAGTCCGGCGCAGGTGCCGCAGGATATGCATTCGTCGCTGATTTTGTAAGCCATAATTCGACCTCCGTGATTTTGATTAAGGCCTTTGCCTTTCGATTACATTATAACACAACTTTTCGGATTTGAAAAGCGAATTTTTTCGGTTTTCAAAATCTTTTTGCCCTTCTCCCGCATTTTTGCGCGCCGACGGGCGCAAACGGCGGCAAACGAAGAACAACTGGCGGCAGCCAAACAAAGCGTAACGACCGGCAGCGGGCAGACATAAAATATTGAAAAACGGAGAACGGCGGGAAAGAACGGCCTTGGTTTTGCTGTTGGCGCGGCTCCCCGCGACAGAAAAACGGATTTCAGAGAAAATCACGTTCTTCTTCGCGGAAAAAATCCGAGTTAAGAGAAAAACCTCGTCTTTCCTTACGGGAGAAATCAGGGTTCGGAGAAAAACTACGTTTTCGTTTGCGGGAGAAAATCTGTTTTCGGGGGCAAAAACGTTTAACGGCGGCAATTTTTGTTAATTTTTAACATCTTCTCGATGGTTTGCCCTGCTTCACGCCCGCGCCAACCTCGGATTTTGTTAATTTTTAACAGTTTTTGGGCGTTCGGGAAAATTTTTTTGGATTTTTTCGAAAAAGTTGCCTCAAAACGCTTTACATCCGTCTTGAAATGTGGTATCCTATTATTGTCCTTGAGGGAAGCAACAGTCGGAACTCAAGCGATATGACCCCGCTCATCATTTTCCCCCTTATCATATATTTCCAAGAAAGTCGCAGATAGGATTATTTGCGGCTTTTTTGGTGCTCTTTTTTCCGCGTCGCCCACCCGTAATAAGCAAGGCGGCAACGCAGAACAAAACGAAATGCGAAAAACATAGAAACGGCGGGGCAATACAAAACGTGGAAAATGAAAACAGCGGGCAAAACGAAACGCGAAAACGGCGGAAGAATCCGCCGTTTTTTGGTTAAACTCTTGAATTGCGGCAGGCAGGCAGTCCGATACGCAAAGCATAGACGCCAAAAGCAGCCCGACGCGCAAAGTAACAGAGATACAAAATCAACCCGTCGGCCGGCATAAAAAGGCACAGCGGTCGCCCGACAGGCAAGCGCAACGGCGCCGCCGAGAACAACCCGACCGTCAACATGCAGAAAATCCGTGCGGCAAAATTACCGAAGGCAACAGCCAAATTATCGGTGCCGCCAACGAGAAACGGAAATCCGAAAGACGCGCCAAAGCGAGCGCTCCCGACGTTTCACGGCTTCAAACCAGAGCAAAAACCCGAAACTCAGTTGAGGTTTATGTCAAGCGGGGTGGGCTTGCCGTCGCCTTCGGACAGAACCTTGGACACTTCGACGAAGGGCAGGTAGTACACGGGAATGCCCGCGAGTTGGGTGAGCGCCGCCACCGTCTGCCGGACGAACGGGAAGGTTGCGTCGGCAATCTTCTTGGTCATCTCGCGGACGTCGGGCTCGCCTTCCGCCAAAAACGTCGCCGCGGCTTCCACGTGCAACTCAAAGGGCACCTGTTCGACATCCTTGGTAAGTTCCACGACGAAGAGGGCAAACACGGTGTCGTCCCCCTTTTTGCGAACCGAGCAACTCATTTTGGGTTGCAGTTTGAATGTCTTGTTTTCGCCCGTCGCCGTCAGTTTTATGGACGCGGAACGCACGAGATAGTTCTTTAACGTAATGGCCATGTCTTCCTCCAAAATGTTTGATTAGTCCCCTTTTTCTCACAAAAACGCCGCTTTTTCTCCGCGGCAGGGGAACGGTTTTTTCATGATTTTACCCGCACGGGCGACCTGTACAGGCGACCCGTGCAGACAGCCTGTATAAAGGTTTTAAGCCTACGTCCACTGTGCACAAGGGTTTAACTCAGACCGCTCGCCGCGGCTCCACGCGGGCGGGCGTCTTTTTATATTACGATGCGCCTTGCTTTTTAGCCCGCGGCGGAAACTTCCCCTTCAAACTCGGCAAGCCTGCCGCCGTCGTCTCCGTTTTCGGCGGCGCGCAGAAAGGACATGTAGAGTTCGGCGGTATCGTAGCGGGCGTCGTGACTCGACGAATAACTGCCGAACAGTTCCGCCGTCTTTCTCGTAACGTCGTAGGGGTAAATTCCGTAATGCTCGGAAAGTTCGGTGAGCTTGGGAAACTTGAATCCCCCACCCGCACGGGGCAGACCGACGGCGTCGGTCAGGCCGCGCATGGTGCAAAAGCCGTTCTTTACGGGGAAAATTCTGTCAAGATACATAAACTCTGCGTTCATAAACCGCAGGTCAAAGTCAAGATTGTGCGAAACTGTGAGGTCGGCCGCGGCAAAGTCGTCGTAAATCTCGTCCGCGTGGTCAAAAAAGGTGCGCCCGCCCGACAGCACGTACAGCTTCTCGGGAGTAAGGCCCGTGACGGCGGCCGCCGACGGTTCCACATAACTCACCGCAAAGAAGAAATTTTTGGCCTTAACCTCGCTTGCAGTGTGCATGATGTAGGAGAGCTGGACTATTCTGCCGGGCATGAACCCCGTGGTTTCCGTGTCGAAATATATTATCATTTTCTTCCTCTGTAAAATTATATCACATACGGGCGGAATTTTCAATTGTTTATCCGCCTTTTTTCATCTTTTGGGATTTTGCGGAAGTTGCGGCAAAGGCAGAACAAGCAGACGGAAATAGTGAGGCTGTTCCGGAAGGCTCGCAGTTTACGGAGCAGGACGGAGTGGCAAACTGACGGTAACGGGAGCGTTGCCCACCCCCTTAATCCCCCTCCTCGGGAGGGGGCAAGGGGACATAATTTTCGGGCATGGCTTATACCTTATATAATATAGAGGACGGGCGGGTCGTGGTGCGGGCGAAGCGGTGCCCGACAAGGCAGAAGCAGCCCACAACACAAGAATTCCCTGTCCGGAAAGCGGTCGATTTAGGGCGGGCTTGGTTGCGTATTTTGCAGGCGAGTGCGGAGACAAAAGTGGCCGATAATGTGCGAAAAAGGCCACTTATTGAAATTCGGGCAGTGTTCGGAAATGTAGCTTTGACAATCCGTACGCCGCGTCAGCTACCCTTTGAATTGCGTCAGCGGAGCAAGACAACAACCCGACGGTGGGGCGAGCAACAGTCGCACAACCACATGGAGACGAGTTACACAACGGTCATGAAACCCGCGCGGAGGGGTTTAAGCGGCGAAGATCTTGAGGGCGACGACGGTCATGTCGTCGGCGGCACCGACTCCGCCGAGGGACACGGCTTCCCCGAGAATCTTGTCGGCAAGCCGCTGGGGATTGGAGACCGATGCGGCGGACAGGTAGTCGGCAAAGTCGGTGGCCGAGCCGAAGGCGTCGGTTACGCCGTCGCTGGCAAAGACGATGACGTCGCCGGGGACGATGGGTTCGGTGCAGACGGAGGGCTTGAGTTCGTCGAGAATACCCATGGGCAGAGAACTCCCCTCTATGAGTTTAACGCTTCCGCTCGTAACGATAAACCCGTATGGCGCACCGAGTTTTATAAAGTCGCAGGACAGATTTTCAAGATCAACGACGGCAAGGTCGAGAGCGGCGAAACTGTCCTCTCCCGCAAAGCCGAGCAGGCGGTTTACGGTGCTGAGCGCAACCTCGCCGGGCAGCCCCGCACGGTAGAAGCATTCGATGAGCGAGAGCGACGCGTTGGAGATTGCGCGGGCGGACTCGCCGCTGCCCATTCCGTCCGACAGGGCGAGCATGAACTTGTTGCGCGTTATTCTCACCAGACTGTGCGCGTCTCCGCTCGCCTTTTCGCCGCTCTTTCTGACGCGGGAAACCCCGAACAGGCAGTCGTAACGGCAGGCGCGTTCAAACACGACGACCGTCCGCCCGCCCGGTAGGTCAAAGGTCTCGGCGGCGGAGAATTTAGCCTTGAAAAACTCGTTTACGCAACTTGCGGCATTTTCCGCGGGCGGCATGAGGGTAAGGTGAATCTCGGTGCCTTCGCCTTCCCCGAAAATCATCACCTCTTGCACATTAACCCCCTTTTTCAGCAAAAAAGAGGCAAGTTTGCGCTCCTTGGCGGTGCGGTAGGACAGGGTTTTGGACAGGGTTTTGGCCATTCCCTTGAGGGCGGAAGCGATCCCGTCGGCCTGCAGCGCAACGAGCGAACGGGTCTGCACGGCGGCCTTGCGGCGTTCGATGTCGGCGGCGTACAGGTTGATGTACTTGTTTACGGCAAAGAGTATCTTGCCCGTTTCCGAACATTTCTCCCCAAACTTTCTGGGAAGGTCCACGGCGGTCAGCCGCCCCTTCCCTTTGCCGATGGCGATGAGGCGGATGAGTTCCTCACGGTCGGGAAAGCCCGCCGCGCGGCACTTGGCACGGAAAGAGCAGCCCTCGCACACCTTGCCTATCTCGTCGGTTATGGCGTCCTCGTAGAGGAAGGGATTCTCCCCCTTGCACATCTCGTTGAACAGGTCGGAAATTTCACGAAAAGTGCCCGATATCTCATATAATTTGCCCGAAACGAGCGTGCGGGTGCGGTTGATTTCGTAACGCGGGAGAGGCTTGTCCGACGACAGGGCGAGCGCTTCCCGCCACTTTGCAAACAGTTTTGCGGGCAGCGGCAGGCTTAACAGAACGCCGCCGACGTACCAGATGAGGTCGGTGTAGCCGTACGCGCCGTACCAGCCGAAGAGATATGCCGACGCGAGTTCGCAACCCACCAGCACCAGCGCGTAGACAAAGCGGTTGCCGCTGCCAAACACGAAGGAAGCCGCCCCGACGAGAAGGTACGGGGCAAAAACCCGCGGTCCCCCGCCGTAAAGCGCGGCGGGCACGGCCGCAACAAAGGCAAAAAGACAACTTTCCTTGCCCGAAAACAGCACGGCGAGGCAGGCCACCGAAAAGACGGACAGAGCCTTGTAGGCGTTGAACCCCATGTACTTTATGCCGCCCGCCATGGCGACGACGTAGATGAGCGCAAGGCTGAACGCTTCGTGCCGTTCGGTTCGCCTCAGCCCCTTCACCCGAAAGGCCGCCACCGCGGGATAGAACGCCGCAGCCAGCACCGTGGCGAGCGCCGCAAAGACGAGACGGCGGACGTATTCGCCCGCACCCGAGATAAAAATGTACGGCACAAGCGAGGCGGGCAGAAACACGAGAGAGGCGATTCCCAGCCTGCGTTTTCTGCCAAAAACCCCGTAAATCACGCTTAAAACGAGGATTTGTGCGGTTACGGCAAGCAGCGTGCGCCAGTCGAAAGCAAAGGCTTCGGAGAGAAAATAGAGCGTGCCCGCGGCGATGGGACTGCCCCCCGCCATGAGAAAGGCAAAGTACAGCGAACAGCCGAACGGCTCGCCCCTCGTCCCCGCGTTGCCGAGAAAAACGAGCACGGCGTAAACGCCCGCGGCCGTCAGCACCGCGCCCGCGTCAAACTTTTTTCTGAGTTTACTCAACATGATATTCTCCTTTTTTCATACGATACCACGGCGGACAGGGGGAAGAATGTCCGTCTTTGCCGATAAATGAAACTTTTTGCATTTTCCGTCCAAGCGCCAGAAAATATAAGCAAAACCCGCGGCAAAAAAAACGAAAAATTGGCAAGAAGTGGTTGACGGGGACATAGAAACGTGGAACAAGGAAATTAGTTTGGAACTCGCAGCGAAAAAAACGAAAAAATTGGTAAAAAGTGGTTGACGGGGACATAGAAACGTGGAACAAGGAAATTTGTTTGGAACTCGCGGCGAAAAAAACGAAAAAATTGGTAAAAAGTGGTTGAAACGGACACGAAAAAGTCGGACAGAAAAAATAAAAAACTTGGTAAAGAGTGGTTGACGGGGACGAAAAAATGAGGCAACAATAAAAAACAATGGAAAAACCGACGGATTTACAAAGTCTGTTGTCGGAAAATTTCCGCTTTGCAGCGAAACTTTTTGCCGTTTTCCTCGTTGCTTTGCAAAATTTCCAAAGGCGATCGCACCGAGCGCGGACAGTCGCCGGGGCTGTGCGGCTTTTCAAGCGTGGATTCATCGGTTGGACACGAGCAGTAGTTGGGACGGCACGGCTTTTAGCAAGGATTCCACCGACCGTCGCCAAATCTTCTCCCCGTCAAAAGTCCCCTAAATCGCACAAAAACGGGCATTTTCGTTCCCAAGACGCGCGGCACATTGCAAAATCGCCGCCATAAACACGCCCGCACATGCCGCCTGTTACGCCAAAAACGCCACATTGCCACCGCACACGCCGCCCGTTCCGCCAAAAAGCGCACTCGACCTGTTTCCGTCCCTTACCAAAACACACGCCGCGCCCCCACACTGCCACCACACAAGCCGCCGCTTCCGAGGTCGCACCCAAAACACCACCCCCTTTTTCAGACCCGATACCAAAAACAAAAGCCCCGCGGGGCAAAAACAGTTTACCGCAGGGCAAAAAAAGTGTATAATATTTTTAAGGAGGTTGGTATGGCAGATATCGACAGCATAAAGGAAACACTTAAATCGTTTGTGGAAATAGAGAGCGTGGAGAGCGCGCCGCTTGAGGGAATGCCCTTTGGCAAAGGCGTTGCCGACGCGCTGGCGTTCATGCTCGATCTCGGCAAGAAGATGGGCTTTGAAACGGTGAATTACGACAATTACGCGGGCGAGATAGTCTGGGGAGAAGGCGAGCGGACGCTGGGCATTCTCTGCCACGTGGACGTGGTGCCCGCGGGCAAGGCTTCGGACTGGAAGCACGAACCGTTCCGCGCCACCGAAGAGGACGGCAAAATTTACGGCAGGGGAACCATGGACGACAAGGCCCCCGCAGTCATCTGCCTTTACGCCATGAAGGCCTTGAAAGACGAGGGCTTTGTGCCCCGCCAGCGGATAAAACTCATACTCGGGTGCGACGAGGAGAGCGGCTGGAAGTGCATGGAACACTATTCCAAAGTGGCAAAGATGCCCGACTACGGCTTTTCTCCCGACGGCAATTTCCCCGTTATTTATGCGGAAAAGGGCATTTTGCACCTGATGTTTGAATTTCCCGGCAAAACCTTCCTTTCCATAATCAAGGGGGGCGAGCGCGCCAACATGGTGTGCGACGAATGCTTTGCCGTTGCCATGATTCCCGGCTACGCCGACACCTTTAAGATAACCCTCGGCGACGGGACAAAGGCCAATTACACCCTGCCCGTAAACAAGCAGTACGCCCGCCAGTTCGGCCTCGACGTGCACACCGACGGCTCGGTTTCTTACACGGGCAAGAGCGCGCACGGCTCCACGCCCGAAAAGGGAGACAACGCCATTCTGCCCGTGCTGATGTACCTCGAAGCGGTGGGCGCCGTTTCTCCCGAAATACGCTCCATCTTCTTTGACGACAGGCTCCGTTTGACCTCTCTGCACGACGAGACGGGTTATCTCACCATGTCGCCCGACATAATCGACAAGGACCAATACGACGGAACCCTCCGCCTCACCGTGGACATCCGCTACCCCGCAACCTTCAAAAAGGAAGAGATTCTCGCTTATTTTGACAAAGAGGAACTGCGTTACACCATTCTCGAGGACCAGCCGCCCCTTTACGTCAGCAAGAAGAACCCGCTGGTGAGAACGCTGCTGCGCGTTTACAACGGCGTGATGGGCAAGTCGGCCTCTCCCATAGCCATCGGCGGCGGAACTTACGCCCGCGCCCTTCCTCTCGGCGTGGCTTTCGGCCCCGAACCCGAGGATGAAGAATCCACCGTTCACGAACCCGACGAGTTCATCTCCCTCCGTGCCATAGAAAACGCGTACACCATCTACTACCGCGCCATCCGCGACCTGACCGAAAAGCCGTGAATTTCTGAAACCCTCAGCAGCAAAAGTGCCGTTTTTGTGAGAAAAAGGGCACTTTTTGTTTTTGTGCCCTCTGCCGCTTCGGCAATTTGCGGTTGCAGGCGGCCTTGTCTGCTTGGGTAAAGTTGCGTGTTGTTCACGCCTTGACTATTTGGTGCCGGTTTTTCTCTTGCCCCCTCCCGAGGAGGGGGATTCAGGGGGTGGGCAACGTTGGCCGAGTTGGAGTTTCCCTCGCCTCGCCCATATTGTACCGCATTGTCCACCTTGTCCGTTTGGATAAATTGCGCATTGCCCACCTTAGGCGCTTCGCGCCATCCTCTCATCGGAGGGGCCATTAGTGGATTCTTGTGCGTTTTAGGGCACTTTTAGTAGTTTTACGGGAGCCGTTGGGTGAAAGTTGCGCCCGCCTCAAACTCATTCTCACCAACACTCCTTGAGATGGGCCATGTTGGTTGGTTGTATTATTGGGCTGGCATTGTCATTCTTTACATGCCTGCGGTCCGTTGCCGTTTTACTGCGCTTTACACCAAATTTTTTGAAAACTTTCTTCTTTCTCCGCTTGACAAATTTTGCCGTCGGTGATAATGTATTATTATATTATAAAAGATTTCCGACACGTCGGAGAGGAGGAAACCATGAAAGTTTTGAAATCATTGCTTGCGCTTTTGATTGCATTTACGCTGACCGCGGCGTTTGCGTGCGGCGGACACACGGACGATTCGTCGTCCTCGCCCGCGGACAGTTCGACCCCGTCGGGAGACAAGACCGACGAGATTGACGAACTGCTGCGCGTGCTGACCACTTCGTCCATGGACATGTTCAGGATAAGCGGCAAGATGGAGCGCAAGGAAACAGAAGAATCGGTGTTTAGCCACACGACCACCACGACGGACGAGCTGGCGGGCAGGGTGGACACCGAAACGATGACCGCCGACCTCATGGTAAAATCCGAAACCAAGCAGGACACTTCGGCCGCCGACACCTCTTACGAATACACCTTTTTGAGGAGCGGCAAGTTGTTCACCTGCACGTCGGACGAGCCGATTGAGACCTTTGACGGAGACCTGAGAGTGGCGGCGCCCGCGGCAGAAGCCGACATGCCCGCATTCTCCACCGACGATCTTTTGGACTTTGCCGTTTCGGTGCCGCGCGCCAACTACACGCTGATAGCCCTTGCCGACCTTACCGGTTATGCCGAACTTGACGACAGGACGCTTAAGGTTGACGCCTGCGCCGTGATAGCCAAGGCCGCGCTTGACATCTCCGCCGAGATCAAGAAGTTTGAAGAGACCGACACCGTGCGTTCGGTGTTTGAAAACCCCGTTATTTCCGCCTACATCGCCTGCATGACGGACGCGTTTACGGTGAGCCAACTCGAGGGTCTGTTCTCCTCTTACGGCCTGACCGTTGCCGCCGCCGAGGGCGACACGCCGTATTCTTACTTTGTAAAGGTGGTGCTGAGCGACGAGTTTGCCGCCATGCTCGCCGAGGCGGGCGAACTTCCCCCCGAAACCAAGTTTGCCGACATTACGCTCGGCCAGCTGCTCGCCACCGAGGACAGCACGTTTGAGGAAGCGCGGGACTCCCTTGCAAGCCAGGTTGCCGCACTTGCCGTTACGGGCACGATGTTCGCGCAGGTAACCTACACCCTCAACTCCGCAAACAACATTTCCAAACAGAACATCTCCGTCGCCACGGGTTCCATCCTGCAGGGCACCGACGTAAAGGCCAACATAGACATAGACTACACCGTCCTCAACCTCGGTTTCAAGGACCTCTCGGCGGCCACCGTCGTCGAAGAGTTCAACGTGTTCGACAATGACACCGCCACCTTCTCCGTTTACAGCACCGAATTCACGAGGGTTTACGAAAAGTGGAAGAGCAAGCACCCGCAAGGTTCCGAGATAACCGACGAGGCCAAGAACGAACTGCTCGCCTCAACCGCAAACGCCGTTGTTCAGGTTGAAGTTGTGTTTGAACCCGCCGTTGCGGTAACCGCGGTCTCGCTGCTTGCGCCCGCCGAGAACACCGACCTTTACAACATTCAGTTCACGGTTAAGGAAGCGCTCACGTTTGAAAACGCGGGCCTGTTCGACACCTTCGATTACGTTGCCGAAAACGGCTGGACCTACAGCGTGTACGTCATGCTCTCGACCTCCGCGGGCGAAGTGTACTGCACGGTTGCCGTAACGTGTTACGAATATGGTTTCTACTTTGAAGACGTTTACGAACAGGTCGGCTTCGTTCAGGTTGTAAGGACGGCTTACGCCGATTACATGGCAGACTGACAAAACACTCAAAAGTCCCCTTTTTCGCGAGAAAAATGGGACTTTTTGTTTTTTCAACCCGCCCGTTGCGGGGGTTTTTGTGCCTTGAATTGGCGGGGCGATTGTGTTGGTTTTGCGGATTGGTTTCCTTGATTTTGTTGGTTGATTGCTGCCCGTTACGGGGATTTTTGCCTTGGTTTTGTGTATTTGTGCGCCGCCCGTCGTGGGTGTTTTCAGTAAGTTTTTGCCACTTTGAAAGCCGCCCTACGGGCGGCTTTTGGTTTGGGCTTTGCGGATTCCGCGTTTACATGAGGCGCAAACGAAGGCATGCGTCAGGTACGGCGGCAGGCCAGAAAGACGTTTCCGCACAGCAGTTCGGAATAGGAATAGGTGGTCTTGCCGCGGAAGTCGTCCGACGGGCTTACGGTGAACAACGCGGGATATATGCCCGTTACCTTGCCGGTAAAGCGGGCAAACCTGTTTCTGCCGAGGTTTACCTTGACAAATACGTCCTTGCCGTAGAGCGAGCGGACCTTTTCTTTGACGGAAGCGATGTTTTCGGTTGCCTTTATCATGAACATATTATCGGCAACCCGAAGGAAATTATACCTTAAAAATCCTCGTCCTCGTCCTCGTCGTCTTCCTCATCGTCCTCGTCGTCCTCTTCTTCAAAGTCGCGCTGGTCGATGGGCGAGGTGTCAAAGTCGTCGGGTTCGTCGTCGTTGTAAACTTCCTCTTCCTCCTCCTCTTCTTCCTCTTCCTCGTCGACGGAAAAGCCTGGCATGTCGTCGTCTTTTGAAGTGGGGATCAGGTCGTCGTCAACGTAATTCTTCCAATCCTCGTCCTTGTCGATGTCTATCTCCTGCTCGTCGTTGAATTCTTCCTCTTCCTTGCACTGGTCGCACAGTTCCTCGTCGGCTTCGATATAGTTGCGCTTGCAGCGGGGGCAGAGTTTCTGGCCGAACGCTTCGTCGTCATCGTCGTCGAGCGCAAACATGAGCTGCGGCCCGATCTTCAACTCCGCTTTGCAGACGGGACAGTACTGCTCGTCGCGGTGGATGTAGTTCAACTCGCACCGCGGACATTTAATGTAATCTGACATCCAATCACCTCCGGACATCGTCCGTTTGTCTTATTATTATATTTATTTCCATGCCGTTTGTAAACTGTTTTGCGTAAAAAAATAAAAATTTTTTCCCGAGGGGGGATTTTTCTTTGAAATTTTTTTCTTTAACCCGGCCGCCGCGGATCTTTTTTGGGGCTGTTTTGGTGGCTTGGCGGGGACTTGACGGCGGTTTTTAGGGACTTTACAGAGGGCTTGACGGGGGGTTTTATGGAGGCTTAACGGCGGATTTTTTGGGTGGTTTCACGCGGCTGTCCGGGGCTTTGGGAGGACTTGGCGGCGGGTTGACGACGGTTTTTTGGGAGCGGAATTTTCCCCTTGCCGTGCGCCAAAGCGTGGCAAAAGTCTCATAAATCTCACAAAAACCGCACTTTCCGGGAAATTCCCGATGATGAAAAAAAAGTAAAAACTCCCGCCTCTTTTGCCGTGAAACAAAAAAATCCGCCGCGGATTTAATCGGGCGGGTTTTTTGGGCGAGAGAATCAAAAAAGGCGTTTTACGCCTCGTTTGGGTTTTGTTGGTTTCTAACCGTTTACACTCCGTTTGTGGTTTTTGCCGGGTGGCGAATGCGGAGGGCGATTCAAAAACCGCGGCTTATAAAAGCGCGGGCAGCGGCAGTTCAATCCGGAGAGGAAAAGCCGCCGTCCCGCCCGATGTAGATAACGCGCACGTCCTTGGAGATGGCGTAACGGGTGGTGTAGTAGGTTCCGCCGCTGCACTTGTTGAGGTAAGAAACGCACAGGGCGGCGTTGTCCACCATAAGGCGGTTGCGCTCGTCCATGCAGCCGTAAACGTAGTTTTCGTGAAGGACGTGGCGGATGTCGGCAACTTCAAGAAGCCGCCTGTATCGCGCTTTATCTTCGGTTCCGAACTTCACGTCCTGCGTGAGACAGGGTACGCAGGCGACTATCTTCACGTCGAGGTCGGGGCGTTTTTTGCGCTCCTCGAGCACGGTCTCAAAGGCGGCGAGGTCAAAGCCTATCGCCATGCCGTCAAGGAAGGTGTCGTACCCCTCGTCCATCAGCCGTCCCACCGTTTCGGCAAGCTGCCGCGCGTCAAAATCGGGGCCGAGCGACCTGTGCCCCGTAAAACAAACAGTCCTTTCGCGTTCTCTGTCAAACAAGTTTTTCATCTTTTTTCCTTATTCCTTAAAATTCCTTTTGTTTTTGGGTAACGCACGGGCGTGCGGGGGTATGTGTGATGTTTTAGGAGGCGCAGGGGTGATAGTGCTGGCTTTGGCGTGTGAGGCTTGATGTATATACGGAATGGAGTGTGTGCGCCGGTTTTACGCGGGCGAAAACGCCGCCCTCTCCGCTAAAATAAGCGCGGGTTGGTTTATTGTTTTAGCGGGATTTAAGTGCGCAGGGTTTGAGTATATAGGCCAGATTTTTGCGCATGTGCGGGCAAACTTATCAGCCTATGCCCGACGGAAGAAATCGGCGGTTTTTGTGCGTTTCAGGCCACTTTTCGGATTTCGCCGTACCGTTGCACGTTCGCACAACAAAGCGGCAATGCGCATTGAATGCGCATTCGCAAAAACAGGCAATCAGAGCGGCTGCTTGCGTTCCTTGCCCCTGCCGCGGGGATATGCCGCGGGAGTGGGAGCGGTTTTGTCCACCACCACTATCTTGCGGCTGCCCATGCCTTCGGGCAGTTCGTGCCCGACGACTTGACGGACCTTGCCGCCGAGAACCGAAAATGCGTGTTCGGCTGCCGCCGTTTCGTCGTCCGCACCCTTGTACGCCACAAAAACGCCGCCCGTCTTTACAAAGGGCAGGCAGTATTCGGCAAGCGTGTTCATGGAAGCGACGGCGCGTGCGGTCGCCGCGTCGAACCTCTCCCTGTACTCCCCGAGCCGGGCAACCTCCTCCGCCCTGCCGTTGACAATGCGGGCGTTGAGGCCGAGGGTTTTGCACACTTCCCCGAGAAAGGCGCACTTCTTGCCCGTGGCCTCTATTAGCGTAAACCCGAGGTCGGGGCGGGCGATCATGAGCGGCACGGAGGGAAAGCCCCCGCCCGACCCGATCTCCGCAACGCGCGCGCCCAGAGGGAAGAAGGGTTCGCCGAGCAGGCTGTCGTAAAAATGTTTTATCCACATTTCCTCATCGCCCGAGATGGCCGTGAGGTTGAATTTTTCGTTCCCCTCGCGGAGCATTTCGCCGAACAAACGCAATTTTGTCAGCATTTCGTCGGACATGAACGGAAACGCGTTGTTAAACAAATTTTTCATCTTTTCCATTATACCACCTTTGCAAAATAAAGGCAAGTGTTTTTGGGGAATTTTGTGAATTAGTTGTAGATATCTTTCCA
>CANQUN010000030.1 GCA_947627065.1 uncultured Clostridia bacterium
GAGGGGGATTCAGGGGGTGGGCAACGACCACTTGGCGCCTCCCAAGGAGGAGCCGGCGCGCACGCGCCTGAGGTGGGCACTCCAACAATCCCAAAGCGGTTTGGCTTCTCGCCAAACCGCTTTCCTAATGCCCAACTCCTCGATAATGTGCGAAAAAGGCCACTTTATCCCATCAAATCTCCCTTAAATTCACCACCAGCCCGTCCTCAACTTCGGGCACAAACACCCGCACAACTCCGCCTCGATACACCGCCGCCTGCCCCTCGAAAACGTCGGGCAAAATCCCCGTCGCCCCGCCCACAAACTCCTTTAGTTTGTCGGGATTTTTCCTTATTTCCCCGCCGCTTATCGGCAAAAAGTCAAGCCCGTTTATCACCCGTTCCATGAAAATCCGCCCGAGTATCCGGGGGTGCATGCCCCGCTCGGCGGGATTTTCCGTCGCCGTCTCCAAAACCCGCCCATAAAGCCGCCCGTCCCGCTCCGTCCACTCCACGTCGGCAGTTGTGCGCTCAAGGTCGTAAAGTCGCCTTTTTGTGCGAAAAAGGGGACTAATCTCAAATTCTTCGGCTTCTCCCGCGAACAGAGTGCGGGGGAAGGGGCGGGTTTCAAACACGGCCACAAAGTGCGGCCGCCCCGCCGAAAAGCAGTACACCCGCCCGTTTCTTTCCACCGAGTCGAACCCGCTGCCGAACCCTTCCGCCACCGCCGCAAAACTTTTGTTTTCGGCAACCACCCGCACCCGTCCCTCGCTGTACGCGGTAACCAGCGTGTCGCCGTGCCGCCTCTGGTGCAACAGTACAAAAGGCGCGGGGCGGGGGGAGAACTCCAGCCGCACGGCCGTCCCGTAAGGCGTGGCGTAAACTTCCGTCCCCGCCGTCCCTTCAAGCGGGAACCCCGCCCGCATCACAATCTCCTGCTTGCCCGACAGCGGATAAAAAACAAAAGTTTCACCCTTCGTCTCAATCGTCATCACATGCCCCGCCCGCCGCGCGCATGCCGTATTCATATCGCCCGCTTTGCCGCGCCCGCTCGTGCCCGCAGTAGGCATAAACCCCGTATTTCCCGCAAAATCGGCCGTTTCCGCCCACCTGTACGCCCCGCAAGCCCCCGCCAAACCGTTCGCCAAAACGCCCGCTTGGCCGCGTTCGCCCGTTCCCGCGCGCCCGTCGTAACGGCCGGCCCATTCAAAGCCCCGCCCGCAGACCGTAGCCGCAAACCGTTCTTTTGCAAACACCGTGATTTTCATACATTAGTGTATGTATAAAATCCGCCGTTCATGTCCATAACCAAAGCGGAGGTTGCCATGAACACCATTAAAGGATTTACTCAGGCGGAGATCGCCCGACTTGCCGAGGCCGCCGAGGACGCCGCCCGCCGCAACGCGCCCCTTTCCGCCGTGTTTGCCGACTTTGCCGCCCGCTCCGGCCGCGCCAAAGGTTCGGTCAGGAATTTTTATTACGAATTTGTGCGCATGTGCCGTAACGACGCCGCGCTCTCGGCAAGGTTTTTCAAACAGTTGCCGCCCGTCAGCCGTCCCCGCGCCTTCACCGCCGAGGAAGAACGGACCCTTCTCGAAGCCATCGCCCGCGGCAAGACGGACAACCGTTCGGCACGCCGAACCATAATCGACCTCGCCGGCGGCGACCAAAAACTCATTCTCCGCTACCAGAACAAGTACCGCAATATCTTAAGGAGCAGGCGCAGGGCGAACCTTCCCGCCGAATGCGTCCGCGTGCCCGACCCCGTGCTCGAATCTCTCTGCTCGGCTATCAACGGCCTCGTCGCCCGCCTCACCGCCAAGGAGCAGGCCGAAAACGCCCGCCTCCGCTCCCGTATTGTTGAATTAGAAAGCCAACTCTCCGCACTCCGCCCCTCGAATCCCGCCAATCCCTAATCCACCCGCATTGTCCGTTGTTATGTCATAATATAGCGCCCGAAACCCGCCCGTCCAATCCGCGGCGGCGCGGGTGCTTTTTGGGTTAAAAGCCGTGTTTTTGCGTGAAAAAGGGGACTAATCCCAAATCGCCCTCTCCCGCAAACAGAGTGCGGGGGATGGGGACAGGTTTCAAACACGGCGACAAAGCGCGGCCGTCCCGCCGAAAAGCAGTACACCCGCCCGTTCTCGTGCCTTGTCATCAAGTCATAATCCACGCGCCACACTCGTGCAAGGTCATAACCGACAAACCAAAATAATCCACACGTCCACGCGAACCCAAATTGTCAATAGGCGGGCGCCGCCCGCATTCCTTTCCATGTTTTATTTATCTATTTTTTCTTTTCTTTTTTCCGTTCTCTTCCTTATTTTCTTTTCTTTTTCTTCTTCTTTTCCTTTCCTTTTCTTTTTCCCTTTTTTCTTCGTTACTTGTTATTTTCTTTTTTTCTCCTTTCCTTTTCTTTTTCCCTTTCTCTTCGTTGCTTGTTGTTTTCTTTTTTTCTACTTTTCCTCGTTATCTCCTTTTTTTCCTTTTTTTTTCTTTTCTCCTTTTCCTTTTTACTTTCTCTTTTTCTCCTTTTCCCTTTCTCTTTCTCTCCCTTTTCTTCTCTCTTTTTCCTTTCCTTATTCCAAACATTTATTTGTCATTTTTGCCCTAACCCGCGTGAAATCATCTCGGTTTCAACGTCCCAAACAACCTTAAAATCGGCTCGTTTTTAACATGAGGGGAGAGGTTCACGGTTTCCGAAACGCTACTTTTTCGTCCCAAAGAGGGGCGTTTTTTATCGCTCGGTCATTTTTGACGGTAAAAATCCGTTACCAAAAAGTATAAAATCACATCTATGAAATTATAATTTTTGGTAAAATTAAAAATTTTTTCTCCGCATATCGCCAAAAAGGTTGAAATATTTTATAACTTATGGTAAAATAGTATCATCTGACTTTATACGGAGTTTAAGGTGAACGTAAGCGGCTTGATCTCCGTGCTCAAAGAGCTTAAAAACAGCAGGGGCCTCACCAACGAGGCGCTTGCCGAACGCAGCGGCGTTTCGCTCGGCACGGTGAACAAATTATTTTCGGGCAAGACTGCGAGTATCAAAGTTGATACTCTGTTTTCGCTTGCCGCCGCGCTCGGCGTTCCGCCCGAAACTCTGCTTGCCTCTGCCGCCGCACCGCAGCCCGTCCTTCCGCCCGCGCAGGAAAACCACGCCGACAACTTCGGTTTTGTCAAGGTGGGGGTGGACTCGCCCGAGGTTCGGGTTGCGGACGTAGCGTTCAACGCGGGCGCCATAGTCTCCGCTGCCGAACGCGCCGCCGCGGCGGGCGTAAAGATACTCTGCCTGCCCGAACTGTCGCTCACGGGTTACACCTGCGGAGACCTGTTCTACCAGCCCGCGCTGCTCTCCGCCGCCGAAAATTACGCCGCGGCCGTTGCCGAACGTACCGCGCGGCTGGGCTTGCTGCTCTTCTTCGGCGCGCCGCTCAGAAAGGACGGCCGCATCTACAACTGCGCGGTCGCGTGTTTGGGTGGTGAAATTCTGCTTGCCGTTCCCAAGACCTACCTGCCAAACTACAACGAATTTTACGAAGCGCGGCAGTTCGAACCCGCCCCGCAGTCAAATTCCACCATCAACATTGCGGGCAAAAATTACCCGTTTGGCACTAAATATATCATAAGAAACACCAAGATGCCCGAAATGACCGTCGGGGCGGAACTGTGCGAGGACCTGTGGGTTGCGTCGCCTCCGTCCACGGCGCTCGCGCTCGCGGGGGCCACGGTCATCGTCAACCTCTCGTGCAGCGACGAGACGGTGGGTAAGGCCGAGTACCGCCGCAGCCTCGTTTCCATGCAGTCTGCAAAGACCTACACGGCCTACCTCTACGCCAACGCGGGCGAGGGGGAATCGACCACGGACACCGTGTATTCGGGTCATTCGATAATAGCAGATAACGGCAGAATAGTGGCAGAAAGTCAACCGTTCGGACAGCACGGCGCTTATGCGGACGTAGACCTCGGGCTTGTGATGTACGACAGGAGCAAGTCGGGCCGCCACGCCGACGGCGGGTTTGAATACATCGACGTCGGGCTGGACGTTCCGCTTTGCAATTTTCAAAAGACCTATTCGGCCACGCCGTTCGTGCCCACGGGCGACGACGAACTGAAAAAACGCAGCACCCTCATCATAGAAATGCAGGCGCACGCGCTGAAAAAGCGGCTTTGCCACATCGGCGCCAAGGACGTGGTGATAGGGGTGAGCGGGGGGCTGGACTCGACGCTCGCCCTCCTCGTGTGCGCGCGGGCGTTCGACCTCATGGGCCTTGACAGAAGCGGGATTCACGCAATAACCATGCCGTGCTTCGGCACCACGTCGCGCACTTACAACAACGCCGTGTCGCTGTCCCGCCTTCTGGGCTGTTCGCTGGAAAAGGTGGACATAAAAAAGAGCGTGCTCAGGCACTTTGAGGACATCGGGCACGACCCGTCGGTAACCGACGTAACATACGAAAATTCTCAGGCGAGAGAGCGCACGCAGGTGCTGATGGACCTTTCCAACAAGTACAACGGAATCGTCATCGGAACGGGGGATCTCAGCGAACTCGCCCTCGGCTGGGCGACCTACAACGGCGACCACATGTCCATGTACGCCGTCAACGCATCCATCCCCAAAACCCTGATAAGATACATCATCGCCTCGGTGGGCGGCCGCTACGGCCTTTCGGTAAAAGCCGTTCTGTGGGACATTCTGCAAACGCCCGTCAGCCCCGAACTCCTCCCGCACGACCACGACAAGATCGTGCAGAAAACCGAAGATACCGTCGGCCCGTACGAACTGCACGACTTCTTCCTCTACCACGCCCTGCGCAGCGGGTTCAAGCCATCCAAGATATTCTTCATAGCACGCCGAACCTTCCCCGCGTACGACGACGGGACGATATACAAGTGGCTAAAAACCTTTTACAAACGCTTCTTCTCCCAGCAGTTCAAACGCTCGTGCCTGCCCGACGGGGTAAAGATAGGCTCGGTCGCTCTCTCCCCGCGCGGGGATTGGCGAATGCCGTCGGACGCCTGCGCCGCCGTGTGGCTGGACGATCTAAAGGAGATAGAAAACAGCCTGCAAAGCCCCGCCGGACCCGCCCCGAAAACGGCCAAAAACAGCGTGAATAACGCCCCGCAATCGTCGGAAAATAACGGTAAGGCTGCCACCGAAAGGGCGGAGGAAGGGGCGGAAAACACCGACGAAAGCGTCCCCGCAAAGGCGAACAAGAGGGGAAGAAAACCGTCCGCCCAAAAACCCAAAAAACCCCGATAATGTGCGAAAAAGGCCACTTTTTGAGTTTTGACCCCGACAGACACCACGACGGAGCAACATAATTTAACCCATATACAGCACTATGCAACAACGCAATCTAAACCACCGGTAGCACACCAGACGACGGATATATAAGGACAGATATGGAAAGAGTGATAAAGAAAATAAACGAATGCCTCGGCACTTTCGTCAAGGCGGCGGCAAGCGGCCCGCGGGACAAGTCCCGCCCGGCACGCACGGTCGTCAGGCGCATAGAGGGCGGTTTCCTGCTCGTGGAACGTTACGCCGAAAACAAGGTTACGCACGAGAAGATTCCCGAGGAAGAATGCGCAAAAACCGTTGCGGAACTCGTGGAAAATTACCGCCAGACCGTCGTAATGTTCACGGATATTTCCATGACCGTGCTCTCCAACGGCAAGGGCAAGATAACCGTGCGGGAAAGCCCCGCCGCCCGCCTGATGGAAGCCGTTCACAACCGCAAGAAGAACTACATTCTCCGCGAGGGGGACGACATTCCCGTAATGCGCGACCTCGGAATCTTTACCAAGGACAACAAGGTGGTTGTGTCCAAGCAGGACAAGTACCGCCAGATCAACCGCTTTATCGAAACGGTGAACGACGTTTTGGGGGATGAAAAGGAGATTTACGCCGTGGACTTCGGCTGCGGCAAAAGTTATCTGACGTTTCTGCTCTACTACTTCTTTACGGTCAAAAAGTGCCTTAAAACGCACATTATCGGCTATGATCTCAAAGAGGATGTGGTTGAAAGGTGCAACGCCCTCGCCAAGTAATACGGCTACGACGGCCTGAGTTTCGAATGCAGGAACGTCAGCCTCGACCCGCTGTGGAAGGGGCGGCCCGACATGGTTGTCTCCCTGCACGCCTGCGACACGGCAACCGACCACGCGCTGTTTTACGCCATCGAACACAAGGCCCGCTACATCTTCTCCGTTCCCTGCTGCCAGCACGAGATAAACGCCGCGATAAAGGGCAAAGGAGATTTTGAAATATTATTGAAACACGGTCTTATAAAGGAAAGATTTTCCGCTCTGCTGACCGACGCCGTGAGGGCGGACGCCCTGTCCCGCCAAGGTTACGCGGTGGACTGTCTGGAATTTGTGGGACCCGAAGCAAGCCCCAAAAACCTGATGCTGCGCGCCGTTCTGCGCGGCGGGCGGCGAACCTACCCGCAAGGGGCAAAGGAACTGCTTGACAAGTACAATTCGGCTTGCACGCTATTGAAACTTATAGAAACGCGCGACCGCGGGGGAGGCTCCCCATGACGCACGAGGTCAAAAAAAATCAAGATACGTCCCATGGCGGCGGGGCTTTTCAAAGACAAACGGACAGGCTCTCCATGACGGCGGAGGCTGACCCAAACCAAAGCCCAAAACCAACCACAACCGCCCGTCGGCGCGGTTAAAACACGGAAAACCAAAACCCGACAACCAAACCAAAAAGTTTGAATTTTGTGAGAAATAAGGCACTTATCGTAATGAACTAAGGCACTTATCGTTATAAATACAATCGGCAAGGAGGACAAAAATGGCAAAAGGAACTTATGGCGCAAACGACCTTGTGGAACTGCACGGACTGGAAGGCGTTCGCCTCCGTCCGGGAATGTACGTCGGCTCCACGGGCGAGAGAGGACTTCACCACATACTGTGGGAGATAATCGACAATTCCATAGACGAAGCCGCCAACGGCTACGCGGACAGCGTGGAGGTAATCCTGCGCAAGGACGGAAGCGCGTCGGTAGAGGACAACGGCAGGGGCATACCCGTGGACATCCATAAGGAAACGGGCATTTCGGGCGTAGAACTCGTGTTCACCCACCTGCACGCGGGCGGCAAGTTCAAGGATGAAAACTACGTTTACTCGGGCGGTCTGCACGGCGTGGGCGCGTCGGTAACAAACGCGCTGTCGTCGTGGCTCATCGTCGAGGTGTACAAGGGCACGGTGTACCGCATGGACTTTTCGAGTTACAAGGACGAAAAGGGCAAGTGGCACATTGGCGAGCCGAAGAGCAAACTCAACGACACGGGGCTGAGAACGCGCAAGAAGGGCACCTTCGTGCAGTTCATGCCCGACCCCAACGTGTTTGAAACCACTTCTTTCAAGTTTGACGTCGTGGCCAAGCGCCTGCGCGAAATCGCCTTTCTCAACAAGGGCGTAAAGATAACTTTGAGAGACCAGAGGGAAGAACCCGAGATTTGCAAGGAGTTCAAGTACGACGGGGGCATAAAGGACTTTGTCAAGTACCTGAACGAAGGCAAGAACGCCCTCTATCCCGAACCCTTCTACTTTGAAAAAGAGGTCAACGGCATCTTCATAGAGGTGGCCTTCCAGCACACCGACGTGTACACCGAAAGCGTGTTTTCTTTCGTCAACAACATTCCCACGCCCGACGGCGGAATGCACGAGACGGGCTTCCGCGTTGGGTACACCAAGGTGCTCAACGACTTTGCCCGCTCGGCAAACTACTTAAAGGGAAAAGACGAAAATTTTCAGGGTGAGGACCTGCGCGAAGGGCTGACGGCAATTCTTTCCATAAAGATGAAAAACGTGCAGTTCGAGGGGCAGACCAAGACCAAACTCGGCAACCCCGAGGCGCGCCCCGCCGTTGAAAACGTAACCTACGACGAGATAGAGGAGATGACCAAGGTCAAAAAGAACCTTGACATCTTCGACCGCATAATCAAAAAGGCGCAGGGCGCCGCCAAGGTGCGCGTTGCCGCCAAGCACGCCAAGGAAGTGGCGCGCGGCAAGAAGGAAGCGGACTCCACCAAACTCATAGGCAAACTCGCCAACTGTTCGGGCAGACGCGCCGAGGACAACGAGATATTCATAGTCGAGGGCGACTCCGCAGGCGGCAGCGCCAAGCAGGGCAGGGACAGAACCCATCAGGCCATTCTGCCCTTGCGCGGCAAGCCGCTCAACGCCGAGAAGAAGCGCATTGACGAAGTGCTCAAAAACGAGGAGATACGCACCATAATCAGCGCGCTGGGCACGGGAATAGGGGCCGACTTCAACATCAAGAACCTCAATTACTACAAGGTGATAATCCTGTCCGACGCCGACCAGGACGGCGCGCACATAAGGGCCATTCTGCTCACATTCTTCTTCAGGTACATGAGGGAACTCATCCAGAACGGAAACGTTTACATAGGCATGCCGCCCCTCTACAAGGTTTACAAAAAGGACGTTGAGGAGTACGCTTACGACGACAACGAACTTAAAAAGAAGATAGACAAGGTGGGCAGGGGCTACCAGATACAGCGTTACAAGGGCCTTGGCGAGATGAACCCCGAGCAACTGTGGGAAACCACGCTCGACCCCAAGTCCCGCGTGCTCATGCGCGTTACCCTCGAGGACGCGGCCGAAGCCGAAAAACTCATTGTAACCCTCATGGGAGACGCCATAGACCAGCGCAAGGCTTACATTTACGAAAACGCCGATTTCAACAAGGAAGATACCTTCATGAAGGAAGTCAAACTGTAGGAGGAAGGAAATGAGCGAAACAAACGAAAAGATTATTTCAAGCACACTTGAAGAAGTGCTTCACTCGTCTATGATACCCTACGCCGAGTACGTCATACTCGACCGTGCCCTCCCGCGCGTGGAGGACGGGCTTAAACCCGTGCAGCGCAGGATACTCTACTCCATGTACGAACAGGGATTCACCCCCGACAAGGGATACAAGAAGAGCGCCAAGGTCGTGGGCGACTGCCTTGCCAAGTACCACCCGCACGGCGACACTTCTGTCTACGACGCCATGGTGCGTATGGCGCAGGACTTCAACATGCGCATGATGCTCGTGGACGGGCACGGCAACTTCGGCTCCATAGACGGCGACGGCGCGGCCGCCATGCGTTACACCGAAGTAAGGCTCCAGCCACTCGCCCTCGAACTCCTGCAGGACCTCGACAAGGAAACGGTCAAGTTCGGGCTTAACTTTGACGACTCGCTCAAAGAGCCCGAGACCCTGCCCGGGAGATTCCCCAACCTTCTCGTAAACGGCGCAAACGGAATTGCCGTCGGTCTTTCCACGTCCATACCGCCGCACAACCTCGGCGAGGTAATCGACGGCGTAGTCCAGTACATCAACAATCCCCGCATCACCCTCGAGGAGATGATGAAGTACATAAAGGGTCCCGACTTCCCCACGGGCGCACTGCTCATAGTGGGACCCGAGATGTACGAGGCTTACCGCACGGGCAAGGGCAAGGTCATCATGAAGGCCCGCTGCAAGATTGAAAAGAGCGACAACGGCAAGTCCAACATAGTCATCAGCGAGATACCTTACGGGGTGAACAAGGCGGCGCTCCTCAGAAAGATAGCCGACATGAAGGACGAGAAGAAAGAGGAACTGCTGCTTGGAATCGCGGATATAGTGGACGAATCGGACAGGAAGGGCATGCGCGCCGTCATCAAGGTCAAAAAGGACTGCGACCCCGTCGCCATACTCAACTACCTCTACAAGACCACCCAACTGCAATGCGCTTTCAACTTCAACATGGTTGCCATAGCCAACGGCAAGCCGCACCAGATGGGGCTTTTGGAAATACTCGGCTACTACGTCGAATACCAGAGGGAAGTCGTGTTCAGGCGCACCAAGTTCGACCTTGCGCGGGCCAAGGAACGCGCCCACATCCTCGAAGGTCTCATCATAGCCATCCGCAACATCGACGAAGTCATAAAGATTATAAAGACCGCCGCCAACACCACCGAGGCCAAGCAGACCTTAAAGACGCGGTTTGACCTGAGCGACGTTCAGGCGCAGGCCATTCTCGATTTACGCCTCGCCCGCCTCACCAAACTCGAGGTGTACAAGTTGGAAGAAGAACTCAAGGCACTCAAGGAACTCATAGCCAAACTCCAGCAGATAATAGACAGCAAGAAACTGCAGATGAACGTCGTCAAGGAGGAGATTCTTGCCATAAAGAAGAAGTACAAGGACCCCCGCCGCAGCGAGATAATCACCGCCGAAGAACTGCCCGCTGCCGAGGAAGAGGCCAAGGCCGTGGAGGACTACGTGTTCGTTTACACCGCCGCGGGAAAGATCAAAAAACTCCAGAAAAAGGCGTTTACGCCCAACAAGAAGGGCAGCACCGCCAACGAGATATGCGTGCTGGCAACCGAGGCAGACAGTGAAAAGACCCTGCTCGCCTTCACCGACCAAGGCAACTGCTACAGGATAGTGCCCGACGAGGCGCCGCTGTTCAAGCCGAGAGAGAAGGGCGCGGACTTCAGGGACGTCGTGCCCGAAGCCGCCAAGGGAGAAAAGCCCGTCGCCTTCTTCGCCGTGGGCGAAACCATGCCCGAGGGCGATCTGCTGTTCTACACCCGTCAGGGTTCGGTCAAAAAGACGGCGTGGTCGGAATACGGCGTGCAGAAGCGCGCCTTCCAGGCCGTCAAACTCAAAGAAGGCGACTCCGTCATCGGCGTGGAAACCGACCGTGCGGACACAACCATCTCCTTCGTTACCCGCGCGGGGCTTTGCCTCAACGCCGTCAAGGATGAAGTGCCCGTTCAGGGCAGAGTTTCGGGCGGCGTCCGCGGCATTCTCTTAAACGATGGGGACGAGGTCGTCTACGCGGGTCAGGTGTCTGCCGACTCCGAGGGCGAAATCGTCGTCGTTACTTCCTTCGGCACCTTCAAACGCGTCATTATAAGCGGCGCGCTCGAGGCCATGGCCCGTGCCAGAAAGGGCGTCAAGATTGCGGAGTTGGGTGCGGCTTCCGAATGCGTCGTCTACGCGGGCTACGTAACCGTCCCCTTCGACCTCGCCGTCATCGAACGCCTCGGCGAAATCTGGGCCGTCAACACCGAAGATATCCCCATCGACGCCAGAACCTCCAAGGGCAAGACCGTCGCTTCCAGAAAGACCAGCCAGCCCGCCACCTGCCACAAGATCAACTGACCCTCGGGTAATAACACTTTGTGTGTTTGATCCTTTGGGTGGTAACCATTTGTGGCGTAATCCCTTTGGGCTTTAACTCTTCTGTTGTGTCGCGTTTTTCTGCGAAAAAGGCCGGGGCCCCGGGCCCCGGCGGCGCGGCGGCCCCCGGCTGCCAGCAAACCGCCCCCAGCCGCCGGCCCAAACCGGTTTTCGGTCGAACTTACCTCACCCGGCAGCCTTGCCGCCGCGGAGAACTGTTTTTTTACCGCACGATGAGGATTGTTTCCCTTGCGGGGCGGGGACAAATGAAAGGCCTCCGTTTATACGGAGGCCAAAGTTTTTGTTACCGATTTTACCGCAACAATGCAGCAAAGTTTTTGTTACCGATTTTCCGACGGGCGGCGGTCGATTGCCGAGTGGCTTACACAACCCTGCCATGACGGCCGATTGCGTAAACACCCTTGCCATGACGGACGAGGGCTTAAACAACCCTGTCCAGACGGGCGGCGGTCAACTGCAGACGTGTTTTGCGGAAGGATGTCGGTGCCCGAGGGGCGTTATCTTCAGGAGGAATTTCTGACCGTTTCCGAAGTTCATTTGCACTCCGCCGCGCTCGTCGATCAGTTCCGCGTTGAAGTAGTCGCCGAGCGCAAGGCTGATCTCATGGGTGAGCGCCTCGACCGAAATCCGGGCGTCGATGTTGCCGATTGCTTCTTCGATGTTTTTCATTTTATTCTCCTTTTGCTTTTTATTGATTACCGCGTAATCCGTGAATAATTATAGCACTTCTTTGAGGTTTTTTCAACTTTTTAATCGGTTTAAGTCGAAAAAATAAACTTTTTGTTTGACTTTTTAAGGCTTAATTTGTCGAATTTTAACGAAACCGACGGCCGACCCCAAACCCGTCGTTATAAAACGGCAAAATCGTCCGCAACAAACCGACAAAATCCGTCGCTCCAAAACGGCAAAATTCACCGCTCCAAACTGGAAAAACCCGCACGTTACAAGCAACAAACCAACCCGCGTCGGGCGGCAAATTCAACGACAAAGCACCAAAACCCGAAACAACCGCCAAACACACCCCGAAACTAACGGGCGGGCTTGCAGATTTCGGCGTAGGCGGGAGTGGATGCGAGATAGGAGATCATTCCCTTGAAAACGGCGTAAGCGAGGGCGCGGCGGTAGCCGTCGGTGAGGAGGAGGGCCTCGTCCTCGGGACTCGAGAGAAAGCCGCATTCGACGAGGACGGCGGGCGCGGGGGCGTTGTTCAATATATAATAGTCGCCTGCGAGGGGAGAACATTCCCGCACGGCTTCGGGCATGGCGTTGAGTGCGGCCTGCACGCTTCGGGCGAGGTTTTGGGAGTTTTGGTCGTCCTTTCGGTAAAACACCTGCGCCCCGCGGCGGGAGGACAGGGGATACTTGTTCATGTGGATTGAAACCACAAGGTCGGGAGCGGCTTCGTCCATGACCTTCTTGCGGTTTTTCATGTCGGTTTTCTTAAAGGAACCGTCGGCGGCCGCGTACAGCCCGCGAGAGTCCGTCCTCGTCATCACGGCGTTGAAGCCCGCCGCCTCAAAATTCTCCTTCAACAGCCTTGCCACCAGCAGGTTGAGTTCGCTCTCGGGGGTGCCCGTCCGCACGCCGCTAACGCCGTTGTCAATGCCGCCGTGCCCCGCGTCTATCACCACGGTGAGCAGCGAGCCGCCCGCCGAAGCGCCCGCCTTTACTCCCGCAACTATCGCGCTGCCCACTACGGCCGCCGCCGCCAAAACGGCCGCCGAGACTGCGGCAAACGTTTTTTTAATTACGATAAATTTCGACATCATTCTGCCTCCGAAACCCTCGGTTATCCACAGAAACAGGCGGTTTTTGCCAAAAATGTGGATAACTTTGTGGATAACTTGCCATTTTTTGGGTGTGTGCGCCAATTTTTTGACCACGTTTTAACCTTGCGCCGCGTTAATCCGCGATTCAGGCGGGATACGGCCGCTTTTGCGTTTTAGCGGTGTGCGTTTTATTGGACAAGCCGCACGTTTGTTTGCCGTGTGCGCCTGCGGACGGGGTACATTTGTTTACCGTTTGTGCGGTCGGACGGGGTACATTTGTTTATGTCCTGCCCGCTCAAATTCCCCGCCGTTCTACCTTGCGGCGGGCATGGCGGCGCGTGCCTTCCGTCCCTTTTTGCGGGTGAATTTCCGCGACAGGCGGTAGGCGAGTTTGGACGCTTCGGACACGGCGAGCACTGACGAGGAGACGGCGAGTATCCTGAGCCAGACGGCGGGGGACAGGGGAGTTACGCCGAACATCTTGCCCCCGAACGCCACGATTGCTACCTGCAGCACGAACACGGCGCCGAAGGCTATGAGCATGGGTTTGTTTGAAAAAAAGGTGGGGAATATGCTCTCCGAACCCGTCTGCCTGCAGTTGAAGGCGTTGAAAAGTTGCAGCATTACAAACAGCGTGAACACCGCCGTGCTCTGTTCGGCGGCCGCTGCCCCCAAAAAGTTGAGTTCGGCCTGCAAGGTTATGAGCGCGGCCATGAACAGGCTGTGCACGAGTATGCGCGCGGTAATCTTGGGCGTCAGCAGGTTTTCGCTTCGGCGTACGGGCGGGTCGTCCATCAGCCGTTTGGAGGGGGCTTCGAACCCCAGCGTCAGGGCGGGCGGCCCGTCCATGATGATGTTTATCCACAAAAGTTGCAGGGCGTTGAAGGGGTTCTGCCTGCCCAAAAACAGAAAGGCCAGCACTATCATGACGGCCGAAAAGTTGACCGACAGCTGAAACATGATGAATCTTCTGAAATTGGTGTAAACGTTCCTGCCGAAGGCGATGGCCTTGACGATGGTGGCGTAAGAGTCGTCGAGGAGGATGACGTCGGCCGCCTCCTTGGCTATTTCCGAACCGCTGCCCATGGCAATGCCGAGGTCGGCCTGCTTTATGGCGGGCGCGTCGTTTATGCCGTCGCCCGTAACGGCAACCACTTCGCCCTCTTCCATCAAAAGGCGAACGATGCGCAGTTTTATGAGGGGAGTGCTGCGGGCGATCACCGCAGCCGTTTTCAGCCTTGCTTTAAGTTCTTTGTCGGAAAGGCGCTCGAGTTCGGCCGCCGTCGCCACCTCTGCGGGGGACGAGGCAATCCCCGTTTCCCGTGCCACGGCAAAGGCCGTTTCGGGTCCGTCGCCCGTCAGTATCTTAACCCTTATCCCCGCCTTGCGCGAGAGGGCAACCGACTTTGCTATGTCGGGCCGTACGGGGTCGGTCATGGCGGCAATCCCGTCGAATACCACGGGGCCGTCCCCGTCTCTGTGGGCAAAGGCAATGAGCCTTCTTGCGTTTTGGGAAAGGCGGGCGGCGGCTTCCTTCGCGGCTTTGGGAATGCCGCCCGCAAATGCCGCAATCCGCTCTGGCGAACCTTTGTAATATGTGCGCAAGACGCCGTTTTTGCGTGTTTTAGTGGACATATACTTCTTTTCGGAAGTGAACTCCTCCCGCGCGAGGACGGAGAAAGCCCCCGCCGCACGGGTGAACGCCGATGGGTCCTTGCCGTACTCGAAGCCGAGCAGGGCGCATTCGGTGGGGCTGCCCGAAAAGACCGCCCGTCCCTTGTCCCAAACAACTTCGGCAGTGCTGTTGGCGGTTACGTTTTCGGCCACGACCGCGGGGAAGGCCTCCTGCCGCCCGCCCGTCGGGGAGACGAAGGTTTCCACCGTCATCCTGTTTCGGGTAAGCGTGCCCGTCTTGTCCGTGCATATCACGCTTATGCAGCCCGCCGTTTCGGTGGCGACAAGTTTCTTTATCAGCGCGTTTTCTCCCGCAAGTTTCATCACGTTTACCGAAAGCGACAGCGCCACTATGGTGGGCAGCCCCTCGGGCACGGCGGCAACTATGAGGACAACGCTCTCGGTAAAGGCGTTCTGCACGGCCTCGAAGGTGGCCTTTCCCGTAAGCGTAAGCCGCGCCACGGTTACGGCAAACACGGCCGCCGCGCACGCGCCGCCCAGCGCGGTTACCCACTTGCCGAGCCGCGTCAGTTTTTCGTTGAGGGGTGCGGAAATCCTGTTTTTACGGCTGAGTTCGCCCGCAATCTTGCCTATTTCCGCCTGCGCTCCCACCGCGGTAACAACCGCACGGCCGCGGCCCGAAACGGCAAGCGTTCCCCCGTAAACGGCGTCGGCGCGTTCGGCAAGCGGGGCGTCGGGCGCAACGTAAACGTCGGCGCGCTTGGTCCGCGGGCGGCTCTCGCCCGTCAGCGTGCTCTCGTCCACGCTCAGGTTTTCCGCCGAAAGCAGCCTGCCGTCCGCCGCAATCTTGCACCCCGCTTCGAGTATCATTATGTCTCCCACGACAATCTCGCTCTGCGGAACGGGCTTTACCGTGCCGTCTCTCAGCACCTTTACCACCGTGCGGTCGCCCAATGAACTTAAAAGTTCAAACGCCCGTTCGCTCTTTCCTTCCATCACCACGGTGATGACCACGGACACCGAAACGGCGGCGAATATCCCCACGCATTCGAGAAAATTGCCCTCTCCCGTCCGCAGGTACTTGCCTATGTTCACGCCCAGCGTAATGGCAAGCGCAAAGCAGAGGATGAGGAGCATCGGTTCGCAAAAAGCCCCTAAAACGCGCATTATCCACGGTTTTTGCCTCGCCCGCGCCATGGTGTTGGCCCCGTATTTCGCCCGCCTCGGCGCAATCTCGTCCGCCCTCAGCCCGTACTCGGGCGAAACGGACAGTGCGCTCAGCAGTTCCTCTCTCTCTTGCCGCATACGCTCCCTCGCTCGTTTTCAAAGTAATATATGATATGATTGAGGTAACGGCCGATATGCCCGCCTTTTGCCTCGTCCGGTCGGTTGGCTGTGTTGGTGTAAAGGGTTGGCGATTGGTTGCGGTCGTTGTTTGGTTTGGGTTTGTTTGGGTGTGTTGTGGGTTTGGGTTGTGTGGTGTAATTTTTTCTTTGCCCCCTCCCGAGGGAGGGGATTCAGGGGGTGGGCAACGTGTACCCTTTTGTGTCGGTCGGTTCGGCTTGTTCTGCCGTGCGCTGCGTTTTTGGCGTGGGGCGAGGGGAACGGTATTGGCTTGCAGTGTTTTTTGTTTAGTTGGTTTGTTTGGGTGTATTGCGGGTTTGGCTTGTGTGGTGTTGCGTTTTTGGTGTGAGGCGAGGGGAACGGTGCGCCGCCATTTTTTCTTTGCCCTCTCCCGAGGAACGGATTCTTTCCATTCTCTCCCGAGAAAGGGACCCCTCTCATCTGCCCCCTCCCGAGGAGGGGGATTCAGGGGGTGGGCAACGTTGTACCCGATTGAGGTTGGCTTGTGTGGTGTTGCGTTTTTGGTGTGGGGTCGAGGGGAACGGTATTGGCTTGCAGTGTTTTTTGTTTAGTTGGTTTGTTTGGGTGTGTTGCGGCACTCATTTCTTTGCCCCCTCCCGAGGAGGGGGATTCAGGGGGTGGGCAACGTATACCCTTTTGTGTCGGTCGGTTCGGCTTGTTCTGCCGCGCAGCTCACTGAAACGGGCGGCGGGCATCGTTGAAACTTTTGCCCACCTCAGCCGCTGACGCGCCAGCCCCTCCTTGGGAGGGGCCTCTTCTTCCATCTGCCATCTCCCGGGGTGGACCGAGGAGAGGGAAGGACGGCTTCTCCCGAGGACGCCAAGTAGGGAAGGACAGTCCCTCACGACGGCGCGCCGAGGAAAGAGGTTTTGCTTGCGGATTTTTCCTTTCATGGTCAAAACGGTTTACTTTACGGCCCCGCCGTGGTATAATATTACGCGGACAAAAATCTTATTGCCAAAGAGGTTTTTTATGGCTGAAGTTTACAAGTTGGACATCAAGGGTTACAAGACCGAACTGCCCATCATCCGCCTGCCGAGCGGGGTGGCAATCTGCTTTTTCAACCTTCACGGGGACACATTGCTCACCGAACACTGCGGCAAGCAGATCGCCGCGCTCGCCGACGGGTGCGACGTGTTCCTTACCGCCGAATCCAAGGGGCTGCAACTCACGCACGTCGCCGCACGCGAATGCGGAATGCCCCGTTACGCCGTGGCGCGTAAATCCAAAAAACTCTACATGCAGGACGGCATGGAAGTGGCCATTCAGTCGTCCATCACCACGGGCAAGGAGCAGAAACTCTACCTTTCCAAGAGCGACGCCGAACTCATGAAGGGCAAGCGCGTCGGGATAATCGACGACGTCGTTTCCACGGGCAACAGCCTCGTAGGGCTTGAACAACTCGTTCGCGACGCCGGCGGCACCGTGTATAAAAAACTGTTCGTCCTCGCCGAAGGCAACGCCGCCCAAAGGGACGACATACTTTATCTCGCCACCATCCCCCTCAGATAACCGTCCCCAAAGATTTCTCGCCTCGTGCGGCTGCCTGATTTGTGATATTTCTGCCTCGCTCGGCCGGCTGATATGCGGGTTTTCTACCGTGGACGGTCGGCTGATATGCGGCTGTTCTTGCCGTGGACGACCGGCTGATATGCGGGTTTTCTGCCGTGGGTAGCTGCACCCAAAAGCGGCGTTTTCGTGAGAAAAAGGCCACTTATTGCAGATTTACCCTTCCCCGTAAGCCCATTTTTATGTGTAACCGCCCGCATGTTTTTTATGTATAGTCGCCCGCACGCTTTTGCGTGCGGGTTTTTGCTTTTTGGCTATCTTTGTCTGTACATTTTTTGCGTGCGGGCTTTGCGTTTAGTTACCGTCACCCACACTTTTTTGCCTCGTTTTCCCGCCCGCGGCTTTTGGCATGCGCGGAATGCACAACAGGCAGATATTCAACCGAACACAAAAAACAGACAAACCCAACCGAACGGATAAAAACGGGAAGCCAAGCCCAACGCTCAAAGCCCCGACAATCCAACCGAACGGGCAACCAACGCAAACGCTCAAAAGGCAAACAAGCCCAACGCTCAAAGCCCCGACAATCCAACGAACGGACTACCCGCTCAAACACTTAATACCAAAGCAATCCAACCGAACGGGCAATCAAAGCAAACGCTCAAAAGGCAGACCGGCCCAACTCTCAAAGCCCCGACAACCCAACAAAACGATTAAAAGGCGGATAATTCAACAAAACGCTTAAAAGGCGGATATTCGGTTAAAATTTCGGTTTGGAACGAAGAGGGGCAAAAAACGGGTTTGCGGGGGTGGGGTTTGTACAACGCCCGAGCGGGGGCGAAAGGGGAGGACGACCCACATAAATCTCACGGCGGGCGGATTCTTGGTAAAAACCCTTGCCTTGCGGACAAAAAATTTGTTCTGCAGAGGGTCGGGCAACCTAAAAAAATTGTCGCTTTTGTGAAAAATTTGTCGAAAATTGTATAAAAGGACTTTACAAACGCCAAAAAATGTTGTAAAATAGATGTGAGGTGTGAGTTGGACGACTACAGAATAAACATTACTTCGGATACGGCCGGCGATATTCTCGAAGTTTCGTCCGTGGGGAGCGTGGACGCTTCCGACGAGTCGGTGGTGATAACTTACGTTGCCGACGGAACGGAGACCATGCTGGAAGTTATGCGCGACTGCAGCGGTGCGCGGCTCATTCACAAGGGCGTGCTCAACATAGTCATGGACTTTTTCATGAAGGACACGACCGACACGGTGCTTACCACCGACTTCGGGTCGTTTACGGTCAGAATCGTAACGCACGAGATAACCGCCGATATCGCCGACGGCAAGGTCGGGGTGAAGGTCAGGTACGCCATCGACTTCCTCAGCGAAATCGTCGATTTCGTAATCTCCGTCACGGCCGAGAAACTCACGCAGGACGGGCCGTCCGAAACGTGAGCGGAGACCGCGGGTTGCAGACGTGCGGCTTGGGTTTTGGGCGAAGTGCGGGCCGAGGCGAAGGCGGCGGACCGAAAGGCGCGGCGAATGTTTGAGACAATAAAACTTTGATTTCGCTAACCAAAGTCATATAACGCGCCGCGGGATATATATAATAGATAAGGTATAACGGGCAGACCGCCGCGCGGCTTGCCGATGACAAAACGAAAGGTTAGCCGAGACTGTGATACGAAAAGTTGGCCGCGCTGTTGATTGAAAGATCGACCGTGCGGCGGACAAAACGAAAGACAGACGGATGCAAAGACGCATTCAATCCCACGGGGGCAAGCCCCGTAAACACGACGGCAGAGATGCCGGTTGATTGCGCGGAAGATTTCCGCAATACCCCGATTGAAATTCCAAAACACACTTGCCAAAGACGAACGGACGCGGATTTTGCGGGGAACATGGGCGATTTTGCGCCTGTAACGGCCTTTTTCGGCGGCGGGCGGCGGAAAACGGGCAATTTTGTTTATCACAAAATGCAATCCGCCGTGAAAAATGGAAATTTGTTTATTCCCGACCGCCCGTCGGTGAGGGGCGGACAGGCCTCCGAAAAGAGAACGGGGGACGAGCAGAGAGGAAAAGAGACCGCGGGCGCCGGCTTCCGTGAAGAGAATGAGGCAAGCAGAGAGAAAGAGATGGCTGCCAAGCCGAGAAAGGACAAGCAGGGAAAGGCGAGCGGACAACCGACAGGCTGTTCTTCACAAGTAGCACACCGCACAACAAGGCGGGCGGGTTCTTCAAGGCAAGAAACACACCGCACAACAAGGCGGACGGGTTGCTTACCGCAATCAACACAACGACATGCAAACCCGTAAAACGTGGGTAAATATTAAAGAAATGGACATGAAAGAAACGAACATTACGATAGAATATCTCGGGCACTCGTCGTTTTTCATAAAGGGCGGGGAGTTCAGCGTGGTAACCGACCCGTATGCGGGAGTGGGTTACGACATGCCGCGCCGCCGCTGCGACTACGTAATCTCGTCGCACGGGCATTTTGACCACAACAATTTCGGGGGCGTGGACGCGCGCGTACGCGTTGACGGAAGCATGGGGCCGTTTACGGCCATCGGGTGTTTCCACGACGACGCGGGCGGCGCCAAACGCGGGGCGGACACGGCTTACTGCTTTGTGCTTGACGGCGTGAAGTTTTTGCACCTCGGCGACCTTGGCGAACGCTTTGACGAGCGCACCGCCCGCAAACTCGACGTTAAGCCCGACGTGCTGTTTGTGCCCGTGGGCGGAAATTACACTATAAACGGCACGCAGGCCGTCGAATACGCCCGCTTTATCGGGGCCAAACTGACCGTGGCAATGCACTTTGCCTGCCGCGGCTGCAAGATAGACATCTCCGATGAGAGCGAGTTTGTCAGGGTCGTGGGCGGGGCGGAAAGGCTGCCGTCCGAGTTCGTACTGACCAAGGAACTGCTCTCGGGGCCTCAACGCTTTGTAGTCTGCGAACGCGCTACGGTGTAGACAAAACCGCGCCGGCGGTAAAGGCGGCATAGGCGTTGCTGTGAAGAAAACCGCGCCGGCGGTAAGGTTTCACTGTATAAATAATGTTGCGCGAACGTGGTAAGACCTACGCGCAGATGAGGGACAAAAACCACAAAAGTGGCCTGAATCGCACAAAAACGGCTGTTTTTGCAGGCGAGGGCGGCGTTGTTTTACGACGTGCGGGACGGTTTGAGATACGTCTCTCCCGAAGAAGGAATTTCTTCTGCTTGCCCCCTCCCGAGGAGGGGGATTCAGGGGGTGGGCAACGTGTACCGTTTGAATTTGTCTCTTCCTTGCCCGCATTGTTTTGAATTGCCCGCGATGAGGGCAAAAACCGCCGGTGCAGAGAAAGAAACAACATTGCCCACCTCAGGCGCTGACGCGCCAGCCCCTCCTTGGGAGGGGCCAAGGGACACACACAGGGCAAAACCACAAAAGTCTCCTAAATCGCGCAAAAACGAGGAGTTTCGTAAAGAAATTCCGTAAACAGAAAAGATATAAACAGGCAATTACTTTCGGCCGAGGGCGTAAGAACCGCCGGCGAGTAGGAAAACAACAATATTGCCCACCTCAGGCGCATACGCGCCAGCCCCTCCTCGGGAGGGGCCAGGAGATGAGGGCATGGGCAATAAACCCCCTAAAACGCACAAAAACCCAAAAATGCCGCGCTGCTGCGTGCAGAACACGCGGATAGAGAAGGCGGAAGCGGAAGATGAACCTTTTGCCGATGGTTTGGAACTATAATATATAATGACACAGGCAGGGCTGCGTGCAGACGGTTATCCTAAAAAGATAAAGAATATTCAGAGCCGCTCCCGCATGCGCCGCGCATGAAACCGGGAAAAGGCAATTACTTTCGGCCGAGGGCGTAAGAACCGCCGGCGAGTAGGAAAACAACAATATTGCCCACC
>CANQUN010000031.1 GCA_947627065.1 uncultured Clostridia bacterium
CCTTCGCATTCGATGCCGATGACGTAAACCTTGCTCCTGTCTATTCTGTGCTCTTTTACGAGTTGGTTGAAACTGTAAGTGTCGCAGGGTTTGAGAAAGGCGAGCACCCTGCCCTCTCCCGCGCACTCTTCGACGAGGTACTTGGAAAGGTTGGGCGAACTGAAATCGTCGTAGACGAAATTTTCAAGTTCTTTTTCGGTCTTGAATATCGCGGGCGACTGGTCGTAACCGAACTCGCCCGCTTTCCACCCGAGCACGCGGTTGACGACGCCCTGTTCAAGGAGTTGAATCGCCCGTTTTTGTGCGATTTGCGCGGCTTTTTTCATTTTTCCACCTCCTTGGAATCACGGCAGCGCAGGTCGCCGAGCCGCCTGTTGGGACCGAGGGCGGCGACCTTTTGGACAAAGTCGTTCATGACCGAAGCGAACCTTGCGCCCTCCGCTGCGGAAACCCATTCCACACGCGTGCGCGCCCGTTCGATACCGAGAAAATCGAGCATGCCGAACAGCAGCGTCATGCGGCGGCGGGCAAAGTAGTTGCCCGAGGTGTAGTGGCAGTCTCCGGGGTGGCAGCCGCAGATGATGACCCCGTCCGCCCCGCGCTGGAAGGCGCGGAGTATGAAGGACGGATTGACGCGGCAGGAGCAGGGAACGCGGATTATCTTTACGTTTTCGGGGTACTGCATTCTGCCCGTACCCGCGAGGTCGGCGCCCGCATAACTGCACCAATTACAGCAAAACGCCACGATTTTGGGCGTGAACTTTTCTACCTGCATATTGCGTCAACCTCCGCCATGATCTGTCTGTTGGTAAAGCCTTTGAGGTCCATTGCCCCCGACGGGCAGGCGACGGTGCAAGCGCCGCAGCCCTGACAGACGGCCTCGTTTACAAACGCTAAACGGCGCACTTCCCGCTTGCCGTGGTCGTTGACCTCTTTGTCCTGATAAGTGATGGCTCCGTACGGGCACACCTTTTCACAAGCCGAACAGCCGTTGCAGAGCAGTTCATCCGAATGGGCGACGCAGGGGTTGCAGGTGAGCTGGTCCTTGCTGAGAAGGCCTACGACCTTGGCCGCCGCCGCGCTTGCCTGAGAGACCGTTTCGGGTATGTCCTTCGGCCCTTGGCACACGCCCGAGAGGAACACGCCCGCGGTGGGCGATTCGACGGGGCGGAGTTTGGGGTGCGCTTCGGTGAAAAAGTCGTTGGTGTCCATGCTTGCGGTGAGCATGGTGGCAAGTTTCCTCGCACTCTCGTCGGGCTCTATCGCAACTGCCAGAACCACGAGGTCGGCCTCTATCTCCACCTGCTCGTTCATGATGAGGTCGGAGCCGTGAACCACGAGTTTTCCCGCGTTTTCGGCCACTTTTCCCACCTGACCCTTTATGTAATGCACGCCGTACTGCTCTACGGCACGGCGGTAAAATTCGTCAAAATTCTTGCCGGGCGTCCTCACGTCTATGTAGAAAACGCTCACCTCGGTGTCGGGGTATTTTTCACGGATCAGCATAGCGTGCTTTGCCGTGTACATACAGCATATCTTGGAACAGTACGGCTTGTCGCAACCGCGCAGCCCGCGCGAGCCGACGCACTGCACGAACACTATCTTTTTGGGGTGCGCCTTGTCCGACGGGCGCAGCAGCACGCCGCCCGTGGGACCAGCGGCGTTCATGATTCTCTCGAGTTCGAGAGAGGTGATGACGTCGGGATAGCGGGAGTAGCCGAGTTCGCCGAAGGGCGACGGGTCTATGGGGTTGAAACCCGTGGCCACGACGATGGCGCCGTACTTTTCCTCCACTATCTCGTCCTTCTTGTCAAAGTTTATGGCCTTGGCCTGACAGTTTTTGGCGCACAGGCCGCACTTGCCCGTCTTGAAGTGGAGGCAGGCGGCAGGGTCGATTACGGCAAGTTTGGGCACGGCCTGCGCAAACGGAATGTAGACCGCCCCCCTCTTGTCCATACCGAGGTTAAACTCGTTGCCCGTCTTTCTCGAAGGGCACTTTTCGGCACACAGGCCGCAGCCAGTGCAGAGGTCCTCTTCCACAAAGCGGGATTTCTTTCTTATCTTAACGGTAAAGTTGCCCACGAAGCCGCTGACGCTTTCCACCTCGCTGTAAGAGTAGATGCGGATGCGCTCGTCCGAGGCCGCTTCCACCATCTTGGGCGTCAATATGCAGGCCGCACAGTCGAGGGTGGGGAAGGTTTTGTCAAGTTGCGCCATCTTGCCGCCTATCGTCGGCTTTTTTTCCACGATGTCAACGTTGTAACCCGCTTCGGCAATGTCGAGGGCGGACTGGATGCCCGCGATTCCGCCGCCGATGACCAGCGCGCGCTTGACAACCGCGCTCTTGCCCGCCGTCAGCGAAACGTTGAGGTTGACCTTTGCCACCGCCGCCCGCATGAGGATAACGGCCTTTTCGGTGGCGGACTCAACGTCCTTGTGTATCCACGAGCAGTGTTCCCTTATGTTGGCAATCTCGAGCATGTAGGGGTTGAGGCCGGCGCTTTGGGCGGCTTTGCGGAAGGTTGCCTCGTGCATTCTGGGCGAGCAGGAGCACACGACGACGCCCGTCAGCCCGTAATTAGCCACGGCGTCCTTGATGAGCTGCTGGCCGCTTGCCGAACACATGTATTGGTAATCGGCCGCGTACACGACGCCCGGTTCATGCTTTGCGGCTTCTACGAGTTTGCGGACGTCCACCGTGGCGGCTATGTTGGAACCGCACCAGCAGACGAATACGCCTATCTTTTGCAATTTGTTTACCTCTGGTTTAATGATTTAAGCAATGTTGCTGTTTGGTTTTTTGTTGTTTTATCGGTTTATGTTTGCGCCTTACTTTGTGAACTTGCGCAGGGCGGCGACGACGGCTTGCTGGGGCATATCGTCGTCGATAACGCAGGGCACGTCGTCGGGAAGGAGACGGTTGCCCCCCTGCTGCCTTTCGACGGCGAGGCGGACGGCCTCTATGAGGCGGGCGGGTTCGACCATGCGGGGACAGCGTTCCACGCACGCGAAACAGGTGAGGCAGGAGAACGCCGACTTTGAGGCGAGCAGTTTGTCAATCCTGCCCGTTTCCACCATGTACACGAACTGGTGCGGGTGGTATTCCATCCTGTCAAACGCGGGGCAACTGGCCGTGCATTTGCCGCAGCCCATGCAGCGGGAAGTTACCGCGCCGCTCATGAAGGCGAGTTGTTCGGTCGTCTTTTTAATATCGTTCATTCCTTCACCCCCAGCGCCTCGGCGAGCAGTTCGGTAAAGTACACGACGGGGAGTCTCCCGTCCCTCTTTACGAGATTGTACTGGCACAGCGGACATGCCGTGATTATGAGATTAGCCCCGTTTTTCACACAGGAATCGACTATTTTGCCGCTGTATTCGGCGGCGGCCGAGGGGTCGGAAACGGTGGTGTAAGCGCCGCAGCACTCGTTTCTCATGGGCGAGACGACGGGCGTTCCCCCTATGCACTCGACAAACTTTTCGAGCACGGTGGGATTTTCGGGATCGTCAAACGCCATGACCGACGACGGGCGAAGCAGCAGACAGCCGTAGTAGGGCGCGATCTTCTTGCCGATGGGGTTGACCACCCTCTTTTTAATCTCGTCAAAGCCCACCTCGTCGCGGAGGAGTTCGAGGAAGTGCACGACCCTCGTCTCACCGAGATACGGCTTTTCGGGAAGCAGATAATTGTTGACTCTTTGGTTAAAATAATCGTCGTTTTTAACGTCGTCATTAACGCGCTTCAGCACGTTGTGGCAGCCCGCGCACACGGTTACGAGCGTGCCCGTGGAATCTCTTGCGGCGGACAGGGCGCGCACGGCGGAGAGTTTGGTGGCAATTTCGTCCCGCGCGGTGGTGTAAACGCCGCCGCAGCACTGCCATTCGGGCAGTTCTTCAAGTTGTATGCCAAGCGCCTCGGCGCTCGCTCTCAGGCACCTGTCCAACTCTTTGGCTTTGGTTTTAAGGGTGCAACCCGGATAGTAATCGTACTTCATAATATCGCTGTAAAATGTGATTAGTGGCCTTTTTCTCACAAAAACGGCCTTTTTTGCCTCTTCTTGCAAGACGCTTTTGCTTAACTTGCAAGGCGGTCTTTGGCTCTTTGCAAGGCGGCTTTGGATTTTGGAAACGGCCCTCAGATCATCTGTTCGGGGTGGAACACCTTGTCAAACTCTTCTTCGGTGAGGTAGCCGAGTTCCACGCACGCACGGCGGAGGGATATGTTTTCCTTGTAAGCCTTCTTGGCGGTGCGGGCGGCGTTGTCGTAACCTATATAAGGATTGAGCGCCGTTACCAGCATGAGCGAGTTGTTGAGGTTGTGCTCCATCTTTTCTCTGTTGGCCTTTATGCCCGAAACGCAGTTGGCGTTGAAGGAGCGCATTCCGTCTGCCAAAAGCCTTGCCGATTGCAGGAAGTTGTAGATCATGACGGGCATGAACACGTTGAGTTCGAAATTCCCCTGCGAGGCGGCCATGCCGACGGCAACGTCGTTTGCGATTACCTGAACGGCAACCATGGTCATGGACTCGCACTGGGTGGGATTGACCTTGCCCGGCATGATGGAACTGCCCGGTTCGTTTTCGGGAATGAATATCTCCCCAAGCCCGTCGCGCGGACCGCTTGCCAGCCAGCGGACGTCGTTGGCAATCTTCATCAGGTTGGCGGCAAGAGCCTTGAGCGCGCCGTGGGCAAAGACAAGTTCGTCCTTTGCGGTGAGGGAGTGGAATTTGTTGGGAGCGGTGATGAAGGTTTTGCCCGTTATTTCCGAAACGCGGGCGGCGACCTCCTCCGCCCAGCCCGCGGGCGTGTTGAGACCCGTGCCGACGGCAGTTCCGCCGAGGGCGAGTTCCTTGAGACCCGCAAGGGACAAACGGATCATGTCCGCCGCCTTTTCCACCATGTTGCGCCAGCCGCTTATCTCCTGCGAAAAGGCGATGGGCGTGGCGTCCTGCAGGTGGGTGCGGCCGCTCTTTACGATACCCGCGTTCTCCTCTTCGAGACGGCGGAAGGTGGCGACAAGTTCGTCGGCCGCGGGCAGAAGTTTATCTTCTATACTAAGCACCGCGGCTATGTGCATGGCCGTGGGGAAGGTGTCGTTGGAACTCTGGCTCATGTTTACGTGGTCGTTGGGGTGCAGCAACTTTTTGCCCGCAAGTTGGTTGCCCCTGTTGGCGATTACCTCGTTGGCGTTCATGTTGGACTGCGTGCCGCTGCCCGTCTGCCACACTACGAGGGGGAAATTGTCCCAAAGGGCGCCTTCGATTACCTCGTCGGCCGCCTTGACTATGTAATCCGCCCTCTCCTTGTCGAGTTTGCCGAGGTTGAGGTTGGCGAGCGCCGCCGCCTTTTTGAGTATTCCGAAAGCCTTTACTATTTCGGCGGGCATACGCTCCTCGCCTATGCGGAAGTTCTGGTAACTCCTCTGGGTCTGCGCTCCCCACAGTTTGTCCGCGGGAACCTGCATTTCACCCATGGAGTCTCTCTCTGTTCTGTAATCCAATTTTATCCTCCGATGGTTTGTTGATATTTACGGTTTGGCTATTTGAAAATTTCTTTATGTTATCTGCGTTTTTACGCCTGCGGCAAAGCGGGTCCCTGCGTTTTGTTTACCTGCTTTTTTTATCGCGGGGCGGTCTGCGGGCTTGTCTGCGGACTGTTTATGTCTGCGGGCTTGTCTGCGGGCGTGCGGATAACGACAAGCCGACGGGTAAACCCGCCGGCTTAAAATCAGAATTTGACGGAAGCGATTACTTCCTTGAGCTTTTCGGCAGAATGCCTGAGAAGTTCGCGCTCGCTGCGGTTGAGTTCCTGCATTACCTTGCCGCACACGCCGTGCCTTCCGAGCAGTGCGAGTGTGGAAAGACACACGTCGTCCACCCCTTCGTACTCTCCGTGCTGCATGGTGGAAAGGGTGAGCGCAATCTCCACGCCCGAGAATATGCAGGCGCAGATGTGCGTTACGCAGGCCGCAATCGCATAGAACGTCGCCCCCTTCCTCTCTATTATCCAAGCGCCCGATTTTTTGACGTGTTCTTCTATTTCTTCAAAGGTGAACTCGGGCTGCTTCATGTTTGTCTTGTCTATGACGTGTTTGCTGTATTCCTTTACGCCGATGCCCGAAATGTTGCACGTAGACCACGGGATGAACGAGGTGTCCCCGTGTTCTCCGTAAACGTAGGCGTGCACGTTTTTCATACTGATGTTGAAATTTTCCGACAGGCGGGTGCGCAGACGCGCCGTGTCAAGCAAGGTGCCCGTGCCTATAACCCGCTCTTCGGGCAAACCCGTTATCTTTTGGAAAACGTAAGTCAGAATATCCACGGGGTTGCTGACTATAACGTAAACGGCGTCGGGCGCGCGGGCGGTTATCTCGGGCGCTATGGACTTGATGATGTCCACGTTTACCTGCGCTAAGTCGAGGCGGGACATTCCCGGTTTTCTCGCCACGCCGGAGGTTATGACAACTATGTCCGAACCCGCCGCGTCGTCGTAAGTGCCTGCGTAAATCTTGTTTTGCGGGCTGTAAGGCAGGCCCTGCCTGATGTCGAGCGCTTCGCCCTCCGCCTTCCTCTGGTTGATGTCGATAAGGACGATTTCCGACGCGGTGCCCCTTATAGACATGGCGTAACCGATGGTTGCACCCACGGCCCCCGCGCCTATGATCGTAACTTTACTCATATTACCTCCGTGCCCCCAATCGATAAAATTTTATCGATTTCTCAAGGTGCATATATATTATAACATGAAGGGGGTTTTCAAAGCAAACGAATAGCCCGCGAAAACCCGCCCATTTTAATTTTTAATACCTGAAAACGGAAATTTATGGGTAAAGTTTGTTAAATATTCACAGTTTGTGAATTTTGATTGGTTTGCGGGGTGATTTTGCCGTGGTGGTGCGGGCGGTTGTGGTGGTGCGGTGGGTTGTGCATTTGTGTGGTTGTTTTGCTGTGAGTGTACGGACGCACCACCAAGTGCCCCCTCCCAAGGAGGGGGATTCAGGGGGGTGGGCAACATGTTTGTTGGGTTTATGTGTGGTGATGTGTTTGAGTTTGGGCGCGGTTGGTTTTGCTGTGAGTGTACGGGCGCACCACCGAGTGCCCCCTCCCGAGGAGGGGGATTCAGGGGGTGGGCAACGAACCTTGAATTTCCAACTGTCCCAAAACAACAACGATGCCCACCTCAGGCGCTACGCGCCGGCCCCTCCTCGGGAGGGGCCAAGGGAAAGAAAATGAAGTCGCTTTGCAAACGAGGGACCAAAGGAAAGTATGTGTCAGGGTTTGCGGAGTTTGGTGAGGAAATTGAGGCCGCGGTTGAGGTGAAGCCCCGTATGAGATTGCGAGTGAAGGCCGGCATGGGATTGGGCATGCAGACCCACAGTTGATTGTGCGCGATGTCCCGCATTGAGGCCTTGCAGACCGGCGGGCGGTTGGGTGCGATGTGCCGCGTTGAGACCTTGCAGACCGGCGGACGGCTGGGTGCGATGTCCTGTGTTGAGGCCTTGCAGACCGGCGCGGGGAGACAGAATTGTACGTTCGCTCTCCTCGGCATGTGCGGGCGCATTATATATATTGACCGAGCAAGCCGCGCTCCGGGTTGCAACGGATTGAGACGTGCCGCGGGTTTGGGCTGATTGCGGGGGAACTGCGGGGCGGGCGACCGAGGCGGACGGCGACGGACGGGCGTGATTACCCGCGGGCAGAAATTCCGAAACGGAAGAATACAGCGTGTCGCCCGAGGCGATTTCAAAGACTCGTTCGGGCGGGAGCAGGCCGAGAAACTCGCCGCGGCGGGTGTAGACGGCGACTTCGGTGAGGGACTGCCCGTCCATCATGGAGAGCAGTTTTTTGACGGTAGTGTCGGGCGGGACGGCTACCCGCCTGACTTCGGCACCCCTGTCGAGGGCGCGCGCGTAAGCGTTTTCGTACAGTTTGACGTAACCGTTGTCCTTGCCCGTAAACACCGTTCCGAACAGGGCGAACAGGGCGAAGAAAAGCAGCGACAGGTTGGGAGCGGAGAAGCACGAAATTACAAATAAACCCCCTAAAACGCACGAAAACAGCACACCCGTGATGAGAAGGACGATGTCGGCCGTCCGCCTTTTGAGGTAGATTGACAAAAAAGCGTGCAGCACCCTTCCGCCGTCGAGCGGGCGGCAGGGCAGCAGGTTTACGGCGGCGATGGACAGCGACGCGAACATGGCCGTGTCCGTAAACGCGTACGTGTCGGGCGTCACCCACCACAGCGCGGCAAACAAAACGGCGCAGGCGAGGTTGGTAAACGGCCCCGCGAGCGCCACTTCTATTTCGTCTTTGAATTTCAGCCCCCGTATGTCCCCACTTATGACCGCGCCGTAGGGCATGAGCACCACGCGGTTGAGCCTGTAACCCAAACGCGCGGCCGCTATGCTGTGCCCCATTTCGTGCAGAACGGCAACGAGCGTGTATGTCAAGAAAACGAATATTCTGCCCGTTGCCGCAAAGTAGACGCCGAAGAGGAAAAACAGCGGGTGGACGGTGAACTTCAGCTTTGCCATACGATACTGCCGTTATCGAGCATGTAATCGGATATCAACTGCCCGTCGGAGTAGAGGCGGACGTCCACCTCTCCGCCGTCCGAATAGCACACGGGAACGGAGCGGTACACCGCGTCGCCGACGCCGTAATAGGCGAAGTCCACGCCCGAAATCACCGCCGAAAAACTCGGACTGAATTCTATGGTGATTTCCAATTTGTCCCCTAAATCCGCTATTTTCGCCACTTTTCCGTCGCAGATGGGATAGACGCTGCCTTCTCCCGAAAAGGTCATTACGCCCTCTTTCAAGGTTATCTCGCTGGTCCTCGAAGGCAGCCCCGGGGCAAACTCTGCGTAAGCCTTATCCTCTACCTTTTCGGCACCCGATGAAAACACGCCTGCCAAAAGGGTGTTTATGCCGCTGTCCGCCCAGAAAATGTTTGTCAGCAAAATGGTCATGACAAGTATGGCAACCACCGCCGCCTGCGCCGTTACTATGTCAACAGAAAAGCGATTTTTACGACGGGCGCGCCGCTCGGCCTTCTTGGTGGTTATCTCCACGCTGCTCTCCCGCTCGTCACCCGCCGCCTCGTAAGCGTCGGAATTTATCTTTTCCATAAGCGTCTTCTTGAGCGTTTCGCCCCGCCTGAACCTGAATTTTGCCGCCGCGCGGGGCTTGACGGACACGTCGCAACTGTTTATGGGAATCTCGATCATCCTTGCGTAATCAAAATCGTTCATGACACACCTTCCTTTCGGTTTTATATTCTTAATCTATGTGCGCCGCGCACGATTTAGACTTGCCACCCGCCGCAAAGATTCCATTTTTTTGTCGAACTCCCCTCCCCTCTCTTTGAAAAAATTTTGTCAAAACCCCCAAAGGCGTGATGATTTCCGTTGACAAACGCCCATTCATAGTGTATACTGTGTATGTTGAAACAGCACAGTAAGGAGCAAGGATAGTTGAACATAGTCATTTCAAACGCTTCGGACAAGCCGCTCTATTTGCAGATAAAGGAGCAGATTAAAGAAGCAATATTGAAAGGAGAACTGAAAGCGGGCGACCTGCTGCCGTCCGTGCGCGCGTTTGCCAACGACATTGGCGTGAGCGTTTTGACCACGCGGCGGGTGTACGACGAGTTGGAGCAGGAAGGTTATGCCGTGAGCCAGGCGGGACGCGGGACCTTTGTTGCCATGGGCAATCCCGAACTGCTGCGCGATTCCAAACGCAGAATGGTTGAAGAGGATATGCAAAAAGCCATTCGCAACGCCAAACTGTTTGGCATTACGAGGGAAGAGTTGCAACAGATGATGGATATCCTTTTTGAGGAGGAAGATTGAATGCAGAATGCGATTGAGGTGGCAAACCTTAAAAAAAGTTACGGCGGTTTTTGCCTGAACGACATAAGTTTTACCGTTCCCGACAACTGCATTACGGGGTTTATCGGGGCGAACGGCGCGGGCAAGAGTACGACCATAAAGTCAATTTTGCGGCTAATACGCGCAGACGGCGGGTCCGTACGCTTTTGGGGCATGGAATTTGAGGGGCACGAACGGGAAATTAAAGACCGCATAGGCGTTGTGATTGACGACGGCTCCTTTTACGACCACCTGACGATGGCACAGATGAAGAACATAATCGCCCCCGCGTATTCGGCGTGGGATGAAGGTGCGTTTAAGGCAAACATGGAAATTTTCTCGCTTAATCCAAGGCAAAAGATATCCACGCTCTCCAAGGGCATGCGGGCGAAATACGCGCTTGCGCTTGCGCTTTCGCACAATGCCGACCTGCTTATCATGGACGAACCGACGAGCGGGCTGGACCCCGTTGTCCGCAGGGAATTTATGAACATCATTCTTGACTTTATGAAGAAGGACGGAAAGAGCGTGCTGTTTTCCACGCACATAGTTTCCGACCTCGAGCGGGTGGCGGACATGCTGCTTTTGATTCATGAAGGGAGCATTGTTTTTGAGCAAGAAAAGGACGCTTTGCTGGACGAGCACAGGGTTGTCAAGGGCAAAAGGACGGAGATGACCGAGGAGTGCCGAAAGTTGTTTCTTTCTCTCAGCGAAACCGATTACGGCTTTGAGGGAATAACCAAAAATGCCGCACAGATAAAGAGATTTTGCCCGAGCGCCGTCGTTGAACGTGCGACCTTGGAGGACATTATGCTCGCTTATGTGGGAGGTAAAAGAGAATGAAAAAGTACCTGTCGCTCATTTTCAAAGACTTGATTATCATGAAAAACAACCTGCCCTTCACGGCTTTGATAATCGTCGGCGTGCCCTTGCTTTTTTTGACAATGAACCCGATGGGAACGGGGCTGGCCGCTTTTTCCATGACATACATCCTCGCGCTGTACATGACGTTGCAGAGCCTTGCTTATTACGAATCCAAGTACCGCAAGGCAGAGAACATCCTCAACGCCGCGCCCTATTCAAGGCGGGGAATCGTCCTTTCGAGATATATTTTTTCGGTTTTGGTATACGTCGTGTGCCTTGTGTTCTACGTGATACTGAGCCTTGCGATACCTCGTCTCGAACGGCTGGGCGCGGCCGAGGCGGCGGTTGCCTTTTTTATAGGAAGCCTGATGACGGGCGTTCTGCAGCCGCTGACGTACAGGTTCGGAATCGAAAAGACGAGGTACATCAACATGGCCGTAATGATAGGCGTGGGCGTGGGTTTTCCGTACTTTGTCAAGGCGGTTGCGGGCGGAAAGATAAGCCTTGCCTTACTCGGCGGTCTCTCGCCCGTAACTACCATCTGCCTTGCGCTCGTGCTGTCTCTTGTCATTCTTGCGGCGTCGGCGGCAGTGTCCGTGTCCGTATATAAAAAGAAAGAATTTTGAGAATTGCGGTGCGGTGTCGGCCTTGGTTGTTCCGGCGGGGTCGGCGGCAGTGTCCGTGTCCGTATATAAAAAGAAAGAGTTTTGAAAATCGGGCTGTAAAAAAGAAAGAATTTTGAGAATCGCGGTGCATAAACAGAAAAACTCTCGGATGAGGTTCGTCAAGGAAAGATTTTCGAGAATTGCGGTGCCCAAATAGAAAAACTCTCGGATGAGGTTCATCCGAGAGTTTTTTGTCATTTGAAAACACGACTGTTGAATTGGTATCCGCCGTCTTGGGGTGCGGTTTTCCGCCCGCGCGTCATGGTTACTGCCCGCGCGTTGGCAGACGGTGCCGCTTGCGGGTTGGCGGGGCGGAATTCCGCGGGGCACATCGACACAGAGATTTTGCGCGAGGAATGCCGCGGGTAGTTCCGCAAGGACAACCCTCGGGGAATTTGCGCGGGGCAGCCATATCTTTTTCAGATATTTCAAGTTATAACCCGCGATTCTGCAAGTATTTCGCGTTACAGCCGGCAACCTTATTACAAGGGTTACGGTGCACATACCGTTCGGGCGGTGCAAAGTTACCGTTTACGGGGTGCAAAGTTGCTGCTTACACGGTGCATGGCGCACATTTACAAGGTTACTGCTCGCGCTTTTTGTAGATGGTTATGTCGAGTTCGAGGCCGTAAGGCAGGCCTTCGCAGTTCTTTATCTTGATCTTTCCGGTCTTTTCGTCCTTCTCAACGCTCTTGAACTTGCCGCCCGTGATCACGCCGCAGATGTTGAAGATGTAATTGTCCTTGTCCTCGATGTAGGGCATGATGGCTTCGGCCTTTTCGGGTTCGTTGAGGTAACCGATGTGGTGAACGTCCGTTCCGTCCCAACTGAAGATGTAAACGCCGACTTTCCTCTCCTTTTTGACCTCGCACACGCGCAGGGCGACCTTGCGGAATTCCTGCTCGGCAACTTCGTAAACGTACTCGCCCTCGTATTCCTCCTTGATTTCGGAAGCGGATAGCCCGTCGTACTTGTCAAGATAACCGAGTTTGAAGCCCTCTTTGATGAGCGATTTGAAAACAGACTGAACGTTTTCCTTCATCTCGCTGCGGGTGGGAATGTCAAGCGTGTATTCCTCATCCGACACGGGCTTTTCGCTCGGGGCGGCGATGTAGCGGCGGCGGGGCGGAACGGCGAGTTGGACCTTGAGTTCCTCCACCATCCTCGCGTGCTCCTCACGGGAAACCTCCTCGGGGTCGGGCTGCTCGGGTTCGTCAGGCTCGTCGGGCGGAAGTTCGTCGTCCTCATCGTCGTCGGGCGGCAACTCCTCGTCCTCCCCTTCCTCGTCCCCTTCTGTCTCGGGTGCGGGTTGCGCGGTCTCGGGTGCGGGTTCTTCGGCGGGCTGAACAGCGGGTTCTTCCGCGGGTTGTTCTATGGGTTGCGCGGCCTCTTCGGGCTGCGTTTCCGCCGCCTCGCCGGATTGCGATTCGGTCGATTCCTGTGCGATTTCGGCGGTTTCTACGTTGAAAGTGTCCTCTGCGGACTGCTCGGGCTGAGCCTCCTCGACGGGTTGTTCTGTGGGCTGTTCGGCCGTTTCCTCGGTGGGTTGTTCGGCGGGTTGCTCGGTAGGTTGTTCGGCCGTTCCTTCGGCTGCCGCAGGCTCGCGGTAAGGCGCCTCGCAGATCTCCTCGAGCGTGTCGGTGTCCTCGGCCTCGGCAGTCTCCTCGGGCTGTTCGGCGGCGGGTTCAGTTATTATCTCGAGTTCGTCCGTTGCGGTCTCCGCCGTCTCTTCGGACTGAACTTCTTCTTCGGGTTGAGTTTCTTCCTCTTCCTCAGGCTGAGTTTCCTCAACGGATTCCTCGGGTTGAACTTCTTCCTCGGGTTGAGTTTCTTCCTCGGGCTGGGTCTCTTCAACGGGTTCTTCTGTTGTTTCTTCAGTTACTTCTTCCGCGGGTTCTTCCGTTGTTTCTTCAACAGATTCCTCGGCGGGGATTTCCTCGGTAGATTCTTCAACGGGTTCTTCAACAGATTCTTCTGTGGTTTCCTCGGCAGTTTCTTCGGGTTGAGGTTCTTCGGGAATTTCTTCGGTTACGGTTGCCTCTTCTTCGGTCGGTTCCTCGACAGGCTCCTCGGTAGGAATTTCCTCAATAGATTCTTCTGCAGATTCCTCCGTCGGTTCTTCGACAGGCTCCTCAACAGATTCTTCCGTAGGTTCTTCTACGGTCTCCTCGGCAGGTTCCTCCGCGGTCTCCTCAACGGGTTCCTCGGTAACTTCTTCCGTTACATCTTCCGCAACTTCTTCCGTTACTTCTTCGGCCGGTTGCTCCGCAACTTCTTCCTCGGGCTGCTCGTCGGGTTCCTCCGTGGGTTCCTCGGGGGTCTCCTCCGTGGGTTCTTCAACAACTTCCTCCACGGGTTCGTCGGGAATCTCCTCGGTATGTTCGTCGGGGGTTTCGGAAGCCGCCGCCTCGGCATTTGCGGCTTCCTGCTCAAGGCGCGCGCGTGCCTGCGACAGCGTTTCTTTGGTCAAAGAATCGCAGCCGACGCAGGTTTCTTCTTCACAGATTGCGCACAGACAGTCGTCGCACACGTCGGTGCAGACGGCGCAGACGCAGTTGTCGCAATCGGGTTCGTGGCAGACGGCGCAGGCGCAAAGTTTTTTGCAATTGTCGCAGTCGAACGAACAACCGCGCGCATTGACGCGGACGGCCTTTTTTTCTTCACTGTTAGAGTAATCGCTCATAATAATTTCTCCCATGTCCGTGTATTATACCATAAAATCTCCGTTAAGTCAAGCGTAGCCGCCCACAATATGAAGATTGGCGGGGCGGGAAAATCCGATTATAATAAAGTTGACAAAAAGCGGCGGAAAATTACCGACGGCGGGAACGGTGGAATTTGCCGATAATCCGCGGGGTAAAACGAAAGCGGGCGCGAGGCTTGCAAACAGAACAAAGTAAAATATATCGAGAGCGTGAACGGGGCAAGCCGAGCGCGGGTCGGACGAGGCGTTGAGGTTAAAACAAAACGCGGGTCAGACCGAGCCTTTGGGGAAGTATTCGGCGTACATTATGGAAGTGGCGCCCCTCTCGCCCGAGAGTTGGGAGAGGACGCTGGTTATGCACTTGCGGCCGAATTCGGCCATGTCCACGCCCATGGTGCTCAGCCGCGGCAGGACGTAAGCGGAAAGAGGCGACGCGTCGCACCCGCAGACGGAGACGTCCTGCGGCACGCGGCGGCCCGTTTCTTTGAGATACTTCATGAGGCCGAGGGCTATGTACTCGTTTACGCAGAACACGGCGTCCGTGTCGGGGCGGGCGGCAAAGACGGCGGCGGCCTGTTCGTAACCGAACTTACACGAGTCGAGCGACAGCGGGCTTTGCTCGTAGCACCTGAGCATTCCGTCCTCCACCGAAAGGCCGCGTGCGGACAGGAAGTAGCGCATGGCGACAAGGCGGGTGTCGGGTTCTATCTCCGCCCTCGAAGTGTCTGCGAGAAAGGCGACGTTCCGCCTTCCTCTGGCGGCGAGGTCGGCGGCAAGTTTTTCCACGGCGTTTACGTAATTTATGCTCACACCGTTCTCGCCTGCGTAAGGGCGGACGTTGACAAAAGCCATTCCGTTGGCCTTGAGTTTTTCAAAGGTCTTGTCGCCGCAGAAGAAGCGGGAGAGGTTGATGACCCCTTCCGAACGGCGGGCGTAGCAGTCGGCGTAATAATCGGCGCGGCTGTCGTTGGCGATTACCACCGAGAGCGAATATCCCGCCTTGTAGGCAACCTCGTACATTCCGCGGTAGATTTCGCCGAAATTGCCCTGCGTGCCGACGAGCACGGAGATCTGCCGCGTGGAGTTGAGTTTGAAACTCCTTGCCAGAAGATTGGGCTGGTAACCGAGTTGCTCCACGGCCTTGAGCACGCGGGCCTTGGCGTCCTCGCTGACGAATTTAGTGCCGTTTATCACGTGGGAAACGGTGGATGGCGCAACGCCTGCAAGACGCGCAACGTCGTTTCTGTTGGGCTGTTTTATCATTGTTCTCCTCTGTCGGCTGCCGAAAACTTCTTTTCAACTGGCGGGGCGGTTTGCCCGTTTTTTAGGCGGGTTGTTTTGGGACGGGCGTTCCCACGTCCTGTTACTTTTTGTCAAATTATACGATTTATTTCGGGTTTAGTCAAGCGTTTGGCGGATAATTCCTTGCAGAATCCGATTTTTTGGGTTGTTGCGGGCGGGTCGGTACGGGCGGATATGCGCAGATGTACGGGTGTTTAAGTGTGAATGTGCGCAGACGGCGATGTGCGAATGTGCGTTTGCGGCCATGCGTTCGGCGAGGTGTGCCGCTTGAATTTAGCGGGCGGAAACGAATCCGCGGGGCATGAAAAAACGGAAAGAGCCTTCTTTCCGTTTTGGGTACAGGCACAAAAAGTGCCGTTTTTGTGCGTTTTAGGGGGTTTTTATGTTTTGTGCAGCCCGTTTACGCAACCCGTTTATGCCGCTCGTTTGAGGACGATTATCTGTGAAGGCAGGTATTGTCTTCGGCAGGTACGGGGTGCTTGTCCGGGTAAGCGGGGTAGGAGAAGCCGATGTGCGCTTCCCACTCCTTTATGCGCTTTTTGTCGTAATGCTTGGCAACGTAAGTTGCGGCGGCGGGAGCGGACAGGGCCTCGGCGGTTACGGGCACGAGATTCTCGCAACAATAGGCCTTGCGGGCGACCGAAGCGAGGCCGACGGTGAGGAAATAATATCCGTCCGCACGGACCACGACGACGGGTTCGCCGAGAGGCGTGGTGTCCTTGAGGGGGTAGATTCTGTAAGGCGAAAGGTAGAGCGTCTTGCCCACTTTGCCCTTGAGTTTTTTGGAATATTCCTCGAGGATGAGATGGGCGATTTCGCTGGGGGACGCGCTTGTCGAATCGATGATAAGGTCGTAATTTGTCATGTCCGAAAGGTCCACGCCGTACGCGCTGCCGTAGCGGAGCATCTCGCTCTTTCTGCGCTCGCCGAGCCTGACGAAAGCGTCCTTTTCATCCAGGTAAGTTTCACCCGAACGGGTGGCGAGGAACACGCGCTTTGCCCCTTCGTGCGGGTCCACGGTCAGATAGACCGAGAACGCCGACGGCACGAAGTTCCACGCAAGGCGGGAGTCGAAGATGTAGTTGCCCTCAACAACTGCGTCGTACGATTTGAGCCTGTCGTCAAATTCGTTGTCGATTTCCGGATGCCCTTCCATGTAATGGCTGAATTCCAGAGTGGTCATGCCCATTTCGGCAGCGAGTTTACGCTGCATGGAACCAATGGATACAACCTCTGCCCCTATAGCCTCCGCGAGAAGAGAGCAAACCGTACTCTTTCCGCTGCCCAAATCTCCCGTGAGGGAAATTCTGTAAATTATGCCACGCTTTGCTTTCAGTTTCATATTGTACTCCAAAATCCTTTGAAAAGCATTATATATTCTTGATTTCTATTTGTCAAGTAAAAACGGGGACTTATTCGTTTTTTCCCAAATAACGACCCGATTTTTTCATCTTTTTATCAAAACAACATTTTCCGACACAAAACCGTGCCTGTAAATATCACTAAAACAAACATTTGCAAGATTGCAAGAGTAAAATTGGGTGCGGAATATTTATGCGGGCTGCCGTCGGTGCCGGTGATATTGGAGAAAATGGCGGTAACGGCTGGGACGGTGGTACGGGTGATAATGGCATGTCCCCTCTTTGCCGCGGCTTGGGTTGGCGGTAATGGCGGTAACGGTGGAAATGGTGGCGTTGGCGGTAACGGTGGAAATGATGGCTCTGGTGTCCCCTTTTTGCTTCGGCTTTGGTTGGCGGTAACGGTGGGGACGGTGGAAATGGCGGGGCGGGCTGGGGTTTATATGTTATAGTTTATATGTTATATAATAGATGACAGCACGGGTTGCAAAAGTTTGGCCGCACGGATAACAAACAGCATGATACAACAGGTTGGCAGTACAGGTTACAAGCAGCATGATACAACAAGCCGACAACACGGATAACAAACAGCATGATACAACAGGACTGCCGCACGGATAACAAACAGCATGATATAACAATCCAACCGCATGGGTTACAAACGGGTTGGCTGCCGCGGTTGCGGGCGGGTTAGTCCCCTATTTCGCACAAAAACGCAAAAAACGGCGAGAGTATGGAAAACAGTTGAAATATTTGCAAATATGTGCTAAAATGGTTGTAACGACAATTATAAAGAGGAATTATGAAATCGGGCAGATTTTGGAAAAACTTTTTCAAGTGGGGCTGCTTTGCGGCTTACGTTTTGTGCATTGCCTTTCTCGTGATGCAGGGGCTTACGCCCGGTGCGGAGTCGAGCAAGGAGAGCACGGCGTTCGGCGACACGGTGAATGACGCCATAACCGACATTGTGGGCAGCATTACCCAGCAGGTGGACGTGACGGGCGTTTCCATAACCTATCCCGCGGACGGCGCCGTGATAAATGCGGGCGACACGGTGCGCATAAAGTGCGAGGTGCGGCCCGACAGTGCCACCAATTCCGCGGTTGTATACACCGCCGAGGACGAGGAAGGCAGCAACGTTTTGAGGGTTTCGGCAACGGGCGTTATAACCGCCCTGCACCCCGGAAAAGCCATGATAAAGGCCACTTCTGAAGAAAATCCCGCCCTTTACGACGCCGTGCGCATAACCGTTGTGCCCGTGCCCGCAACGTCGGTTTCGATAACGGGACTCGACGAAAACGAGCGGGACGGCGATTGTTACATAATGTACGAGAGCGTGAGTTACACGCTGGGCGTCGCTTACAAACCCGCCAAGACTACCGACGACAAGGCCGTGGACTGGACGTCGTCGGACACGGACGTTCTGACCGTTTCGGACGGGATGGTAACCGCCATTGCCGAGGGCGAGGCGACAATCACCGTAACCAACCGCGCGAACCCCTCCCTCACATGCTCGGTGCAGGTTAAGGTTCTGCCCCAAAAGGCCGACCGCGTTCCGCTCGAGAGCATGGACGTCGGCCCCGCAACACGCGCGATAAAGGTAAACGAGTTCTTTTACATAACTCCCGTATTCACGCCCGAGGACGCGACGTTTAAGGAAGTGAACTACGTCTCCTCCGACCCGTCGGTGGTTCTCGTGAAAGATGACGGGATTGTCAAGGGGCTTGCCAAGGGTACGGCGGAGGTAACCGTCTATTCCACGCACGACGACGTGAGCGTGAAAATCACCGTTACCGTAAGCGAAAACGCGGGCAGCATCGTCGGGCTTGCCGTGGGCAAGACGCAGATTGAAAACGGCGGACGGTTCACCGCCAAGACCTCGGCAAGTTTCAAATTTGACGTTAAATTCGAGCCGAAGCCTTCGGTTTACAACTACACGTACGCCACGTCGGACGACAAGGTTGCCGAAATTTCCGAGGACGGAACGGTGGTGCCGAGGCGGACGGGTTCGTGCACGATCACCGTGGTGAACGAGGCCGACGGCGAAACGACAAGCCTGTCCTTCACCCTCGTCGTCGAGGCCACGACCATAAAGGACGTGCTGGGCAACTTCTACTACATTATAAGAAAGACCTTTGGGCATTTCCTCGCGTTTTTCGGAATGGGAATATTCGGCGCGCTGACCTACCTGCTGTTCAGCCAAAAGGGCGGCAAGTTCAAGGTGCTGGCGTTTATGCTGAGCGTGATGTCCGGGTTTATCATCGCGGGCGTAACCGAACTGTGCCAACTTTCGGTGTTCACGGCGGGCAGGTACTGCTCCTTCTCGGACGTGCTGCTCGACTCTTACGGGTTCATCGCTTCCACCGTAATCGTCTACCTGATCGCGGCGATCTGGGGAATAATAGACCGTCTGTCCCGTGCCGAACAGCCCGCGCCCGAGCCGCAAGATACGCCGAAGCGCAGGCGTGCGCGGGGTGAAGAGACCGCCCGTGCGGACGGCAAGGCGGGCTATCTGCCCGTTGACGAAAACCCGCAGACGGACGAAAAGTGCCCTGAATCGCACAAAAACGCCTGATTCCGTATTTTGCCGTAGCCGCTATTATTGCCATTATGCCGACGTCGGATACCGTTGTACCCGACGTCTTTTTTATTTGTGCTCGGGATTTTGGAGTATCGGGTATAATATTCCGCCGACCTGCTCATAATGAATGCGGGAGGTAGGATATGCAAAAATTCAATCCGGGCGACATTGCGCCCAGAACGGGTTATTACAACGTGGTTGACGAAAACGGCAACGTTATCGACACCGTTTCCGTGCAGAAGGGTAACAGACTTCCGCCGACCCAGAGCAGCGATTATTGGTACGAATTTAAGAGCTGCTGACGAAAAAGGAGCGAACTTCGGTTCGCTCCTTTGATTTTTTGTTGTATTGCGATTATTACGACGTTTTGTGCGCGGGATTGTCGGTGAGGCGTTGGTTGTCTCATGTGATTGCCGCGTGTGGATGTCGGTGTGCCGTCGCCCGTGCGGGTGCTCAGGTTTATCATGTTGCCGTGCGGGTGCGTAAAGGCGAGCAAAATTGCAAAAGCCGCCTTTTTCTCACAAAAAACGATGTTTTTGGTAAGAAGC